>JAQXBQ010000067.1 GCA_029252325.1 Akkermansiaceae bacterium
CTGGGGCGTGTCACGATGGATCAAATCATGGTTGATGTCACAAGCTTACCCGATTGCAAAAGCGGCGACGAGGTAGAGCTCTTTGGTGAGAATATTCTCGTCAGTGAAATAGCTCAACTCGCCAACACGATCCCGTGGGCGGTGTTGACCGGAATCACCCCCAGAGTGACCAGAATCTATCAATCATAGATTGCTCCAAAAAAAACGGCAAGCCACAGAGTGACTCGCCGTTGTTGAATTTTTACCTTAGCAAGGAAGCGTTATGCTTCGACAGGTGCTTCATCAGCAGCCTCTTGCTGCTTTGCTTCACGAGATGCCGCGCGGATTGACATCTTGACGCGCCCACGATCATCAACGCCGATGCACTTGGCCGTGACAGTGTCACCTTTTTTAACAACGTCCTCAGTCTTCTCAACCCGGCCCTCAGCCAGCTCGGAGATGTGAATGAGGCCATCTTTGCCAGGCATGATCTGCATGAAAGCACCGAAGTTCGTGGTGGAGACAATAGCTCCCGTATATACGGTGCCAACCTCGACCTCTGCGAACATCTGCTTGATCATCTCCATGGCACGATCAAGGCTCTCTTTCTTGGAAGCGTAGACGTGCACAGTGCCGTCGTCTTCGATGTTGATGTCAGCACCAGACTCAGCTTGGATACCCTTGATGTTCTTGCCTCCTGGCCCGATAAGTTCACCGATACGCTCGGGATCGATCTTGGTAGATTCGATACGTGGAGCGTGCTCTGAAAGAGCAGCTGGAGCAGCGATAGTGTCTTCCATTTTCTTAAGAACGATTACACGGGCATCAGTAGCTTTCACAAGAGCTTCCTCAAGGATAGAAAGTGGGATACCCGGAAGCTTAAGGTCGAGCTGGTAGCCTGTCACACCTTCGCTGGTTCCACATACTTTAAAGTCCATGTCACCGTAGAAATCTTCACTGCCGATGATGTCGAGCAGAGTCTTGTGTTCCTTAATGTTGTCGTTTTCGTCCAACTCAGTAACAAGACCGACTGCGATCGCACCCACGGGGCGAATGAGTGGCACACCTGCGTCAAGCAGAGCCATGGTGCCGGAACAAACCGTTGCCATAGAGGATGAGCCATTGGATTCAAGCACCTCAGAGGTCACACGCATGGCGTATGGGAAGTCCTCTACGGATGGAATGACTGGCTCAATAGAGCGCTCAGCGAGCGCACCGTGACCAATTTCACGACGATTCATGCCACCGAAGCGACCGGCTTCACCCACGGAGAATGGAGGGAAGCTGTAGTGGAGGAAGAAGCGCTTGCTGTCTTCACCACCTGCGTAGTTATCAAAATACATACACTCATCAGCAGGTGCGAGAGTGGCAGTTGCGAGAGCTTGAGTTTCACCACGAGCGAAGATCGATGACCCGTGCACACGTGGAAGTGATCCAGCTTCTGAGTAAAGTGGTCGCAGGGTGTCGATGTCACGGCCATCAGCACGGATGCCTTTCTCCATGATGCTTACACGGAATGCCTTCTTCTGAAGGTATTCAAATGCTTGCTCGATTTCGAAATCGGTGGTCTCAGGAGCACGCTCCATGATCGCTGCTTCAACTTCGTCGCGGAGGGCTCCGACTTTCTTCTCACGCTCAATTTTATTAGCCGCGTAGATGGCACCTTCAATACGCTCACCTGCAATTTCGTAGGCGATCTCAAGAAGATCTTCCTTAGCGACAGTCACTGTGTAATCGCGCTTAGGCTTGCCTACTTTGGCAGCAAAGGCTTCGAGAGCCTCAACGATGGTTGTAACGTGGCCTTGCGCGAAGTGCAGGGCTTTTACAAAATCAGCTTCAGGAAGCTCGTTAGCAGCACCTTCGATCATGACTACATCGGTCTTGTTACCAACATATACGAGATCAAGGTCACTGTCTTCACGCTCTTCAAATGTTGGGTTTACGATAAACTCACCATCGACACGACCCACACGCACTGCACCGAGAGGTCCAGCAAATGGAATGTCAGAGATGCAAAGGGCAGCAAATGCACCATTCATGCTCAGGATATCAGCATCATTCTCGCCATCAGCAGCAAGCATTAAAGCGATGATCTGAGTATCATAGAGATAGCCTTTCGGGAAGAGTGGGCGCAATGGACGGTCAGTCATGCGGCAGGTAAGAACCTCTTTTTCGGTAGGGCGGCCCTCGCGCTTGAAGTAGCCACCAGGGAAAGTGCCAGCAGCAGCAGCACGCTCTTTGTATTCAACAGACAGGGGGAACCATGTCTGCCCTGAACGGATTTTTGATTGGGAAACGGCTGTGACAAGCACTACAGTTTCACCTGATTTGATTTCGACAGCGCCGTCGGCCAACTTGGCCAGCTTACCCGTCTCAATAGTGATCGGGTTCGACCCCACAGGGATCGTTATTTTTTCAATATTCATATTCATTTCTTTTACTTCTTTTTGTTGTTTGCCCCCGTGTGACGCAGTGTGCGTTCTGGTTGTTTATTATATGTTAGCAGATGGGGACTGGCGTCTCTGTGTTTGTTTTCCGTCAAAGCCTCCAACTTATCTAAAAAAAGTTGGGAAAGAGTGATCGAGGTCATGATTACGACCTGATGAAAGTTTTCTAAGGCTGAGCCGAAGCTGACAGATAGCGCGAGACAAAGAACGCAATGCTGGCAGCATAAGCAAAAACGGCCACAGTTTCTGCTGTGACCGTTTCTAAAATTGATTTAGCGACGAAGCCCTAGCCCTTTTACGAGCTTAGCATAACGTTCGTCTGACTGACCTTTAAGGTAATCGAGAAGCTTGCGGCGCTGTGCCACCATTGTCAGCAAACCACGACGGCTTGCAAAATCCTTCTTGTGCTCACCCATGTGATCAGTGAGGTGCTTGATGCGCTTAGTAAGAAGCGCTACTTGGAAGTCAGCACTGCCAGTGTCACCTTCGTGAAGCTGGTAGTCTGCAGGATTGATTTCAGTATTTGTACTCATGGTAATATTAGTTTCAGACTAGCTCCTTGCCAGTCAGCCCTTGTGCGGGAGGCGGAAATAAAGCACAACCCGGCTAATATGCAAGGTATATCACTATAATTATTGCGTTTGCCCAGCACCCAATAAACCTACTCAGCGAGACAAAAGATCTCAGGAGACGAACCCAAAATGCACCACTCCACCTCCTCTGCTACATCAACAAGAAGTAGCCCATCAGTGACGCATATCCACAGTTGGTAGCGGGTAGTGACCGAGAGGCACCATCTGCGCTGCTACAGCTCGTCTAGCATGTCGAAAATTGCCGGACTACCTTCAGCTAGAATTTTTCCGCCTTTATCGATCAAAACATAGTGGGGCACAGAGTTCTTATAATACTTCAAAAGCCCCGAATCAGCATACTTGTCCGGAAGAACATGCACCCATGGAAACTTTTCCTGCTTTGCCCATGCCAGGGCGGCTTGCGGGCTACGATCTAAACTGACGTGGATAAGCTCAACCTTATTGTTGGTCGCGATTTTTTTGTTGAATGACTTCACCAACTGTGGAGCCGTAGACACAGCAGAAGGTCACCAACTAGATGAATAATACACCACGTAGTAGTCAGGCACATTGCTCATGGTAAAATCGTAGAAATGATCGCCATCAAGCTTGGAGAGCACACCTTTTTTAATTTTACTCCCGATGGCCTGCTTATCGAGCAGCGCAAAAATGGCTGCCTCCTTAGCTCTTTTTCTGCTCACTAGGTTCTCCAGCCAGTCTCGGTTCGCTTTCGACAAGTTATCGATATTCAATGATCGCTTGCGGTCACCTTGGAGAATTGTGACTACGCCCGTATCCTCGTCATAAGTCTTAAATTTCCCATGAATCGTCCTGGCGCCATCAGCACTTGTCCAGCTCCTTGCCCACTCCAATTCTTCCTCAGTGTACATGAAACGCCTGATCCATTCGGAGGGAATCTCATGCAAACCAATTCCTCGTCCAGATGCTGACCCCGCGGCTCCAAAACTAAATGATATACCATCGCTACGAACCTCGTTAATCTTGACATTGAGGTAGGTTTTTCCTTGGGGTGTAATGATTTCAGCAAACCTCATGCCTTTAGCCTCTTTTCGCACTTGCTCACGATATTTGGAAAACAGAGTCTTCCTTTGCTCTGCCAGTAATTGGATAGCGGCTTTGTGCTCGAGCAACCCTTTTTGCATCTGGGCTATTTCAGCCTTCAGCTGCTCGCGTTTCTTATTTACTCTTTCACATTCTTGGATGGAATATTCTATCTCTCCTTGCTGCGCTCTGAGCAGCACCCAATCCTCATTAAGCTCAGCTAGCTCAGCATTAATTTCAGCCTGCAGATCCACGTTTCTTTTTTTGTTGATGTGGAAGTGGTACATCACCGCTAAGCCAATCAGGAGGCATATAAGATTACCTACGGAAAAAAAACGTCTCATGCTGTTATTGTAATTGTTTGTTCATTGGCGCTTATGCCATGTAGTGTTTGCAAATTCATACTATAAAGTCGGATCATTACTTGATCACGTAATTCACCTTGTCTTTTGCAAACTGTTTTTTGAGTTTAGCCTCCTTAGCCTGAAAGTTAGCAACTTCAGATTCTAGGGCCTGATGTTTTTTCTCTGCTCGTTCTAGCCCACTCTTAGCTTGGTCAAGTAATGCGTGATGGTCATCAGGATCTTCATCAATCTTGGCCTTTAAGCTCGCCACCTCACTAGCAAGCTCTGATTTCTCCTTCTCAAGTGCTTCATTCTCCTTGGCAATTTTACGATAATTGCAGGATGAGATCATCATGATTGACAACAACAAGACGAAAACTTGAATTAACCTAAGCATGTAAATCATTACGGTGAGATTCTAAAAGACCCTGATGGAGAGTAAATGTTGAAATTTCAATCAAACTATTAAACCACATTTATTACA
>JAQXBQ010000092.1 GCA_029252325.1 Akkermansiaceae bacterium
GCGCTTTTTCAAAAACTTTGTATCTTGAAGACATCGCTCAGCAATGGGCGACATTTGGGGGGGAACAGCTCCGTCAGCAAAGTCTTCGGACAGCGTTGACGGGGCTGTCATTTTTTAAGGCTGTGTGCAGGTCAAGGCCTACCCGCTGGTCACAGCATACCCGCACCACACCATGTCCAAACCAGAGTTACCTATGGCGCAGAAATTGAGGTAGAGCACCAGCCCAACATAGACTATTAGGCAAAGCCATTGTCATCCTCGGGAACCGGAGGGATCAAATCATCACGGAGCAGCAGGCGCTCGACAGACAAGTCATCTAATAAACTCTCAGATGTCTGCTGAATGACGGCGGCATAAGGTGTAATGCGATCCACTTCAGCAATGGCAGCATGCACCATCGATGAAATAATATCCCCGTCAAATTTATCGCGCTCAAAAATATTCGTGATCCGAAACATTAATTGCTCACGATCCAAATCAAACTCCAAGCTTCCTAAAGTCAGCTTTTTATTTGCCCTAGCAAACAGCTCAAGGATCAGCGGCTCATGTTCCATCTCAACACTCAAGGGCGCCTCCCCAACGATCGAAAGCGCATTGATCTGAGGAAACGCTTGCGCATGCAAATGCACTTGCGTGTGATAAGCTTCGAATACCGTTTGAATGACATCCTTGCCTTCGAGATGTTCAAACTGCCAGCCTTGCTGGCCAAAAGCATCCATCACGGACTGTATCTGAATTGATGTTGGGCGCATACGTGGCGGTATTAGTTCCTGCTAGTCAGCGATTAGTCAATGCCCTTACGACATTTTTCATAGCTTCCCGTGATAGAAGCTTACTCCTCCTGCTTTTGCTTCAATTGCTTAATCTGGTCACGCAAGTGGGCGGCACGCTCAAACTCGAGCTTCGCCGCTGCTTCTCGCATTTCTTCCTCAAGCTCTGAGATCACACTCAGAACATTATAACCAGCCGGATCATCAGCAACGAGCCCTTGATTCAAATCATCAGCCGTCTCCTTGTGAGATTGATTTTGACTGAGGCTCTCCTGCACAGCACGAACCACACTCTGTGGTGTGATTCCATGTTTCTCATTGTGCTCGATTTGCCGAGCACGACGGTATTCGGTGATATTGATAAGCGCTTGAATCGAATCCGTCACCTCATCACAAAAAAGGACGCACTCGCCTTCTACATGGCGAGCCGCACGGCCCGCCGTCTGAATAAGCGCGGTTTCGTTGCGGAGAAAACCCTCCTTGTCCGCATCAAGAATACAGACCAATGAAACCTCAGGAAGGTCGAGCCCTTCCCGAAGCAAATTAATACCGACAAGCACATCAATCTCAGCTGCCCTCAGCGAGCGCAGAATTTCTACCCGCTCAATAGCACCAACGTCAGCATGGATATATCGCACCCTCAAGCCAGTCTCCTGCAAATATTCAGCCAAATCCTCGGCAGTTTTTTTAGTCAAGGTAGTAACCAGCACACGCTCATTTCGCTCTACCCGCTCGCGGCACATATCAATAGTCTCATCGATTTGACCATTAAGAGGTTTGAGTGTGAGGACCGGGTCAAGAAGGCCGGTCGGCCGAATGATCTGCTCTACCACTAAATTCGTGCCAGCAGCGCTGACATCAAAGTCTGACACATCCTCATCTGCACCACTGGGTGTAATAGTTTTACGTATTTTTTTCAATGCCTGAGCGGCAGATAATTCCCCACGTTTCCAAGGAATATACTTTTTATTGTCAGGGCGAGAGTTGATAAATTCAAACGGGCCGGGCGTCGCCGACACATAGATACGACCATAAGTCACCTCCATGAATTCAGCAAATTTGAGCGGGCGGTTATCAAGAGCGCTCGGAAGTCTAAACCCGTGCTCTACCAATGTCGTCTTGCGACTTTTATCACCCTCATACATCCCCCCAACTTGCGGTACACTGACATGGCTCTCGTCCATTAATAGCAGATAATCATCGGGGAAAAAGTCGAGTAAGGTATAGGGTCTCGCTCCCGGGTCTCGCCCCGTAAGATGGCGCGAATAGTTCTCAATTCCTTGGCAAAAACCCATTTCTTGCATCATCTCGATATCGAAATCGGTACGCATCCGAATTCTTTGGGCTTCGATCAGCTTCCCTTTGTCTTCGAACCAGCTTACCCGCTCCGCACACTCTTGCTTGATGGCATGCACCGCTTTATTGAGCTTGTCTTTCTCTGTGACAAACTGCTTGGCAGGGAAAAAGGTATGACTATCTAGGGTATCCACTCGATTACCAGTTAGCACATCAATCTCTGAGATCCGCTCAACCTCATCGCCGAAGAACTCGACCCGAATTGCCGTGTGCTCAAGATAGGCAGGGTGCACCTCAACGACATCTCCACGGACTCGAAACTGGCCACGAGAAAATGCAATGTCATTGCGCTCGAACATCAGGCTAACGAGGCCAGCTAGAAACTCTTCACGATCAAGTTCATCACCCGCTTTCACGGGAATCATCATATTTTGATAGTCCTCTGGCGAGCCGAGACCGTAGATACATGAGACCGAAGCCACGACAATGACATCATCGCGAGTGATTAATGAGCCCATCGTGCTTAATCTCAAACGCTCAATCTCATCATTTACCGAGCTGTCTTTCTCAATGTAAGTATCCGAGCGCGGAATATACGCTTCTGGCTGATAGTAATCAAAGTATGAGACAAAATATTCAACCGCGTTGTCCGGGAAAAAATTCTTTAACTCAGAGTATAGTTGAGCCGCCAGTGTCTTGTTATGGCTCATCACCAAGGTTGGCTTGCCCGTGCGCTCGATGACATTTGCCATGGTAAACGTCTTACCTGAACCCGTGACGCCCAAAAGCGTCTGATGCCCGTTACCGGCCTCGATTGACTTCACCAGCTTATCAATGGCAGGCGCCTGATCTCCAGATGGCTGGTAATCGCTATGAAGGGTAAATGGCAAGAGTCTGGTAGGTGGTGAATGCTCACGACCCAATAGCACAGGATTCCTTATTGAACAAATGCCTATATCGACGCACAAAAGATGCGTGACCACTCAGGAGAAAAGAACAACCCGCGAAAAACTACGAAACCTGATTCTACCTCCTGGGCCAAAAACGGTCGCCGAACCCGAGAAAGAGCTACGCTTCACACGTGCAGCACAGGCTCCCCTCTTCTATGTCATCACCGCTATTGCAGTCGCTGCAGCCATCGGCATCCTTATCTTATCGACCCAAAAATGGGGCATGAGCCCTCCTCCTATGCAAAAATGGTGGTGGCTGATTGTCCCCGACTTGTTCATCGGATGGTGGTTTTTCCGTCTTGCCTTGCGATGCAGCCAGCATGCTTATTTGATACTCACGCCCTTGGGGGTAGAAATCTTCCCCTTCTTCAAAGCACATAAAAATCTACAAGTCATCTACTGGACACAGATCGTCGAGGCCGAGGTCAGCAGCCAGAAACTCACCCTTCATTTCTCTGAGCAAAAAAACAGCGGTGTCGTTGTCTCACTCAGGCCTATCTTACCCAAGCAGCGTGAGCTATTGAAAAAAGCAATAGACGGCCGAATGAATCAATCTAAGTAAATCCAGAAATGGTCTCTCGACTTCAGGCCTTTGGGCATAAAAAAACCACGTCATAGACGTGGTTTGATCTAAGCTCATGGCACTCGCCAGGCTGACCCTCGACGGGTAGCAGCTAACGAGATGGAATCAAATTCTCAGCTTAGTTGACAGCAACAGCATCGTTACCAGTTTCACCGGTACGAATGCGAATTGCTGACTCCACAGAGGAGATGAATACTTTACCGTCACCGATTTTTCCAGTGTTGGCGCTCTTGACGATTGCCTCTGCTACCGTTGCAGAATCCTCATCATCAACAATAATTTCGATTTTCACCTTAGGAAGGAAATCGACGGTGTATTCGCTGCCGCGATAAATCTCGGTGTGACCTTTTTGGCGTCCAAATCCTTTGACTTCTGTAACGGTCATTCCTTGGACACCCACGTCTGCGAGGGACTCTTTAACTTCTTCGAGCTTGAAGGGCTTGATGATGGCTTCGATTTTTTTCATAATAGTCAGTGGTTGGTAGATAATGGTTTGTGATTAATATAGCAAGCAAGCATCGTGCCAAGTTGAGAAGATACTACCCATATTTGTTGTTTTCCATCCCTATTTTTGGGCTATGTGAGTAAAATAATCTCATTTTCTAGCAAATCTACCACCAGGCAGCTGGCATACTAGGCCCTGAATCTCAAGCTTTAGCAGCAGGGCATTCACCTCTGGAAGCGGTAGACGGGTAGTATCGAGGATTTCGTCAATCCTCAGAGAGTCATTACCAAGGGCATCATGAATCAGTCGCTCAGCACCGTCAAGCTCCGGAAACACGGGTTCAGATTCTGAAACTTCTCCCGCAAGCGATGCACCAGATGAGTTCTCGAGAGGCAGAATAGATAGATCGTCTAAAATATCTTGGCCGCTCGTAATCAACGTTGCCCCCTCACGAATAAGGGCATTACAGCCTGCAGACGACGGCCGGTCAATTTGACCGGGAACTGCATAGATAGGCCGCCCTAGCTCTCCTGCAAGGTTAGCTGTAATACGTGCTCCCGACCACTCGGGGCATTCAACCACCACCACCGCACGAGACCATGCGGCTACGATGCGGTTTCGCATGGGGAACGTTTTCTTGCTCGGCGTGGTGTTTAGAGGAAATTCAGATACCACAGCACCAAAACCAGATGCAATTTTTTCAGCTAAGGCCATATTTTCTGGTGGATACACCTGGCCCAAGCCAGACCCGATCACCGCAACCGTACGACCATTAGCGGCTACTGCGCCCTCATGGGCATGCGTGTCGATACCTCTGGCCAGACCCGACACAATGGTGAAACCACTCGTCGCTAATTGGAAGCCAAACTGTCGGGCAGTCTGAATACCGTAATGGGATGTTTTTCGTGAGCCTACGATTGCCAGTGCATGACAATCTGTAGATTTCAACTCCCCCCACACATAAAGTGCTAGTGGAGGATCATAACTCTGCCGCAGAGCCTGAGGATATTCTTGATCCTCAAGGGTGACAATCGAGAGCCCACGGCGGTCGACTTCACTCAACTCCTCCGCAAGATCAATTCTATTTTCCCAATCACTAATAATACCAGCTGTCTCAGCACCTATGCCTTGCACAGCCATCAGCTTATCTGGAGCCAGGGTTAATATCTTCCCCGCACTTCCAAAGTGGTCCATCAGACGGCGCACCCTTACTGGTCCTATCTTCGGCAGCATATTGAGCGCTATCAACGCCTCACGACAATTCATGGCGCTACCCTAACAGGCAAGAACTCGATGCCAAATCCCAAACACAAAAAAACTCCCTTCGCTGGTAGCGAAAGGAGTCTTGAAAGGTCCGGATGAATTCCGGATGGGCAATGCCGTTAAGCGCGACCTGATTAGGCCTTGAGCTTGGGCTTGCCTGCGCGGCGTACTGAGCCGAAACGTTTCTCGAACTTGTCGATGCGTCCTTCCGTGTCCACAAACTGCTTTGTGCCTGTGAAGAAAGGGTGTGAATCAGAGGTGACACCCATTGAGATAATGAAGTGGTCAACGCCGTCGATTTGCTCAACCTTGTCAGACTTAGCCGTAGAACGTGTGATAAAACGCACGCCTGTCGTCATGTCTTGGAAGGCAACGGGATGATAGTCGGGATGAAAATCTTGTTTCATGATTAGTATATGTTGTTGCCACCACGTTTCCAGCGCGGCGGGATGGGGAAAATGCATTATATGAGCACCGTGTCAAGTCGTTACCTGTATTTTGATGCCGCTCATCAGCCATGAAATGCTGTTTTCTGCCCGATTATGATGTTAATGCGGGCTTGATCACGCTCATAGCCACCGTTTGGCGACAACAAGTGAACGCCAACTATAAATAATTCATCAATTCAGCCTTCTGTCCGAACGGCGCCTTTTTAAGAAGAATGTAGGTGTTGTGAGCATCTTGCCAGCGAGCGCAACTACAATTCGTAACCTTACAATGATAACAATCCTTGATACGAAGCTCCGAGAGCGTCGGAAGCCCTCGATCGAGGATATCCGCATTATTCACAATGATCAGATAAATATTTGCGCTGGCATTCTCAGAGTAACATACCATCGAAGCTCTTTTCGCCCCGGGCAACTTAATCTCCTTACACCCCGCGCAACTGAGCTTCTTGAGCCCCTGAGGAATATTAGTCGGTGTTGGCAGCTCCCGATTGACTAGCCAGCTATGAATACGCTCGGGATCATCATCTTCGACATCATATTCAAAACTCGCCTGCAGAAAATTTCCGGCATGATGCTGCACCTGATGAGACTCAAAAAGCTGATCTGAGGATGGAGCCAAAGGAGTCAATTCATAGGCCCAAAACGCACCGACCACCACTGCTGCCGCTACTGCTACCATGCTACTCACCTTCCCAATCCATCTTTTTTGACCCGTCAATGGCGTAACCGTCTGTTGAGCATGCTCAACATGCATGGCCGTTAAAAGCTGATCCCGTAGCCCTCTTGGAGGCTGCAATTGATCGACCGCATTCATGAAAATCTTATCTAGGGGATCCTCCTCCCCCAATTCGTGGACCTGAGCATAGACCTGATCCATATCCATCATCTCGATAATTTGCTGTCTCAGTTCCACTGGAATCTCAACATCCGAGAGAGCAGCCGCGAATGATGCATCCTCAGCGCACTCGACAGCTAACCATTCTCCCAGCTCAGAATCGTTGGCAGCTAGGCACAAAGCATCAGTAAAATCAGCGTCTAAAGCATCAGAGCCATCTGGCCGATAGCTTTGTAAAATAAATTGAGCTTGTTTCTTATCCATGGCTTTCAGCTTTGTTGGGATTTAATTCGATCACATTATTGATCGTGTCTGAGGGCACAGTGAGCATTTTCTGACGCAACTGTTTCTTGCCTCTAGAAATGCGGGACATGATAGTGCCCATCGGCACTTCCAAAATTTCTGCAATCTCCTTGTAAGAATGTTGCTGAATATAGAACAGCGTCAGAGGGGCCCTGAAGGTTTCATCTAATTCACTCAGCAATGCAATCGCGCGCTTACCGTCTAAGGTCCTGGCATTGTCGTCTTGGTGTGTCGGCAGCTGATATTCAACTTCATCTGCGCTACTATCGACAAAACGACGACTTCGGCGAGCTATCGCAAGGTGCTCACGGTAGAGTGTCGTAAACAACCAAGTTTTTGCCTTATTACGTTCTTTCAGCTGGTGCCCTTTTTGAGCCCATATGCAGAATGTTTGCTGAACCAGATCAGCAGCAGCATCTGGGTTTTTGGCCAACGAATAGGCAAAACGATATAATGCCTGGTAGTGCGCATCAATGAGTTCTTCGAATTCAGCCATCTTGTCAGTGAGAGCAACTCACTCCCCTATTATTCCCCTATTATTTTATGTGGTGGATAAACCCTCACATAGTCTAAATCTCCATATGAAGCATCAGAACTTCCACAATTCATAATTATCCCATGACTCACTGGCACGCTTGTTGCCGTTGACATAAGACTTATTGATCCACTTTTTTGCCATCGCAGGATTTTTCTCTACACCACGACCATGGTAAAACGATTCCCCCAGCTCATGCTGAGCCTTAGGCTGATTTTGAATAGCCGCTTTTTCAAACCATTTAAATGCGCTCTCCGAATTCTGCTCTGTACCGATACCCTGCTGATAATAAACACCCACACTGTATTGTGCCTGAGCATGTCCACCCTCGGCAGCTTGGCTAAACCATTTAAATGCACTAAACGGATCCTTCAGTGTGCCTTCACCGTAATGATAACATAACCCCAGGCTGTACTGAGCTTGTGCATCACCTTGCTGAGCAGCGATCTCGTAAAGCTCGAGAGCAACATTGGGAACAAACGTCTTGGATCCGATTCTATCGTCATGAATCGCCGGCATGGCATCATCAGCTGCCGTAGGCAAGCTGTCCAAGCTAGGCTCGACTACTTTTTCTGCCTCGGTAGCAGGCAAGCCCAAGGTGTCGAGGTGACGTAGTCGTTCAGATCTGTCAGCTCTCTTCTCGTCTGAATCCGATGGTAGCTTTGCTTCAGGATGCTTATTTTGAGACTTCATAAATGACTTCTTCAGTTTAAAACAAATCAACTTTCAGCGCAACACCCAAAGATCAGCGATTGCGGCCCTGTTATTGAGCCGCCGATACTGCAAGCACCTCAGCCTTCACACTCATGGTGTCGGTCGGATACTCACCCAAAACGACGTCGGTCAAACTCATTTGACCTGATGCATCTATCACCTCATCAAACGTCTTCTCCAGTGCTCCCTGCAAATCATTATCTAAAAGGTCATGAAAAGTGAACCTCACTATAATCCCAGTAACTGGATACGAGTTATGGTTCGTTAGTAACAATTTGACCTTCATCTCCTCCGTGACGTCCATATTGACGTCCTCCGGTGGATTGATCCACAGCGGCTCGCTGACAACGATTGAGCTAGCCACAGGCGTTAAAACAATCTTCGGCGCGGGCTCCTCATCGTTTTCCTCAACCTTTGGCGCAACCACAACAGGCTTAGGTGGCTCATCCCCACCAAACATCACATAAGCCATCAAACACGCCAGCAGAGCATAGCTCACTATTATGGCGATGGTGTTATCTTTATTTTTGGGAATCGAAACCGCGTCAGAGGCACCAGGGTGATGTTGCATGCTCATCAATTACCATATCTCGAACTATTCTCATAACAAAAATATCGATTCGTTCAGCTGAATCTCACCTCTATTATTTATCGTCTCTAGCCGTTTTCCCGCACACGCTCAGCCACCTTACCTTGAGGCCACTAATTTCGACTGCTAGCCATGCTTACTCTAGATGATTTGAGCCGCCATTTAGACAGCCTCTATCGTACGCCCTACGTGTGTAAGTCACAAAAAAGGCTTAAACCATCTCTCACTCCACGCCCCCTGAGCCTTATGCCAGTTGGCCACGCAGCCACTGAGTGATCGTTTCGGTGAGTTGTGCTTTATGAGCAGGCTCGTTAAAGCTGTGGTCCGCACCCTCAACAAACACAGCATCGACCGCCTCGCCCCGCAGGGCTTGCACACACTCCGTGTCTTTGGGCAACACCACGTCATCAGCCGTGCCATGCAAAAGTAGCCAGGGTATGGCAACGCTGTTCACTAGGGGGACTAAACTAACGATTTCATCACATAGATTGTTCATAAAAGCAGACGAAAGCGGGCACGATTCCTCCTCCCACATCAAGCCGGAGTCAGGCGTCTCATCGCCGAATTCCGTATCTGCAAACGCCTTAGTATCAATCATGCCAGCGATCGAGACGAGTGCATTGATGCGCTTATCTTTAGCTACTCGGCTAAGCCCCACTGCACCTCCCATGCTGTGACCTATGTAGGCGATCTTGGCGTAAGCATCAGAGACCGCATCAATCACTGCCCCCAAATCCGCCACTTCTTTTGAAATCGTAGCTGCACAGAACTCACCCTCTGAGGCACCATTGCCCGCAAAGGAAAAAGCGAGTGTATCCAAACCCACATCACGGAGAGCCTTGGCCGTCTCAGTGATAACCGGCCGATCTTTGTCACCGGTGACACCGTGACCCAGAATAACGAGCCAGTTTTCGTCGCGGCATTTTTCATCACCAGGGAGAAAGGTGTAATCAAGCGCTTCGCCCTGTGAGTTTTTAATCGTTTGGTTCATGACTGTGTCAATCCTTGGATTGCTTGGTTGAGCAAATGCACACTCAGACCAGCGATTAATCGTTGCGGCCTTTGAAAGTGAGCTCAGCAATGCCTGACTTGTCCAGCTCACCCTTTCCAATCTCAGTGAGCTTGGCGTATTGATCAAAGGTCGCCTGAGCCAGAGGAGCATCAATACCCTCTGCGGCAGCAAGGCCGAGGGCGATGCCCGAATCCTTCGCTGCGTGCGAGGCAGAGAAATAGCAATCGTGATCACGGATGATCATGTCCTCAGCATCGGTTTCCAAGACACGTGAGTTGGCGCCTGTCTGGCTGAAGATATCGCAAAGCATCTTCAGGTCTATGCCGAGAGCGTCGCCAATACCGAGGCCTTCGGCGAGAGCCGCGGTGTTGATGTTCATCACCATATTGACTAAGGCCTTCACCTCCGAGGCTTTGCCCGCAGCACCGACGTAATGCAGTGCTTTACTGAGGTCATCAAGCAGAGCTTTGTGGGCATTGAATTCCGCCTCCTCACCCCCGATCATCAAAAAGAGCTCACCATTGCGCGCCTGGGGTATACTCGACGCCATGCAGGCCTCCAGGCAGACTGCTCCCACTTTGGCAGCTGCTTCTTCGAGCTGAACATGCACTTTGGGTGTGAGTGTAGCACAGTTAATAAATGTGCGACCATCGGCTCCGACGAGAAGATTATCCTCTCCAAAGAAAATGGCCTCCATCGCCTGATCATTGGTAACAACAGTCAGGATAATATCAGCATGGGCCGTCACATCGGAAAGCTTGTCGTATGCGCAGGAGCCAATTTCAGTTGCAAGCTCAGTGGCGACACCTTGGTCAATATCATAGAGTGCTGTGACCTTGTAGCCCCTGTCCACAAGGCAACGGGCCATGTTGCCCCCCATGCGGCCGAGACCGACAAATCCGATTGTTTTGTTTTTCATATGCTTCGCATTTCAGCTGTCCTCTCCCCCTTCAGCCTCGGCTTTAGCCTTCTCCGCGGCCTCCGCTGCCAGTTCGGCCTCAAAATCCGCCTCCAACTTTGCTTGGATCTCTGCTTCAGTCATCTCGCTGATGTCCTTCTCATCTTCCTCCTCGGCCTCATAGGCCTCATCGGCCCGCTTCGCCAGGAGCTTTTCAGCCTTCGCTTCCTCACGAGCCAATCGCTTCTCCAGCTTCCTCTGTTCTCGCTCGCGACGTTTCTGATCTTTGCTTGGTGTGAAGGCCATAGTGGTAGTTATGATAGTTCTTGTGGTAGCTCTCTTTGTAGCTCTCTTTGTAACGTATCTGACTCCCTCCCTATGCAGGTTAGGTCAGCTACGTTAAGCACACTCACATATACCCGCGGCTTTTTTCAACCAAGAAAAAACAAAAAAGTCTGATAAGCCGTTGTCGAACCAAGAAACAAGAGCAGGCCAACGGGTGATCATTGCTGATACTCCAAGCGCAGAATATGGCTGCCGGCCTCAGCACATCATTAATCGCCAGATCATCTTCTTTCACATAGGCCATGCCAGCGGGCAGGTTCTTGGCATTAACCAGCTCCCAGATGATTTCACCATCGGCAATGTTGAAGCTTGAAATGTAAAATTATAATACCTCGATGCTACCATACAAAAAACCCCAGCCGTAGTTACAGCTAGAGTTTTTCAGGTTGAAATTCAAATATGAAAGATAAAGCCCAAGACGATTAACGCTTGCGGCGCAGCATCAGTGCAAGGCCGCCGAGGCCGAGGAGAGCTGTTGAGCTTGGCTCGGGGACGAAGACTGCAGTCAACATGAGATCAGTGCCACTCTCAATGATGCTCCAATCGAGCTTGCCATTAACAAAGGCGCTGTCGTCCAGCGTGAACAGGCTGGCATTGAAACCGGAGATGGTATCTGCTGAGGCGATGATGAATGTGGTCCCAAAGGGATCACCATAGGCGAGACCGGAGTAGTCAAAGCCGGCAGCCAAGCCCGAGTCGTTGGCCGTTGTTAAAGAGGTAATATCGATGGTAAAGCCACCCGCCGTGAGGTTGGTCAGATCAAGCTCCCCAGTGATATCTAGCCAGTCCCAGCCATTTGTGCCTCCGCCGCTGAGGCCTTTGGAGCCGTCACTATCGTTGATTTCCCAGAGGTAGGAGCCACCGTCGTTCCAAGTCTGAGCTCCTGTAGATGCCGTTCCGGGTGAGTTACCGGGGCTGATGACCCCATCAAGACCGATGGTCATGGCGTTACTAAGATTAACGCCGTCGGCGATGTTGAGTGTGCCGCCTGCGACAGTAAAGGCGCCTGTGCCAGTGTGGGTGTAGCCTGTGGCGAGTGAGAGGGTGCCGTCGTTGACCCTCGTTGCTCCTTTATAGGCATTGCTGCCCGAGAGCACCAGGGTGCCAGCACCATCCTTGTCCAATCCTGAATTTCCAGCACTTCCACTACTGAGGTTGCCACTTAGGGTCAGGGTGTCATCCGCACCCACAATAAAGTCCAAGTTACCAGCATTGTCCACTTGGTTGGTCATATTACCTGACAAGGTAGAAGCATTGGAACCGGCCACATCAAATTTGATCTCATGAGTGGAGTTGCTGTTTTGCAGGAAGAAGTTATTGGCGATATTAACCCCATCTGCACCAATGGCTAGGGTTTGGGTAACTCCCGCAGTAACGCCCATGTAGATCTCCCCAGTGCCTAGTGCTGCAGAGTGGTTAGCCACCACAGTGCCCGCGTAGATGTCAGTGCCGCCCGAGTAAGTGCTGGATCCAGTGAGGGTGAGAGTGCCAGTGCCGGCCTGCCTCAGTTTTAGAGTTCCGACGCTGTCTGTGAGCGTTCCATCAAATTGGGAACTACTATTGTTGCCCCCCACGACCAAGGTTCCGTTACCAGCCGAGTTATCAATGGTCCCTGAGCCTGTCAGGCGGTTGATCGTCTCGCTACTGCCGTTGAGATCCAGCGTGCCACCGGCATTCACTGTGACATCTCTGATGTCTTCGATCGCATCGCCGCCAGAGAGCTTCAGGGTGCCCGCGTCGACGGTAGTTTTGCCGTTGTAGGTGTTTGTGCCAGAGAGGAGCAGCGTGCCATCGCCAATCTTGGTAATGCCAGATCCACCACCAGCTCCATTGGAAATGTTGCCACTCAGTGTCAGGGTGTCTGCACTACCCACATCCACTTGGAAATGTCCTGCATGTGTACCACGTGTGTCAATGTTACCGCTCATAGTTCCCGAGTTGGTGCCAGCGAGATCAAGCTTGATGATCTTGTCATTGCCATCAGCACTGTAGTTACCGCTGAATACATTGTTGGTGATGGTGAGTGCATCCGAGCCCAACTCAAAAGTGCCGCTCTTGAAAAATTCGAGCTTACCGGTTCCCAGGGCCCCACTGTCCGTGACCTTGACAACACGTGTAGCGGAATTCTGGCTGTTATTATCAAACCCTACTCGTGTACCTCCAGTGTGGGTATTTGCGCTTTCAAGTAGCAAGGTACCGTCACCGTCGTTGGCGATGAATTGAGATCCACTAATAACACCTCCCAAGGTGATGTCTCCAGCAGCGGTGTCTGCTGATATGTTCGCATCGAGTTGAATGGCAAAATTGAGCGTCTGCAGATTGGTGGAGTTGTTGGTGATGTCTCCGAACATCCTATATGTGCCACCACCTGCGTCGCCGATGACAAAGGCCCCCGCAGCCGCATCAAAGGTAATGCTGCCGATCTGGGCGTCCCCGGTGCCACTGAAGTTTCCATAGGCTAGATGATTCAACCTCGTCGTGCCAGTGAAGACCAGGTCATCGCCATCACCCGGAGCGGTGTCGTCGGCCCAGTTTAAGTTCGCATACCACGCGTTTGCGCTCCCATGCCCGCCGTCCCATGTTTCAGTGGCTGCTTGGGCAATGCCGGAACATAGCAACCCTGCGGGCAAGAAGAGGGCAGTCAAGATTGGCGCTGGCAGGCTATGCTTGAGAATATTATTGTTAGGCTTTTTCATAGTGTTAGCTACTTGTTGTTTATGGGATCGGAGGTTTTATTATACTTTACGCAGAAGCTTAAAGTAATAGATCACTGAGGTGAATCGCTGAGGTGTTATTTACTTTAGATTGATGTATATTTAATGTAATTTATCAACTTCGCCCTTAAATTTACTGATTTTTTGAAATAAAGTCAATCACCCTTTTGGGTGATGCGTAGCTACAAGATGCTGATCCTAAGTAAACTAATGGCTCAGCGAAGTCATGCGGACCACGCAGCTTTGCGCCTTAGCGTGAGTCGGCCGCGATGCGGCAGCTCTGGCTGAAAGTTCCTGCCGCCACCTTGGGCTCATTCCTCCTCATATTCCACACTCAGCGTGTGGCGTCCCGGCTTGGCGCTCCATTGGATCGCCTGACCGGTCTCTACCAGAAAGGTCAAGCCGGCGGGCAGATCCTGAGCCCTTCCTTGTTGCCAGATCACTTTATCGCCGGCGAGGACTTTGGATACTTTTGAGTGACTGAGCTTGGGCAGGCTGATGATGGCGGTGGTATCTGCCGGTGAGTCCAGATCAAGTGAGAGGCTCTGCGCCTCACGCTTGAGCTCAATGTGAATGTCACCCTTGACCGAGGGCACGGTGGTTTTGATGTGGCTGAGCAGTGTGCCCATCTGGGGAGCCACCTGGTAGGTGCCGTAGCCCGGGGTGAGCGGGGCAATCCCTGCCCCATACTGGGACAGCAAGGTGAGTGCACCACCGCACCAGGCGTGGTTAATCGTGCCGCCACCGTAGCCCTTGTTGCCGATTCCCCAGCCTTCCCAGAGTGTGGTGTAGGGGTGATCGGTCATGGCCTTGAAGCGTTTTTTAGTACGGACGATGGCATCGTCTTCGAGCCCCATCATGTAGAGGGCCTCACCGACGTATTTCTCCATGTAGGGGCTACTGTGTTCCTGAGTCTTGAAGACCTCACGAATCGCGGGATATTGATCGGCTTTGGCGAGGCCGGCAACAACGACCAAGGCATGTGCACGGTCATCGGTCTGGCCCTTGTAGCCGGGGGATCGGTATTCCTTGCCAGTCCAGAAGGTCTTGTTGAAGTTCGCCTCGATACTCGCCATCTTGGTTTGGATCTCAGCAAGGTCACCGGTTTCTCCCACGGCCTCAGCCATCTTGAGCTGGCCTTTGAGGGCGAGGTAATACCAGCCGTTGTAGAGGATGGTCATGTCCTTGTTATTGCCCCAGTCACCCCAGGTCCATCCACCTTTGCGCGATATGACCAGCCCGTCTTGGCCGAGCTTCCAGATGGAAAGGTAGTTTTTGACCCGTGGGTAAACGCTGCGGATGGTCTCAAGGTCACCGCTGTAGAGGTAGTAGGTCCAGAAGCCGAAGTAGCCGACGGAGTTGAGCATCTGCATGGGCAGTTCACGATCCCAATTACCGGCAGGAATAGGCGAGTAGATGGTATGGTCAGGGCGCTGCCAGTTGGCGAGCTCGAGAATGCCTTTTTTTGCCAGCCCATTGGCGCGAGTATCGAGCGCATAGAAAGCCTCGCCCATTTCGTTGACCATGTCCCCCCACCACTGCGCCCGCTCGCGATCCGGGCAGTCCATGTAGGTGTCGCGCATGGTGATGTAGAGGGTGCGCAGAGCCTTCTGGCGGTAGCGGTTCAGGAACTCATCATTGCACTCAAAGGTTCCGGTGAACTCGCAGTTGTAGCCAGTCTCACGATACTTGAGGGCGAGAATTTTGAAGCCCGCGGGTATCTTGTAGTGCATCTCGTGTCCGTTCATCCAGCCGAGGCTCTCATACTCCTGGGCACCTTCACGGGTGATGTATTCTGCACGGACATTGGGCGTGCCTCCTCCCTGGTAGTTGTCCATGCGGATGTCGATCTGCTTGCCTGCCGGGCCTTCGATTTTCAAGTAAGGGGTGACCTGGGCGTTGTATGGCAGCTTGGCCACAATCACTGAGCCGTCCGACACCTTGGGAAGCTCGGCAGCGTTGGTGTAGTCCTTTAGGCCGAAATCTTTCCACAGTGGCACTGGGCGCTCAACCAGCTCATTCCACGGGGCACAGGGGGCTTTGCCCAGCTCCGCTGCTGCTTCCCACGCAGAGTCGTCAAATCCAGGATTTTGCCAGCCGGGGATATCCTTGCCGGCATCAAATCGGATGTTGGACTCTGGCAGGCGGAAGTTGGGAAGCGGTACTGCAGTGTTGCCATAGGCGGGGTGCTTGGCCGCCTTCCAGCTTGCGTCACTGAGGAGCTTGTTGCCATCGATATCCGCTTCAAAAAGAAATCCCGCCTTGCCACTGCTCTTGTGGCTAAAGCCGTGCTTGCCAAAGTACCAGAGCAAGACAGCGATGGTGTTCTCGCCCTCCACCAGATGGGGCTTGAGGTCCACCACATCGTAGTAGGTATCGTTCGGGTTGGGGCCGCGCTTGAGCTGGCCCTCAAAGACGATCAGCTCGCCATTGATCCAAAGCCAGTACTTGGAGTCGGCGGAAATTTTAGCAAGGGCAGAGTCCGCAGACTTGGCGAAGGTGACTTTTTTGCGATAGCAGATCCATTGGTTGGCACCATTGTTGTTCGCCGCTTTGTTGGCAGGTGCCGCCCCTGTGAGAAGATCCACTTCCTGATCTTCCTTTAGCGAGAGTTTTTTGGCCACTCCGTTGAGGCTGTACTCGATCTCGAGGGTTTTTTCCGTGCCATGAAGCGGGTCCTTACCGGCATACTCATTGGTCGCCGCTATGACATGATCTCCCCCTTTGATTTGCGCCTCGATTTTGCCGAGTAGGTCCACGTGCTGATCAGCTTTGCCCACCGCCTGATAGCGTGCTGTAAGTATTTTGATGTCTGCCGCTGGTTTACCATTACCCGCACCAATCCATGAGGCGTGCCAGTCGGCAAAGGAGAACTGAGTGAGCAGAAGGAACAGGGTGATATATTTTAGGTATTTCATGAGTTGGGTTTTGAGATTCGGGCACTATTTCATCAACTTCACCGGTCCTAGCAGACCGGAGGTGGGCTCACCGCGGTAGAGGTTGTAAATGGTCTGATAGTGGTTAGAGAGGGTGTTGTAAACGGTGACCTCAAGGATGTTTTCTCCGGGCTTGAGACTGCTACTGAGATCAAACTTCCACGGCGGAGCAACGCGCACTCCAACTTGCTTGCCATTGATGCTGACTTCCGCGGTGGCAATCACCTGTCCAAGGTCAAGGGTGGTGACTTGCCGGGATTGCTCTGCACTGAGAGTGATAGTCTTCTGATATTTGACACCCCCTGAGTAGTTGTGCAAGACCCCCACCTTGGACCAGTCACCGAGAGCCATGACTCCCTTGCCATTGGTATGCACGTTGATGGGCTCGGGGATAGCGGCACCTCCGTGAATGCCGGCAGACGGGGTGAGTTTGAGCTCGATGGTAGCCGTATCTGCTGAGGGAGAAGTCGCATCATAACGCCCTCCATCTTTGGCAAGCATTGCCTGCCCGTTATAAAAAGCCTGCACCGGAGTCGTGCTGTGAGCTTCTGGAATGGTAATCGCAGTAGTTCCGGGAGCCGTGGTGAAACTCAGGGTCTCGGCACCGGGCGCGCTTGCTGCGTAGGGATCAAACAACAACACGCCGGGGTCCTGATACCACCTCATGGAGAGCGGATGTTTTTGCTCATAAGCTGGAACACCCTGCTTGCGTAAAACGAGATGGGCTTCGCCATGGCTATCCAAGCGAATCAAGATCGGGTTGGCTCCTGCCCTGAGGCTTACCGCCTTGCTGGGGTCATCGATTTTCTCGCCGTTAAGGTAGATGGCGGCGGGAGCGATCACTGGGTTGGCATTATGAGTCCTGTAACCAGCGTTGTAGGGTGCCGGCGTGCTCAGGTGCAGAGTGGCGGTGGTAGCCTCCAGAGCGACTACGGTTGTCCACAGGTAGTAGTGAGCAATGCCCTGCTCAGCCTCGAGCAGCTTGACTCCGTTGCCTCGTTTCGCCTCTTT
>JAQXBQ010000151.1 GCA_029252325.1 Akkermansiaceae bacterium
GACCGCCAGGCCGCCGTCGCGTGGCATGAATATAATCCAAATGATCTCCACATCCGTTTGTTCAGCAATGGTGGCGACCTGAAAGTGAAGTCGCTTTCGGCCTGGGACATGAAGCCGATTTTCAACAATGCTGTAGCAATCACCACTCCAACACTAAGACAAGTGATCCAGCGTGATTCTGAGAATATCGCGGACATCCCTGTGAATGGCAGTTACAACGACTCGCCCGACAGCATCGAAGCGCGCGCGGTCGCACCACAGAATAAAGACATTGGTGCCATTTGGTTTATCGGTGACTCCATCACCCAATCCAATGCCGATGGAGACGCAAACGGATCACCCCGTAAATCGCTTTATGATTTACTCATCGCAGACGGCTACACGTTTAGCTTTACAGGGCATTATACCGCCAACGTTGACGGACTCCCCACCACTGGAGGAACTGCAGCAACCAATCTCTTCCATTACCACTCTGGTATCGGAGGTTCATGTATCGGCGCCAACTCCAATGGTCGCACCGATATGACCGCAAGTATCGCCGGTTGGTGGACTTCAACTTCAGGACGCTTGGCGAGCACCAAGCCAAACATCGTCCTCATCATGTTAGGAACCAATGACATCGACCTGAATGATGCCGTAGCCACAGCACCGGATCGCATTAAAACATTGGTCGATACCATCCTAGCCCAAGTCGGTCCAGGCGATCCGACACCCGCGATTTACGTCGCCCAAATCCCACCTAACAGATACCCAGGTGCCGGGGGAGAGCGTGTTGTCGATTTTAATAATGCCTTACCCGCGATTATCACAACCCTGCAAGGCGAAGGCAAAGACGTTACCCTTGTTGATCTCTGGACTGCGATCAATGCCGATAAAACTGGGCTCATGAGAGATAGCCTGCATACCAACGCAGCAGGAAACGATGTACTCGCAACACAGTGGTTCAACGCGATCGACTCTCGCTTTGATGTGCCATCATCTGGCGCCACCACAGCCTGGCAAACAATTGACGCTGCGCCTACAGGTGGCACATTTTCTGGCACATTATCAGATGTTTCCGCAGGTGGCTGGTATAACGTGGAAGTGCGCTCAGTGACATCGGGAACTCCATCCGACTCAGTCTCTGTGGCAAAAGTCGGTGTCGGTGACGTCTACATCATCGCCGGACAATCCAACTCAGCCAACTGGGGATCACCCGCTGCTGCAGCCACCGATGACCGGGTAGCGGCCAGATCAGAACTGACCGGCAACACATGGGAAACTGCAGCCGACCCCATGCCCATCGCCAATGGCACTGGTGGCTCTCCATGGCCACGCTTTGGTGACTTATACGTCGCCTCTGAAAATGTCCCTGTAGGAATCATGAGCGTTGGCGTGGGTGGAACAACCACTATCCAATGGCAGCCAGGCGGCTCACTCTATCCACGCATTAAATCAGCCGTGGAATCATTCCCCGCCAATGGGTTCAAAGCCATCCTCTGGCACCAAGGGGAATCTGATACTGTTGCAAGCGTTACAGCTGCACAACATCAGACCAACCTAGAAAACATCATCTCAGAGTCCCGGAGTGACGCAGGCTGGAGTGTGCCGTGGTATCTCTCTGAGGTGTCGTTCATGCCAAGCACAAGCCTCGCTCAAGAGATGCCAATAGCCGCCGGCCAACGCGCTACCGCTTACGCCGATCCACTTACTCTTCTTGGAGCTCGCACCGATGATTTCCACTTGGAATCAAAAACAAGCGATGGCACTCACTACAACGCGGCTGGTCTGCTGGATCACGCCACTCAATGGCATACGATCCTCACGGGAAATCCGGATTTTTCCATACTCAATGCCGATCTGGAATCCAACACCGCTCTGGCAGATGGCGGCATCGTAGTCATCAGCACTGCAGCAACCAATTCGCCGTCAGTGATTGGTTATCAAGTTCTGGCATCATCAGGCACAGCTGTAGCAGACTGCGACAGCGGTTACTTTAACCCAAACACAACATTCTACTCCGGCGCAGACGACTCAGTCGATGGTGGAGTTGCGCCTAACATGTCAGGAAAACATGTCGCCTTCCTCTATGGCGGAAGTGCCGGAAATTACTACCTTCAACCTATCCGCACCCGTCTTGAGCCAAATAACGTCTACAATCTAACCGTCGCTATTGGCCGGAGAATCTCTGGCACGTTTGGTGGAGCTACGATTGAAATTCTTGCAAACGGCACGCCAATTGCGACCACCACGGTTACCGTGGGTGACGTCACCGCCGACTCGTTTACAGACTTCAGCACTATCTTTACAGCGCCCGACAACCAGGGTGTCGGCCAAGAGCTTGCCATCCGAATCACCAAGGTCGGCGGCTCAGCAACTTACCTCGATTTCGATAACGTCCGGTTAACTGACAACCTCACCGCTTTCGGAACATGGCAGGAAACAAACTATGGATCCACCTCCGATTCGTTGGCTAAAAAGGATCTCGATTCCGAGTCGGACAATCTCACCAACTTCATGGAGTTCTTCCTCGGCACATCTCCCGATACTATTGACCATCTGCCTGTCCCGATAGATACGGGAAGTGCTGGTCAGTTCCAGATGGCGCTTAATCCTGCCGCAACCGATCCCGGCCTCGACCTCGAGTATTCCCTCAACCTCTCCGATTGGTACAGCGTAACATCCCCCGGCCCGGGCCATACTGGTATTCAGAGCACCCGCACGAGCACGCTATGGACAGCCGAAGTCCCCTTCACATTAGGTGACCGCGCGTTCTACCGACTTAAAACGAACTAGTCTGTTAACTAAAAATCACAACGGCGACTCCCAATTTCAACTCGCGCTTCCGCCACCGGCGGCCGTGCTAAAATCCAAAAATCAACATTCAACACTCAAAACTCCGCCGCTCGGCGGCGGCTAACCCCCCAATATATTGGGATATACTTCTTAAATCATCCTGTGTTATAGATTATTTAGTTAATACAAAAATATTATTTAATTTATCTTAACCATACCCTCCAAAGCCCAAGTCTTCACCGACTTACCAACCGGCACTCATCACATCCAACACAGAAAAAAACCGCAACAATAAAACCTAAACAATAACAATACCCATGAAAAAGAATATCAAATCAATCATCTGCGGCTTCGCCGCACTAGCAACTTTAAGCACCTCCGGTTTCGGGGCTATGGTCGCACAATGGACGTTCGAGGGCGGCAGCCTCGCCGACTCGACTGGAAATTGGAACAATCTCACCCTCGGCTCGGGCGCCACGCTATCGGACGGCCGTCTGGTGCTCAACGGTGTCGATGTCGACGGTGTCGCCGAGGCGAAAGGCTGGATTGGCGGAACGAGCGGTTTTGAGACAAAGACGTTGGTCTCCTGGGTTTCGCTTACCTCGCTCGGCACAGGGCAGAGTGGCGGCGGCGCGTTGTCGCTGATGGAAAACCAATCCTCTGGCAACTACGGCGGGGATTTCGACGCGATCGCCTACGGCGAGGTGGTAACCGACCAATGGATGAATGGCAGCGATTACCTTAACCGCACGGAAGGATCACCAGCCACAGGCAACGGCGGCACGCTCGAGACCACGACCGGCTCGCTGATTCAGATGGCAATCGTGTACGACAGTGGCACGATTACCATTTACCGCGATGGTGATTTATACGCCAGCAACTCCGCAACGTTGGCTACGTTCGACCTCGGTGCCGACTCGGCGGTTGCGTTCGGCGCCCGTAACATCTCGGTCGTGAACGGGGCGTCCGGCTCGCTGCATTCGGAAATCGAAGAAGCCCGGATCTACGACACGGCCCTCACGCAGTCGGAAATCCAGAGTTTGGTGGTGGCTGTTCCTGAACCGTCATCCGCGGCACTCCTCGGCCTTGGTGGGCTGGCACTCCTCTTGCGTCGCCGTAAGTAATCAAAGTTTATTTTACCCAACGGAGTCATGGCATTGTGCTGTGACTCCGTTTTTTTTCACTAGACCGCATAATGACCGCCCTTTGCTGGCGCACCGCATAGCCGCAAGCCTGACACCCTCTTCCTAATCATTCGTCTCGTTTGTTTCACCAAGTGGTATAAAAACTAGGTGTCATGCACGTAATCACGTGTCCAGCATGGCACAGACTTAAGGCGGGATATCGTACCGTTTGGAAACACGATCAATCAGACACCCCTGTTGACTCCCTGACCACCAGATT
>JAQXBQ010000162.1 GCA_029252325.1 Akkermansiaceae bacterium
CGCTCCTTCATATTTAGAACACAACTCATTGGCCACAGGGCAGCCTGAAAAGTAGATTTTCTTACCACTCGTTTGATCTAGTAGATTCGTAAAAACCTCTTTAATGTGATCGATATCACGATAAAAATCGAGATGCTCTTCCTCAATGTTGAGCACCACTGAATGTTTTGGATGATACAGCGCCAGGGTTCCATCACTCTCGTCGCCCTCCGCAATCATGACGTCACAATCCTGTTGCCAGTGTGCGTTACTGCCCAGTACTGGAATCTCGGCACCTACGTAGTGACATGGCATGATGCCACCTCGCCTGAGCACGTGAGCACACATTGCAGAGGTCGTCGTTTTGCCATGAGTACCAGAAATAATGACTCCATCACGGGTATGTAGAATCGCGGCCAAGCACTCAGCTCGTCTGATGCAAGGAATTCCATGATTCCGCGCCTCCACTCGAGCAAGGTTCTCCTCACGAATTGCAGATGAATAGACCACCACATCCGCGCCATGGACTTCGTCTGCCCTGTGCGGACTCGAGAAGTTCAGCCCCAGGCCCTGCATGCGCTGAGTTTCGCCGCTAGTAACCATGTCTGATCCACTGACATGATGCCCCATACCCAACAACAACAATGCCAAACCGCTCATACCAGAGCCCGCCACACCAATGAGATGAACCTTCACGGGGGTTTCCCGATCAGTTAATCGTTTACTAAGCTCATCGATGTTCATGCTCATTTATTTACCTATAATAGAGAGGGTTACTTTGTGATTAGATCTGCTGTAATGACATCACAAATCTGAGCCGCCGCATCTCGAACGGCGAGAGACGCAGCATGAGTGGACATCGCTTTTCTGTATTCATCATCCTCGATCAATTTAGTGAGATCTGTGACTAACTGCCCAGCATCGAGCTCGTCTTGTGGTCTCAGCACAGCTGCACCAGAAGCAGCAAAAACCTGAGCATTCACCGTCTGATGATCATCTGCTGCATGAGGGTAAGGAACCAAAATGGAAGGCATCGCCACATAAGCCAACTCCGTCATGCTTGATGCGCCAGAGCGACAAACTGCCATATCACAGGCAGCATAAGCCGTCGCCATATCATCACAAAACTCAATTACACGATAGCCCTCACGGCTGCCAACAAGGTTTTTGACCCGTTCAAAATCATGGGCTCCCGTGATGTGAATAAATTGCAATCCGGGCATTGCCTTTGCCGCATCAACCACAAGGGTGTTCAAAGATTGTGCCCCTTGACTACCACCCATGACTAACACCGCTGGCCCGTGAGAATCCATACCAAAAGCATTGCGTGCATCTATGCGCTCGGGCAGAGCCCTGAGCTCTTGCCTCACGGGAGTCCCTGTCACCACCACATCAGCACCAGCAAAATAAGGAGTCGCCGCCTCTAGACCTAATAGTATCTTTCGGCACCACCTCGCTGTCAGTCGGTTAGCCTTACCCGGTAGCGCATTAGAGTCATGCACGTAGGTCATAAGGCCTAGCTTTTTTCCTGCTAGAATTGGAGGCAGCGAAGTAAAGCCACCCATACCGAGCACAGCATCGCATTGGCTCTGCGCGAGGATTTGACGACACTGTCGCACCGTGCGCCATAGTCTAAAAAGAAAAGGAATCATCCTTGGCGAAAACGTCGCAGGCTTAGCTATCGCTGGAACCTTATGAAAGGCAAGCCTTCCGTATTTTTCGGCACCTTGGGCATCCACCTTTTTCTCTGAAATGAGCAACAGCACTTTGTGCCCACGCCTATCCAACTCCTCGGCAACAGCAACACCTGGAAACATGTGTCCTCCAGTGCCACCGCAGGCAATTAATATGTTGAATGGATTGGCCATGCCGAGATTAGAATGTTTACATGATTTACTGAGTAATCATCCCCTCTAGTATGTAAAAAAGCAGCCCATACAGCAATGATTAATATATGTTA
>JAQXBQ010000167.1 GCA_029252325.1 Akkermansiaceae bacterium
CCTGATCCACTTATGAATCTTAATGTCATTCATCTTGCAAAGCCTGATTGGAAGTTGAGCCCCGGGCAATCCGAAGCGTTGCAATCGGCTATCAAAAAAATGCGCAAGGCAAGGAGCGAACGAATCCCCGCGGCAACGGATCGTAAGGTTCTAGCTGACTGGAACGGCATGATGATTGCATCACTGGCGCGGGCAGGCCATGTGCTTGGCCATGCTGCTTATCTTGAAGCTGCAGTCAAAGCGCATGCGTTTATCCGTGCTGAGCTGTGGGATGGGGCACTACTCTATCATCGCTGGTGTGATGGTGAGAGAGACAGTAGTCAGCAAGCATCGAGCTATTTACAAATGATAGCAGGTTCCTTGGGTTTATATCAGGCAACCCTAGATGCTCAATATCTCGGTTTTGCTATCGAGCTTGCTGAGGGGGCAAGACGAATTTTCTATGACGAATCACGTGGCGGGTTTTATGTCGGAGCTGAGCGTCCTGATTTAGTCTTGCGGCTGAAGGATGACTTTGATGGGGCGACTCCAACGGCGTCCTCTGTCGGGGCAATGGAGTTTCTTAAACTTGCTGAAATTACAGGGCGTGAGGACTTCCGTGAGGTGGTCGACAAAACACTTTCGGAGAGCTCTGAGACGATCAAGAATTCTCCCTATGCGATGGCTTGGATGATGTCAGTGGCGGATCTGCAGCTGGGCGAGCATGCTCGTTTAGTGGTAGCTGGGGCAGAGGGCAAAGAGTCATTGATCGAGGCTCGTTATCAGGTTTTCGCCCCTGGGCTGATATGCATGGGTAATGAGGGTGAGGTGGATCAATTCAGTGCCAGCTTGCAGGCATTGGACGGCAAAAGTGCCGCTTATTATTGCTCAGGCCAAACTTGCCGAAAGCCAGTGAGCTCAGCCAAGAGTTTGTTGGAGCTGTTGAATAATTAGCCTATGAATATTAAGTCTACGAAGACTGTGACTCGCCTTGTGGGCATCTCTGCGGCCAAGTTTTTTATGAACGCGCGTTCGTGCCTTGGCTAGCAGGCTTAATCGTCGAGCACGCTCTGATGGAGCTTGATGGCTTCACCGCCTAAAATAGCAGCTGTTCCGAGCAATGTTTCTTCTGTCACTGTCCGCGGTACTTGGGCTGCAGGGCGGGCAAGCCCCATGATGAGTTGCCCGTAATTCTGAGCCCCGCCAACATGCTGGAGAAGTTTGAAGGCGATATGACCAGAGTCGAGGTTGGGGAATACAAGCACGTCGGACGATTGGTGCGCTTTGATGTCTGGGCTTTTAATTTCTGCTGCAGAGGCATCCAGGGCCACATCTATTTGAACCTCTCCCGAGATTTCAATATCGAGCCGCTCATCACTGATTATTTTTTTGGCAAGCACTGTCGCTGCCGCCATTTTTTTTGGGGACTCGGAATTGGCGCTCCCTTTGGTGGAGTGGCTGAGCATGGCAACGCGCGGGGTCCTACCCAGGAAATGGTGAGCTAACTTACCCGTTTCAATCGCAATGGAGGCGAGCTGTTTGACGTCAGGCTCAGGAATGATTCCGCAGTCTGCCATGAATAAGATACCATCGCGCCCAAAATGCTTGAGGTGAGGGGCGACCATCATCATAGCGCCATAAATTCGGGGCACCTCAGGCAGCGGCTTCATTATCGTAATAACAGAGCGAAATACTGATGCTGGCATTGACTGATTACCTGCAATCATGCCATCGGCGTGGCTATATTGAACCATCATAGCCCCAAAGTTGTGAGGGCGGGCCATAATTTCTTCAGGATTGATGATGTCCTTGCCTTGAAAACGGTTTGTTTTTTTCAGTCGGTGGCAAAATAGCTCTAAGTCTGATGCTTTGGCAGGATCAATCACATTGACAAATTTCATCGAGATTGACTCGTCCGCAGCCATTTGGTGGATTTTTTCTTTGTCGCCAAGGAGGATGGGCACGCCGATTTCCATTGAAACCATGCGTTCTGCTACTCGTAGGACCTTTATGTCTTCACCATCTGCGAAAACGATACGCTTAGGCTGAAGCTTCAGCTTGCGATAGAGTAAGTCTGTGAGCGAGTTAGTCTCGTTGATGGTGGAGTCAGCTGGCATCGGGTGGGTTGGTTCTTGGGGTAAGCGGCAAATTGAAATTTGAGTGATTATTCGTGGCCGGTTGAGCTCAGTTAGTGGTCACTAATATTCACAGCAAAGATGCCACGAGACATGAAGCAAGAAGGGGGCCGATGCAAGGGAGAAGTGGTCATCAAATTATATCACAGATGTATATGGATGAGGCTAAGTTCTTTCGGGCTGAGCTGGTGATCGAGTAATCTGGTGGTGTTGCTTTTTTAATTTGGTTTTCTTAATAAAATAAGTAATACTAATGACAGTAAGTATTCGCATA
>JAQXBQ010000169.1 GCA_029252325.1 Akkermansiaceae bacterium
GCGGCAGAATACCCCACCGTTGATGGCTTCATCGACAAGCTCCGAGAAGAGCTCAAAAAAAAGAAAATGGACTGACTGTCCAGCAGTTCACGCAGCTTCAGCAACAACCCTACTAGTCAAGTAGCTGCCGATAGATCTCAACCTTTTCATGATTCAATAATCGGAGCTGATGCCGATATTGATCCACCGCCTGCTTGCGGCGAAGATTGGACAAGGTCGTGATGATTTCTAATTTCATCTTTTCGTATGGTAGCAGCTCCGGAGGGCGTATGTCTGTAACCTCCACAACATGCCAGCCAAGCTTAGTTTGTATCAAGCTTGGCTCATTGGCGGGCATAGCGAATACATAAGCTGCAAAATCGCCGGGTAATCTATCCTTAAGCATCCAGCCCAAATTTCCACCATCATCTTTACTGCCTTCATCCTCGCTCACTGATTCAGACAAGCTACTAATCGAAGCCTTCCCCGTTTTGATAGATTCAATATGCACGGCTAGTATTTGCTTTGCTTCATCAGACGACCGGCCCAGAGCAGCGACGAAGAGATGCCTTACGCGGCGCTGCTCCGTAGTTGTCAACTCCTCCTGATGATCATCATACCAGCTCCTGGCCTCGGTATCACTTATTGCAATGCTGGTTTTAATCTTAGACATCACATATTTCTCCTGCTCCAAGCGAGCCTGCATTCGCAGTCGTAGCTCCTCCCTGCTCTCAATACCCTGTGCCGCCATCGCTTCGTCAAGCTGCTCTATAGACTCGAAGCGCCTCTCAAAGCGCGCTAACTCCTCATCAACTTCCTGTGCGGAAACTTCAGCCTGCTCAATGTTAACTCGCACTTTAATCCGCAGTAAGGCCTCGGCAATGAGCTCATCAAGCGCCAACCATCGCAGCATCTTCATCTCCGAATCGTGGACAGCCTCAGGGTCGCGCCCCGTGCGCCACAGCCGTTCACGTACTCGACGATCAACCTGACTAAGATAGACAGGGGCATTGTAAACGCGTGCACAAATACCCTCAGCCACCGCCTCAGCCACCTTGTCCTCCTTAGTGGGAAACATCTGCCGCAGCTCGCTCCTTAGTGGCCCGCTAAAAAGAAAAAAATCACAGACCAGATATAGCATCAACACCGACCACAGCGACATGCGGATCACAAAGGATTTGCTCATCTTTAGCATAGCTGAAGACTAGCTATACCCCCACAGAGCGCAACCACACAGTTTATTGAGAAACGCGTCTCCGCCAAAGATTCGGCTGATACTCGATGATCAATTAAATCAAAGCGAGAATACCGCAGCGATACGCCTTGCTAATGGCACCCGCCGCATTCTCAACTCCCATTTTTTGATAAATATTTTTTACGTGCGTGGCCACCGTTGACACCTTTATACTCAGATGCTCTGAAATCTTTTGCTTCGAAAGCCCCTCAGCAAGTAGTGCAACAACCTGCACCTCCCTCTTAGATAGAGACTTAATACTCTGGGGATCTTCCTTTGCAATCGTTACGGGAGTTATAATCATTTAATGTTCAAGTGAATGTCTCATCTAACCAATAAACGGTAGACAAGCACAACATACAATAAAACCAAATCATCTGTCTATCCCCATAATTAGGGGTAGATAAATGTTGATCTGATGTTTCACGTTATTAGCCAGCCGATGTCCTATTATTTGATTTCAAGGGACATACTCAAAATGACGTGCCTCGCAGCTCAATTTCTTTGTTCCAAGCTTACTGTAACTTGACCAGCTCGGCCATGAGTGGACTGACTGCCAACCCCCATGGTCAGACAACAAGCAAGAACTGCTCTCGCTTCGCTCAAACTATGTTCGAGCCTAGCCCTAAAATCTTACACCTCAGCTCTCGGAGAGAGCTGAGGTGTAAGATGGTGGGCAGGGAAGGATTGCCCCGACCTGCCGGGGCTGTGCCAGATGGCACAAATGCTCCTCCGCATTTGTGAAATTTCATCTTCCCGCGATACGCGGGACTTCGTTGTGCGCTCGAACTGTGTTCGAACCTAGCCCTTAAAATTTTACACCCCAGCCCTCGGAGAGAGCTGGGGTGTAAGATGGTGGGCAGGGAAGGATTCGAACCTTCGTACACTTACGTGAGCAGATTTACAGTCTGCCGCCTTTAACCACTCGGCCACCTACCCATCTGGGTTTTTATCCTGACCGGAGGTTAGCCCGGCCAGCATCTCTTTCGAGGCGGTGAGTTCTTACGTCTCCCCGACTGCACTGACAAGTGAAAAATAGGGATTTTTGTATCCTAGCTATATAAATCCTTAATAGGCTTTCCATCTTTACCTCCAATTTTGAAAGGACGACCTGATGGTGAGAGTAACACGCTGGTGGTATCAATGCCCAGGCCATGCGCAATCGTAGCATTGAAATCCTCGGTTGATACCCTGTTCTCTTTAACACGGTTACCATTATCATCAGTGCTGCCATAGACCATGCCACCCTTGATGCCACCACCCGCCAACAGTGAACTGTAAGCACCTGGATGGTGGTCCCTGCCGTTGTTGTGATTAGCCTTGATAGTAGGAGTACGGCCAAACTCAGTACTGAGTGCCACAATCGTCGTATCCAGAAGTCCTTTGGCCTCAAGGTCGATTAACAAGTTTGCATAGGCCTGATCTAAAACCTTACAACGCGCTTCAACCGCGGTGAAATTGCCATAGTGAGTATCCCAGCCTCCTAGGCCAACCTCAACATACCTTACGCCGTGTTCAACTAAGCGCCTTGCAAGCATACAGCCCTGCCCAAAGGAATGGTCACCATAAGCTTTTCGCTCCGATTGCGGTTCGTCTCTGATATCAAAAGCCTTCAAGTCTTCACTCTTCATCAGGCGCACCGCTTCATCATAAAGCTCATCATAGGCCAGCGCCTCTGTGTTGTTATGCTTGCTGTGGAAATCCTTATTCAAAGCATCGGCCAGCTTGAGACGACGGTCAAAATCCTCAACACTGACCGACCCTGCGATAGTACTATCTTTCAGGCCTTCGTCAGGCCTACCCAGCGGCACGCCCCCAAACTTTACCCCAAAGAATCCTGGAGAAGCAGCAGATGCCCCCGATCCAATCGTAACGAAACCTGGTATCTCTTTATTTTTACGGCCTTTGACCTTCATCACCCACGAACCCACTGTTGGGTGGGTAATCGTTGCTCGGGGCGAGTAATTCCTGTGCAGCATATACTGACCTCGGAAGTGGTCACCATTCTGATTACTCATCGAGCGAATCACACAAATCTTATCCATCACCGCGGCTGTTTTGGGCAGATATTGACTAATTTGAATCCCATCAGCACTTGTATTGATCGCATTCACAGGACCCTGCACCTCCTTATTATTAGGCTTCACATCGAAGGTATCAATGTGGCTCATGCCTCCGTGCATATTAAGAAAAATCACAGCCTCAGCAGCTTGGCTTTTGCCACCCGACTGAGCGAGGGCCTTGCTCGCCAAACTGGCTCCTAGCATGGGAGAGAGTCCGACACCGAGATAGGTTTTTGCCGCATTCGCCATGAACTGACGACGAGTAAGCTCATCAGCTTTGTTAAGATCAGATTTCATAAGTTTATAAATTGAATTAATGTGTTAGTAATAAAGATGGTTATGGGACAAAAATAAATTCTCGAGAATTTACCAAAGCAGAGACAATGTTGCGATAGCCCTTTCGGCTTCGCTCCTCAACCTCAGTTTCCATCAGCTGCATCTCGCTCTCACTGGGAGCACGAGATAAGATTCCGTAGAAAAGCGCACGGATGCGATCTTTAACGCTACCGTCAGAAAGCGCATAGATGTGAGCATCACGATTGGCGACGACGAGCTTCTCAACAGCACCGTTCATCATTGATAATACCTGAGTGGTGTTGGCTTCTTTGATGGCCGAGTCTAGCAGTATTCGATCTGACTGACCAAACATCTGCAGAACATGGCCATTGGGTGCAGGTGAACGTAACTCAGATGCTCTGACAACGCCGTTCAAGGCCCCACCATTGTTCGATTTAGACATCATCTCCATGCTCATGTCCTTCTCCATCTTCTCCATGCCCTTCTCTTTTTCCATCTTCATCTTGTTGGGATCGCCCCCAATCGTCTCCCCACTTTCCACACGATCGAATAACTTATCAGCATACTTCCTTAATTCTTTAGGATCTTTGATCGCAATAATTTCACTTTGCAGTGCCTTCATATCTAATTTGGCCTTACCATACTTAACATACTTGGATTTACCACGCATCGGTAACTTGTCAGGGTTGCCAGCAACTAAAGTAACTAAGGAATCCCAGTATTGCTCAGCACTCATCCGATCGATTTTGCGACCATCGAAAATAGGCTTCTCTCCGGGCATCAACTCATGCTCTGATGAGGCAAACGCATACACACGGGTGAGCATCAAAATTTGCTGAAAAGCACGCAAATCGTAATTTAACTCCTGCATCAGGTCGGTGAGATAGCGTGTTAGCTCGGGTGAGGTATGCTCGCGTGAGTCGATGTATTCATCCACGGGTTCATATAAGCCAGTGCCTACAATGCGCTTCCACATGCGGTTGGTAATCGTCGTGACATAGCGATCATTTTGAGAGTCTGTGACCCACTCTGCAAAATTCTCTCTACCATCTTGTGCGTCCTTTCTGTCAGACATCTTCAAGCCCTTGGCAAACGAATGATCTTTGGGCGTCTTCGCCGCAATCATCTCTCCGGGATCACCATCATTATATTGGTAGTCACGCGGCAGCTTGATCCGGCCGTTACCCGGACCCGACAAAGTAGCATAATAGATATTATTACCGATGAAATCGTATAAATTATAGGTCGGCGTTCCTCGTTCATTTTCCTCTCTTATCTTATTCCACACAGGGTTAAAAACATGGCGGTTCATCTCGCCTTGCCCGTTGGTAAATGCGGCGAGTCGGAAAAAGTCCATCCTCTCCCAATCATTAAAAGGGTCATCGTGACACTGCGCACACTCCATCCGAGTGCCCAGGAACAGACGCATCGTGTTCGACAAATTATCCAAGGGCATTCCCTTGTCTCGTATATAGTATCCAACCGCGCCATTCTCCCACAGCATGCCCTCAGCAGAGAGCAACTCACGCGTCAAAACGTCAAAAGGCATATTATCTGCAACAGCCTGCCGCACCCAATCCATGTAGGGTGATGCGGAATAGCGACGTTGGAATTTTTCCTGAACACGCAGCATATCAAGGAGCCAATTGCTCATATGACTCTGATAACCCTTCGAGTTCATCAAATAGCGAGTTAGCAACACACGTTTATTAGGGTCATCAGATTCAAGGTAGACGCGGGCCTCCTCGACGGTTGGGATCCGACCTACTGCCAATAAAAAACTACGCCTCAATAACACCGAATCACTGGCATCAGCTGGCTGCTTGGCCTTATTTTTGTCATAGATCTTCTTAACCCTGATATCAATTTGTCTGGCTGCAGCACGCAACTTCTCCTCCGGCACTGGTTTAGCCCACTGGGCTTTATCGTAAGTGGCTGCGTAGCTAGCAGGAGCCGCCGCTAATAAAACCGTTAAACAACAAATAATACTTAAAAGAGTAAGGTATTTCATATAATAATTCGTAGTGATTTGCTGCACTTTACCACCTCATCATTGTAAACATATTGTGATCATTGTCCAACACGATGGTCACAAATTACTAGGGTGTTGCTGATTTAAAATCAGCTTAAAG
>JAQXBQ010000171.1 GCA_029252325.1 Akkermansiaceae bacterium
ATGACCTTGTCGTTCTCGATGATGGTGTCCATGTGGCCCGCATGATGGATGCCATGAAAGTAGTCAAAGCCACGATGGATGGGACCGTCAGGAATGGTGGCTCCGATAGGCGCGCGCCCCTTTTTCGGCAGGATATCTTCTGTCCCGGGACGCTGATACTGGAGATCGAGATGCCATTTGCCGATGATACCCGTGTGGTACCCTTGACCCTTGAGCAGACCCGCCACCGTGAGTCGGTCTGGTGCGATCAGGCAGGGTCTGAAGCCAACGGCCACGCCGTTCTGAAGTCGAGTCCGCCAGCTGTAGCGGCCGGTCAGCAAACCGTAACGCGTGGGGGTGCAGACGGCGGAGCCGGAATGCGCATCGGTAAAGATCATGCCTTGCTTGGCGAGCTTGTCGACGCAGGGGGTTTTGATTTTGCCGTTTTCTGGATTCAGGCACTGCACGTCCCCGTATCCAAGGTCGTCGCACATGATGAGAACGATGTTAGGGCGGCTGGTTTCTGCGCATGCGTGCGCGGCAAGGAGTAATATGGTGGCAACTATTTTGTAGCTCATTGTTTGTATTTTCTGTGGTGGCTCGGTCTTTGTGTATGAGACTTCATTTCAAGGGCTTGCTCCGGCGCAACTCGGCAGACAAAAAGTCGACGGAGCGCTGAACGATCTCGTCGATCGACGGATCGATGGGGGTGGAGCCATCGGCCTTGCGCCAGTTGTGGCCGGCGTTCTTGATGATGAAAATCTCGACAGGGGCAGCGCAGGCCTTCGCCTTTTCCTGCATATAATAGGCGTGGTGCACGGGAATGGTGGTGTCTCCGTCGCCCTGAATCATGAGCAGTGGCGGGCTTTCTTTGCGCAGGTAATTGACTGGGCTGACTTCGCGGTAGAGGCGCAGTTTATCAGCGGGTGGGGTTCCCGACTTGAGCACACGTGCTTCGAACCGATCGCGGAATTTTGCGCGGCCATCGTGATTGAACAGCTCGGTCTTCTCAAAGTCACAGGGGCCATACCATGAAACACCGCCAAGCATCGTGAAGCGCTGACTGGCAAGCTCGGCGTCACCGGGAAAGTCATCCGGCTGGGTTAGCAGTAACATCTGAGCGAGCTGACCGCCCGCAGAGTCGCCATAGCTAAAGACGCGGGTCGAATCGAGATGCAGCGCCTCACCATGCTTGGCAAGGTAGCGCACGGCGTCCATGGCGTCGGTCACACAATCGCGGATGCTGGTATCTCGGTTTTTGCAAAGCCGATATTGTACGGCTGCGACACAAAAGCCCGCTTCGGTCAAACCGCGCACCGTCTGGGCAATTCTTGATCGCCCCTGTGCCTTGTTCTTGCTGCCCGCCGACCAGCCGCCACCGTGGGTGTAGACCACCAGGGGATAGGCACCCATAAGCTCAGTGGCTGGATAGAAGAGGTCCAAGTGCAGATCCTGTTCAGCCATCGTCTTGTAGACGATATCCGCTTTCAGATGAATCGGCGCGCTGCTCGAGGCAGGGTCCGCCCGCAACGACACGCCACTTGCCAAAATGAGCGGAAGTAAAATGAGCCTGAATGTATTCATGACGTCTTTAGCTATCCTTTATCGTTTGCGCCGCGTTCGACTATTTAAAACTGATTTCGAGGCTTTCAAGTATCGGTCTTGATGCGTTCTCGGTGGTGTCTTGAAGCTTGAGCTCGAAGCAGAAGCCGTAACCTTCAGGGAGCTTGCTCAGATCCATCGACGCGGGGATGCGTTTGATCTGCTTGGAGAAACCTTCGATGTGGTCATAGCTCTCTTTGAGTTCTTGCCAGTCGCTCCAGATGTCGGCCTTGCCGTCGTTGCTCGTATCTACTCCGACACGTGCGGTGACTGTCTCGACCCATGGCCCAGGGCTGACGTAGTCATGCTTGGTTTGGTTGAGTAGATAGAAATTACCAGCAGCAAAGCCGATGTCCGGGTCCGGGTGGCCGCTACCGAGTTCGCCGATGAACTCAAATTTCTCATCGAGGCTGGGGGAGGTAAACAAGGCGATGCGAATCTTTTGATGCGCAGGGTGGTAATCCGCGGTGAGGTAGTATTGTCCGCCGATGGCGATCGCCGCCCAGTCGCCATAGGCGTGCTGCTCGGGCTGATGGACTTCATATTTGGCATAGGCTTTTTTGCCACCCGCTTTGGTCTTACGTTTGTGGAGATCCTTGGGAAGATCCTTGGGGTTATTCTTGGAAATATCCTTGGTCTTATTCTTTCTCTTATCTTTGGCGGTGACTTTTGCCGGGAAGTTTTCGGGGTCCTCTAGGTGCCAGTGAGGGTGGGGGTATTCTTTGAACTTACCCGTCGGCTTGCTGCGCTCATCCACGGCAGGAGCCAGGATTTTGAAGTTACCTTTGCCATCTTCACTGACGGCGTGTCCCGCCAATGGCGAATCCCAGGAATGCTTGCCGGCATTTAACGGGCTCCAGTCCTCATAGATCAGGTGAAACTTGCCGTCGAGGTCACGAATGATGACGCAGTCGGAGCCGTCGGAGGGGTCCTTGAATGCGAGCCCGACATCTTCTCCCGGCACCCCGTCGGTCAGGTCGTCATCAATATAGAGGTGGGGGTCCTGGTCATTGGGGAAGTCATAGTAGATGTATGCTTTGCCGTCGACGAACTCTGCGGTGGTGGACCATTTGGCGTGTTGAGCGGTAACGGAGCCGTGGTGCACCCAGTTGACCATGTCTCGGCTCTGCCAGGCGTTGTAGCCGTTGAGGTTTTTCTTGAGTCCACCGGGGGCATTGAAGAGGTTGGGAAACGGTGTCGTTTGTAGCTCAATATCGAATCCGTCCAGTTTGGCTGGTTCGGGGGTGAATTGCTTGGCACGCTTATTACCAGGAGCTTTATATCTACCGAGTATCCAGTAGTCGTTGGGGCCCTTGGCGATAAAAATAGGAGCGTCTCCGAGGGTAGGGGGGCAGACCTTTTTCTTGGTTGGTTCCCAGTTGTCCCATCTTGTGGAGGCCGTCAGCGTGATGGTTTGGGCAGAGCGCTTTTTCTTGAAACGCTGCAGCTTGCTGTGATACGCGCCGTCTTTGCCTGTGGGCGCAATGGTGTCGTTCTCGACCGCAAGGCCTTTGTGCTCACGGCTGGCGCTGTTCCATTCTTCGGTGCTGTCGATTCGCCAGCTCTTGCCTTCTTTGGAAGCAGTCTGCCCATTGGCTGCTGTGGCTAGTGTGATTATTGTGGTTAGGCCGATGAGAGCGAAAGCTGTTGTTTGGTGTATCATTGATTTTTAGTTGGTTCTTAGTTGATTTTGTTGCGTTGGTCGCGTTGGTCGCGTTTCCTTTTTTCTGTGTGTCCCTCCAAGTCGACCTTGCGGGTGTTTTTCAGTGCTTTATCAGCATCCTTGACGATGACGTTAGGGCTGTGTTGATCTTGATCGGTGATAATTTCAAAAGACCAGGCGTAGTCGCTCTCGCCCAGTTGTGCAGGGGGGGTGATTTGCAGGCCGGCGGGAGTCATCTGCCACGTGAGGTCGGCAGGACTACCGAGCAATGTGACGGACTTGACCATGTCAGCACTCCATCCAGCGGTACTCTCGATGATGAATGGTTTGGTGGGTTTGGCCAGCTTGATGGCGTAAAGATTTTTGCCCTTGGTGGTGAAGGCGAGGTGCTCGTTGTGCTGATCGCAGACTTTCCAGTAGCGGCTGCCATAAATGGCTTTGCTGTTGGTGGCGAGCCAAGTGCCCATGGCTTGTAGGCGCTCCATCTGCGGGGCAGGGATGGTGCCGTCTGCCTTGGGCCCGATGTTGACGAGGAAGTTGCCGTTGCGGCTGATGACCTCGACCATTTCGTGAATCACGTCTTCGATGCTCTTGTAGGTGTCGCCCTCCAGATAGCCAAAGGAGGTGCCGAAGGTCGTGCAGCTCTGCCACTTGGGGCCAATGACCTTCATCTTGAGATTGTCTTTCTCCAGGCAGCCAACACCATCCGGCCAGTTGCGCTGCCCTCCCTTATTGTTGACGTAGACCGCCTGGCCGCGTGCGATACCATGGTTCATGAAGCCTGTGATCATGCCGCGCAGTGCATCATCGAAATACTGGATTTCTGGTTTTGCCTGTCCTTTACGCACCTGATTGCCGTCACGGGTGTAGATCGGGAAGTCATCCATCCACAGCATATCTGGGTTGTATTTTTGCTGAATTTCCTGCCAGCGGGCGACGTAATCATCGACAAAGGCCTTGTCGTAGCTGAATGGGCCGTAAAGCTTGGCTGCCTCCGGCACGCGTTTGATCTCCTCAGCGATGTCGTTAGAGGCTTCGCTATGGACGGCATATTGTTCCTTGGCAAAAAATCCGGTGTGCCGCTCGCGGTGGTAGGAGGGCGCATACTTGAGCCCCTCTTTGCGTAGCGCCTTGCCAAGATCACCAACAAGATCTCGCTTGGGACCTTTGTCGACCGCGTTCCATGGGGTGAGATCGGAATCCCAGTTGGCCCAGCCGTCGTGATGCTCTGCGGTCATGACGACGTATGTTGCTCCCGCTTGCTTGAACAGGCTGGCCCATTGGTTGGGGTCCCATTTCTCGGCCTTGAATTCCGGGATGATGTCCTTGTAGCCAAACTCGGGTGGGTGAGCGCCCCAGCGTTTTTTTATGTAGGGGTAGTAATGCTTGGCATCACGGTAGATCATTTTGGGCACATGCTCGGAGTAGCCGAGCCCACCCTTGCGGTAGCCAATCGCGCTGTAGGGGCCCCAATGAATGAAGATCCCGACTTTGCCGTCATCAAACCAAGCGGGGACGGGCATCTCTTGCAGGGACTCCCAACTGCCATCGTAGGGTGCTTCCGTGGCAGCGGGCTTTTCCTCAGCTATCAATGAGCTCGCGGCACAAGCGGACAACACCCCAATACAGCTCATCAAGCTCATCAGGCTAATGCGGGTAATGTGGTTGCTTGAGGTGCTGCTTTTTTTGATTCCGATCATTTGATGCACTGTTATTAAACGCGCACAATAGCAGCTTCTATCATTGTTCATATCCCTATTTTTGGGGGGGTAGCCGCCGGCTGCCAGCCGCCGCCTGTGGCGGCGGAATGTTGAATGGTGAGTTTTGAGTGTTGAATTCCAGCACGGCCGCCGGTGGCGGCGGAAGATGCAAAGACGCAGAGGTTCTGTGGTATCTGCTGGAAAATAAAAACCCCCGCTGTGGCTCACAGCAGGGGTTTTGAAAGTTCTTGGTTGCTAGTTCTGCCGT
>JAQXBQ010000192.1 GCA_029252325.1 Akkermansiaceae bacterium
TACCGATATTAAATACTCACGATGACTAGCTCACAATCTCTAAAACAAAGATTCACACGCCTTTAGCCACATGCCAATGATGCCCCCCATCTAGTAAAAGGCTTTAATTATATCAAGAATGATCAAGCAGGCCCACGTTACTGAGCACATCCATGCCTAAGCTTATATACTCATTTGGATGAGTAGCTCGACTTGATACAAATTTAATAACTTTAAGAAAAAATTGCACGTTTTCTGCTACTGATACATCATCCCTCGTATCAGAAACCAGCCAGACAAACACCACGTGCCAGACACAAAAATCAACCAAGAGCTCCAGCAATCAGCCAGACGAGAGCTCAAAGCCATTGCCGAAGGCCAACTCACAAGAAGTGAGAGCGCTGCGCTGGTAATGAACTTCATTAAGAACGAGGAAAAAAACATCCTCGAATGCCACCGCAAAGGTGCAGGAGGAATTGAAATTGCCGCTGCACGCGCAGCCCTAATTGACGCTGTTCTGAGTGTGATGTTTCAAGCTGCCATCAAGCGCTATGATGGCGACACCCCTCAAGTTGCTCTCGTTGCCCAAGGTGGTTATGGCCGCTGTCACCTCAATCCAGGCTCCGATCTTGATCTGCTTTTTTTGTTGCCACGGGCGTCCAACAAAATAGAAAAAAGCATCTCAGCTACGATAGAAGAAATCCTTTATATTCTTTGGGATGCAGGCTTCAAGGTGGGCCATGCCTGTCGCTCAATCGCTGAATGTATTAGCGAAGCTGGCAAAGATCAAATAAGCAAAACAGCGCTCATGGATGCCCGCCTCATCGTTGGCAACCAGTCTCTTTTTGAAACCTTCACAAACCGATTCTCCAAAGAATGTATCAGCAAAGGGCAAAAAGCCTTTTTTGACCTAAGAAGGCAGGATTTGAGAAGCCGTCACAGCAAATATTCCCACACCGTTTTTCTGCAAGAGCCTCATGTCAAAGAAAGCTGCGGTGGACTACGTGACTATCAGAATGTCCTTTGGGTAGCACGTGCCAAACGCGGCTTCACCAATCTTGACGAGCTTGTAGATGCAAAAATCATCACCAAAAGCACCTGCCGACAACTCAATGAAGGATATGACTTCCTTCACCGTGTGCGCAACGAGCTGCATTATGAAAGTGGGCGCAGCACGGATATTCTTACCCTCAGACTTCAAGGCGTGGTAGCCACCAATTTCAACTACCCACAAAAGACCATCCTGCGTCGCTGTGAAGCATTCATGCGTGACTACTATCGTCACACACGAGCCATCTACACCCACAGCACATCACTGATGGAGTATTTCGAAATTGAAACCCAAGACCAACCAAACTCAGGCCTACTTGGCATCCTCCCATTCAACCGTTCAAAGCAAAAAACTGCAAAGTTCGACGGCTTCATCTCACGTAATGGTCGCATCTTTTTACAAAACAAAAACGTACTCGAAGAGGATCCTAATCGGGTCATGAGACTGTTCCAGCACTGCCAGCTACGCGACCTAGAGCTCAGTCCACAGGCGCGAAAATACCTCCATATTGCAGAAAAAGAAATCGACCGTTCCTTTCGTTACAATGTCAAAAATCGGGAAACCTTCAGGGCCATACTCGAACGTAAAGGAGAAGTTGCTCGCATATTAAGACTCATGCACCGCACTAAGGTATTAGACAAATACCTACCCGAATTCGGAGCCATGGATTGCCTGGTTCAACACGAGTTCTTTCACCGCTACACCGCTGACGAGCACACCCTGCGCTGTATAGACATGCTCGACAGTCTCACTGACGAGCCCAACGAGCAGGACCCTGGTCGCAAACTCTACCGCCAGCTACTCCACAACATCCGTGACCCGTATGCTCTCTACCTGGCCTTAATTCTTCATGACTCAGGTAGAGCAGAAAACGTTCGCGAGCATATCGACGGTTCAACCATGCTAGCAGACAAGGTCTGTCGTCGACTTCAAATTCGTAGTGGCCGCCGGGCCATGCTCATGTTCCTAGTAGACAACCACCTCACGTTCTGGCGTTTCGCCACCAGCCGTGACCTAAGCGATCTTTCGGTCATCGAAGAATTCGCTACCATCGTCAAAGACAAACGCAACCTCGACGCACTGCTGCTATTCACTTGGGCAGACTCAAATGGAACCAACGAAGAGGCATGGTCACCATGGAAGGAGACCCTCATGCTCCAGCTCTACAACGCAACACTCCTCTGGCTTGAAAAAGGCAAGGAAACATTCAAATCCACGCTCATAGAAAATAAGGCTAAGCTCCTTGAACGCTGTCGAAAAATGCTGACTGCTCCCTATCATGAGCAAATGGAGCAGCACTTCGAACGCATGCCTGCACCCTACTTTAGATTTCGCGAGCCGCGCAACATCTCGATTCACATCAAATCAGTGCACACCTTTCTTAAGCGAGAAAAAGTCGCAGATGAAGGTGCTTTTGAATGTGACATGAGCTGGATTGACCGAGACGACCGTTCTCTTACCGAGCTCGTTGTTACTGCATGGAACAGACCCTTGTTTCTCGAAAAAGTCTGCTGCGCACTCGCCGCACATGAAATCAACGTCATCAGTGCCGACGTCTACACCAGAGAAGACGGTGTCGTCTGTGATCTATTTCAAGTTTGCACCGTAGATCGCGAACCAGTCAGCTCTGAGCGCGACCGCAAGAGGGTTCTGGAAACATTTCGTGCTATCAATGCCGACCTTGACCCCTTCGCTGATTATGAGCCTACAAAATACCTCAAGGCAAAAACCAACCTGCTACGGACTGACACCAATGAGGGCGGAATCCCCTTTCCCACAAGGGTTCATATTTCTAATGACATCAGCTCGAGCTGCACGGCCATTAGCATCCAGGCTCTTGACCGTATTGGCCTACTACACGATCTCTTTCTTACTACCGACAGGCTCGGCTTAGCGACCGTTCACGCCCGTATCTGCACAGAAAAAGGTGCTGCAATGGATACTATCTACGTGACTTGGCCTGATGGCACAAAGGTTCTAGAAGAGGAAAAGCATCAAGAAATAGAACATGCCTTGAGTGATATAATTCATTGATTATCAACAACCCCGAAGTTTTTATTTAGTCTAAGTGTTTGACGTAGTGTGCGCTAGGGTGTTTTCTGTAAAGAGTATTTTTCAAAAAGCACACACTAATGAAGAAGAAGCTCTCATCACTTACACTGGCACTTGCACTTACAGCATCATCCCATGCAGTTACTGTGTTTGATATTGTTATCGACTTTGGCTCGAGCACATTCACTACCAGCCAGCAGGCAGCATTCACCAATGCTGAAGCAACCTGGGAAAGTCTAATTACCAGTTATAAAGCTACCAGTGTCACTCCCGGCTTTCAATTGACCATCAGTGCCAACAATCCAACTATTGATGGTGTAGGCGGCACTCTGGGCTCTGCCGGTCCAACGTTTGTAGGCGCAGCAGGATCATACCTTTACGCAACCGCAGGCGCCATGAGCTTCGATTCTGCGGATGTCGCAGCCCTCGAGACCGCCGGCACCTGGGAAACTGTTATACTACACGAAATGGCACACGTCATTGGCATTGGAACGCTCTGGAGCTCA
>JAQXBQ010000198.1 GCA_029252325.1 Akkermansiaceae bacterium
TTAATACTCAACCAAAAAAACCACCTAATTGGGCCATGCAGGGCGAAAAAACAACCCACACTCTGGGCACTGTGTCAGCGAAGTATCACTGAGAGTGTATTGAAAAGTGCATTCGGGACCCTTCCCCGTCTGTGACATCAAAATTAAAACCGAAAAAAAATGGTAGCAGGACGGAGATTTGAACTCCGGACCTAAGGCTTATGAATCCTCCGCTCTACCCCTGAGCTATCCTGCCATTTCCATTCGTGCCACAACCTAAGCTACGGCGGGGTGGAATTAAATCCACATCTTCACTTTGTCGAACAAAAAATAGCATTAAAAATGCGGTTTTGTCACTCTAAGGTTGCCAAACGGCTGTAATCCGCTAGTTACACGCCGCCGTAGTTATAATTTACTACGACGCATCATACTCCCCTTTTGGTATTTCCATCATCAGGGCAGACACCAAAACAAACTAAGAACCTAAAGCAATGTCAGACCTTTCTCTTTACAGAAACATCGGTATCTTCGCCCACGTGGACGCTGGTAAAACCACCACCACAGAACGGATCCTCGCCCTCACAGGAAAAATTCACAAAATCGGTGAAGTTCACGATGGTGAGTCCACTACTGATTTTATGGAACAAGAAGCTGAACGCGGTATTACCATCCAATCAGCTGCAGTCAGTTGTTTCTGGCATGGTGCTGACCAACAGTGGAGCAACACACCTTACCGCTTCAACGTTATCGATACTCCTGGCCACGTTGACTTCACTGTAGAAGTTTATCGCTCCCTTAAGGTGCTCGATGGTGGTATTGGTGTATTCTGTGGATCAGGTGGTGTTGAGCCCCAGTCCGAGACTAACTGGCGCTATGCTAACGAGTCCAAAGTTGCTCGAGTTATCTTTGTTAACAAGCTCGACCGCACTGGAGCCGACTTTTACGACGTGGTAAGCCAGATCAAAACCGTTCTCGCAGCCAAACCACTCATCATGGTTCTTCCAATCGGAATCGAAGACAACATGGTTGGCGTCGTTGATCTCCTCACCCGTAAAGCTTGGGTCTGGGATGAGACCGGTCAGCCTGAGAACTACTCAATCCAAGACGTTCCTGCTGACATGGTAGACGATGTAGAAAAATACCGCTCTGAACTCATCGAAACTGCCGTTGAGCAAGACGATGACCTCATGATGGAATACCTCGACGGCAATGAGCCAAGCATCGAGGACCTCAAAAAGTGCGTCCGCAAGGGCACTATCGCACTCGACTTCTTCCCTACTTACTGTGGATCAGCGTTCAAAAACAAAGGTGTTCAGGTTCTTCTCGACGCCGTTGTTGACTACCTCCCTTCACCTACCGAAGTTCCAGCACAGCCCGAAGTTGACCCAGAAGGTAATGAGACTGGTGTTTTTGCCACCGTTACCCCAGACGGCCCACTGCGCGCGCTTGCATTCAAGATCATGGATGATCAATACGGCGCCCTTACTTTCACCCGTATCTACTCTGGCAAACTCGCAAAAGGCTCTACCGTTCTTAACACATTCACTGGTAAAACCGAACGTATTGGGCGCATCGTTGAAATGAGTGCTGATGACCGTATCGAACTCGACGGTGCACAAGCTGGTGACATTGTTGCCCTCGTAGGCCTCAAGAACGTTCAGACGGGTCACACCCTCTGCGACAAGGACCATCCTGCCACCTTGGAGCCAATGGTATTTCCAGATCCAGTTATCTCCATCGCTGTCGCCCCTGTAGACAAGGCCAACGCTGAGAAGCTCGGAACAGCCATCGGCAAGATGGTCAAGGAAGATCCAACATTCATTGTTGAAACCGATCAGGACTCAGGCGAGACCATTCTCAAAGGAATGGGCGAGCTCCACCTCGACATTAAGGTAGACATCCTCAAGCGCACACACGGTTGTGAGGTGATCGTCGGCAAGCCACAGGTTGCCTACCGCGAGACCATCACCAAAAAGATTGAGGACAGCTACACCCACAAGAAGCAGTCAGGTGGATCTGGTCAGTATGGTAAAATTGACTACATCATCGAGCCTCTCGACCCAGAAGGTGAAGTTGACTTCGAGTTTGAATCAAAAGTCGTCGGCGGCAACGTCCCCAAGGAATTTTGGCCTGCGATTGAAAAAGGATTCAAGTTCTCCAAGGATAAAGGCGTTCTCGCAGGCTTCCCCTGCTTGAATTTCAAAGTAACCCTTGTTGATGGAGCGCAGCACGCAGTTGACTCATCAGCCATTGCATTTGAGATCGCCGCTAAAGCAGCTTACCGTGCATCCATGCCAAAAGCAGGACCACAGCTCCTTGAGCCCATCATGAAACTCGACGTCTTCACTCCAGAAGACAACGTGGGTGACGTCATCGGTGACATGAACCGTCGCCGTGGCATGATCAAGGAACAGCAGCGCACACCTACTGGTATTCGCGTCAAAGCCGACGCACCGCTTAGCGACATGTTCGGTTACATCGGCGACCTGCGCACCATGACATCCGGACGTGGTCAGTTCTCAATGGAGTTCTCGCACTACGCTGCTTGTCCTAAGAACGTTGCCGAAGAAATCATCGCAGAGGTCAAGAAACGCGAAGAAGAGAAGGCCAAGTAAACTGGCTGGTCAACAAATCTAATTCAGCGCCGGCTCGAAGGAGTCGGCGCTTTTTTATTTGAGAATGCACCAATCACGACCACATCCAGCAACAAGACTCAAGATTAAATCAACGATCTACCATACACGCACGAGTCACGACCACTCTCAAATAGCTGTGCACGACGCGGCTCAGGTATCTTCTCAAGAGGCAACTCACAATAATCGAGCTGCAGCTGAAAAAAGCCTGCCGCACGATTCGTCAAAGCAAACACTG
>JAQXBQ010000210.1 GCA_029252325.1 Akkermansiaceae bacterium
AAGAGAAAGAGAAAAAAAATCCAAAGGCACCTAAAGCTTTACAGGTCTACCTATTGGTCTCTTCTTTTGATTGTGGCTTCATCTGTGATCGTGATGGTTCTAGCTAATATGCTTATCAAAGAAGAAAGCCGCTATAAGACGACAGTGAAACAGCTCGTTGGTAGCCCTGAGCAGCGTTACAATAAAGCGCTATCGTTGCTATTAGAAGGCGACGACAAGCAGGCTTGGGTGATGATGTTTAACCTAGCTAGGCTCGGGGATTCAGCAGAAAATCCATTAGGTTATGGTAAAGCGCACCTCTGGGTCGCCAACGATAAGCTGTCTCATTTTAAATCGGACTTTATCTGGCAATTTCCTGGGCTTGATCAGAGAGGAGAGAGTATGTTGGCTCTCCCTGAAGATGAAGAGACGGCGAAAATCCAACTTCACTTATCTCATGCGGTGGCGCTCAATCCAGAATTGGAAAAAGCATATCCATTATGGGCAGCAACTTTAGTATCCCAAGGCAAACGTAATCAGGCGGTCGAGGTGCTGATGGACGCTGTTGGTCATGAGGATCAGCCACACCCTCAATTACAAGTTGCTTTGGCGCATGTGCTGGCAATGAAGGGAAACGATTTGGAGCTAAAGGATAGAATGCTCTATCTTTTTGATACACTGGGTAGGACGACGCGGCACAGCAGAGGAACTGATATTTCTGGCAGAATAACATACATCCTGAGTGCTATCATACTCCGAAGGTACGATATTGCAGACAATGCATTACAAATTTTAGAGTCCAGGTTCGCAACGAATAGAGCGAACAATAGTGAACCACAGTCATCGAAAAAAGCCTCGCCGGCACAGCAGGTGAAAGCATTGCGGATGGCATACCACTATAGCCGCGCTATCGCGGCTTTTGAAAAGCTTCCGTCTGGCGCTGTCTCTGGTTTTACAGAGATGACAGACGAACTCGAGCAGGTGCTTAGGGCAAAGCCCGACTGTGAATCAGCGATTGAGGCACTTTCCTACATTGCTGAGAGAGATCCTAGTGAAAAAGTGAGAGTAAAGGGTATACTTCAGGAGGTATTGGTGGCTTCGAAAGCTTCCCGAGGCTCTAAGTCCCAATCGCAGGTGAACATTTCATTAGCAACACTGGATCCAGCAGCAAGCGAGGATAGGCGTAGGCTGCTTGAGCAAGCGGTGAAGTCAGATCCTCAAAATGCAGATGCGATCCTAAAGCTGGCTCAAGTCTTGCTGGCTGAAGATGAGCCAGATTACGCGCGGGTTGAGCAAATGATTAGAAAGTCACTGCGGTCTTGTGATGCTATTTATCATGCTGATTTGAATCACCGGCTTGGTGAGGTGCAGGTGCACTTCCAAAAATGGCAGCCCGCAATTGTTTCTCTCGAGAGATCCTTATCCAAGGCTTCAGATCAAGGAGCTGTTCACCAATTGCTCGCCAAGGCCTACGCCGCTATTGGGCAATCAGATATTGCAGAGCAGCATCAAAAGCTGGCCATTAAAAAGGCCAAGTAAATTAGATCCTATCATAATTACGACTCACCGATACCGACTAACCAATGACGGCAGATAATAATAAACAGAGCCAATGGAAAGCCTGGGTAGTTGCAGGCTTAGCAGCACTGTTGTGGCTGCCGATGTTGAGTAATTATTTTTCAGTGTTACAGGAGAGAGATAGCTACAAGCTATGGCCACTGCTGGCTATGGTTATTGCTGTGATATTTGTGTTGCGGTGGAGACGGGCTCCTGTTGCGCAGACATATGCGCCTCGCTGGGCATTGTGGTTAAGCTTTATCCCTGGGGTCATCATGATGCTTTTCGGCCTGTTGTATTATGTGCCATATGCGGCGACTATGGGCTGGTTGGCGGTGATGGCAACTGCTGCACTTTACCTCTCTTCATTTAGAAAAGTAGAAAACTTGCTGGGTTTGTGGTTGTTACTGTTGCTTTTTTTAAGGCCCCCCTACCAGATGACGCTTCGCATCATGACCTGGATGGAGAGTTTAAGTATTTCTACTACTTCGAAAATGCTCGACTACGGTGGCACGATTCACGTCGTTCAAGG
>JAQXBQ010000214.1 GCA_029252325.1 Akkermansiaceae bacterium
GTAATACCAAGGAAGGCCTCGCCAGTCACATCAATGATGTCGCTGATCATGTCCGCGTGGGCCTGGGGGCGATCCGCTGGCTCGTCATCGCGAAGCATCAAGGAGAGAAAGCCGGTGGCGACACTGGAGCTCAAGGTAGGCTGGGGGATCTCGTCGCCAGCGAGCTGCTCGGTGAGGAACTGATCATACGGCAAGTCACGGTTGAAGGCATCAATGACGTAGTCCCGGTAGTGCCAGATTTGAGGTTTAACGCTATCGCGCTCATAGCCGTTGGTCTCCGAATAACGTACGGTGTCGAGCCAGAGGGAGGCGAGTTTTTCTCCGTAGTGGGGTGAGGCCAATAGTGAGTCGACTGCAGCTGACCATGAGTCTGAGGGGATGTCTGCGTGGGTGGGCGGTAGGCCGGTGAGGTCATAGCTGAGGCGGCGCAGCAGTTGGCCTGGCTCGGCGGCGGGGTTCGGGGTGATGGACTTGGCCTTGAGCCCGGCGGCAATGAATGCGTCAATCGGGTTAGGGCTGGTGTTTCCAGCTACCTCGGGCACGGCTGGTTTTTGTGGCTTCTGGTAGGCCCAGTATTTTCTGGAAGGTTGGTCTTCCTTGTCTTCTCTGTCCACCGCAGCTAGCGAGCACGGCAGGCTAATGGCCATGGTGATAATCCATAGACAGAGATGCTGAGCTGGTAGTTTGAAAACCATTTTAAGAGTCTTATTGATACTCGAGCTTGCTCTCGATATCTAGGCAGGCGTTGCGGATGAGTTTGCCCACGTGGGGGAAGTCGCTGACTTTGAGGCGTGAGCTGGGGGCGGTGATCCAGATGGAGCATACCGAGGCACCGGATGTGCATGAGGGTAGACGGATCGCGGAGCCAATGCAGTGCTGGCCGGCGAATTCTTCCTCACGGTCCACCCCGTAGCCGGATTGGGCAACTTCCTCGAGGTGCTTGAGTAGATCAGCTGGCTCGGTGATTGTCTTCTCTGTGAAGCGTGGATAATCCAGCTGCTTTACAATGGATTCTCTCTCGGCGTGCTCGGCGAGCATCGCCTTGCCGGGTGCCGAGGTGTGCAGGTGAAAGGAGATGCCGAGATCGATGGAGAAGCGGAACGGCTGAGTGCCATCCTCGACAGCGAGCACGACGCCTTTGTTGCCAGTGATGGTGCCCAAGCAGCAGGTCTCGCCGGTTTCCTGAGCAATCTGCTTGAGATAGGGAGCGGCGATGGGAACGATGCTCTTGCCGGGGGAGACGGCACCGAGGGCGAGGTTGAGAATGCGCTGGGTGAGCTGGTAGCGTTTGTTTTCTTGGTTACAGCTGAGGTAGCCGAGTTCACCGAGGGTGCGGCAGATGCGGAAGATCGAGTTCTGCGGGAAGCCAGTGAGCTTGACCAGCTCGGTGAGGGTGCAGCCCTCATTGGACTGGCCGAGGTGCTCCATAATGAGGAAGGAGCGCTCCAGATTGGGTACGGAGTATTTTGTTTTGGATGATTGCTCGGGCTTGGTTGATTTGTCAGACATGGTGGATTTTCTGTTCGCAGAGAGGGTGGCAGTTTCAGCCGGTAAAAAATAGTGTGGGAATATGTATGATGATTACGTCCTTGTCAGCTTGATATTTCAAAATTGGAGTATATTTGTTATTTTTCTATATGAGGTAAATTGGGCTTGAGGGCAAAAAAGCCCCACCTGCAATAACAAGTGAGGCCAAGAGAGTTGTAAATGATGATGTTTCTTGGAGTGGTTATCTCACTTGATTAATCTTCAGCTCAGCGAGCTTGTTGAGCACATCGGTTCCGTGGTTGCGGAATTTGACATTTTTATCAATCGCGAGGATTTTGCCGTCTTTGCCGATGTAAAAGGTCCAACGTTTAGGGAAGCGGCCGAGGCCTACGGCATTTTCTTTTACGAGCCCGTAAGCGATGGCGGCTCTGCGGGTGGGGTCACTGAGGATGGGGTAGTCTAGCCCTAGGGATGCTGCAAATTTCTTGTTGGTCTCCTCTTTGTCGCAGCTCGCGGTGAAGTAGGCGAGCTCATAGGCTTTGATTTCTTTGCCGATCTCACGGAACGACACACATTCAGCTTTTCATCCGCCGGTAAAGGCCTTGGGAAACCAAGCTATAACGATAGCTTTTTTGCCTATAAAATCAGAGGTCTTGTAGACGACCCCATCGCTGCCCATAAGTTCGAAATCGGGAGCCATGTCGCCAACCCCGGGTAATTGAGAGAGTGCGACCGGCGGTGAGCTTGCCATCAGCGACATCAAGATTCTGCGGAGGATACATTTCATCTGCGTAAGGTGTGGGCTATTCCGCGATGGCAGGTTCTTTAGCGGTGTAGCCTTGTTCCTCGGCGTATTTGCGCACATCGCCGGTGATTTTCATTGAACAGAATGTGGGGCCGCACATGGAGCAGAAGTGGGCGGTTTTGGCTCCCTCTGCGGGTAGGGTTTCATCGTGGTAGTCGATGGCGCGTGCGGGGTCGAGGCCGAGGGCGAACTGGTCGCGCCAGCGGAACTCAAAGCGGGCTTTTGATATAGCGTTGTCGCGCTCTTGGGCAGCAGGGTGGCCTTTGGCAAGGTCGGCAGCGTGGGCGGCGATCTTGTAAGTGATGACTCCCTCGCGGACGTCGTCGCGGTTAGGTAGGCCAAGGTGCTCCTTGGGGGTGACGTAGCAGAGCATGGCGCAGCCATACCATCCGATGTTGGCAGCTCCGATGGCGGAGGTGATGTGGTCGTAGCCCGGGGCGATGTCGGTGGTGAGTGGCCCGAGGGTGTAGAAGGGGGCTTCGTGGCACCAGTCGATTTGCTTCTGCATGTTTTCCTGGATGAGGTGCAGGGGAACGTGGCCGGGGCCTTCGTTCATAACTTGGCAGCCTTTCGCCCAAGCGCGGGTGGTGAGCTCTCCCTGGACTTCTAGCTCGGCGAGCTGGGCGTAGTCGTTGGCGTCAGCGATGGAGCCGGGACGTAGCCCGTCACCAATGGAGAAGGAGACGTCGTAGGCGGCACAGATATCGCAGATGTCATCCCAGTGCTGGTAGAGGAAGCTCTCCTGCTGGTGATGAATGCACCACTTGGCCATGATGGAGCCGCCTCGTGATACAATGCCGGTCATGCGTTTGGCAGTGTGGGGGACAAAGCGGAGTAATACGCCAGCGTGGATGGTAAAGTAGTCAACTCCTTGCTCGGCTTGTTCGATAAGGGTGTCGCGGAAGAGTTCCCAAGTGAGGTCTTCGATGCGGCCGTTGACTTTCTCTAGTGCCTGATAAATCGGAACGGTGCCGATGGGGACAGGGGAGTTGCGCAAGATCCACTCACGGGTGGCGTGGATGTTCTTGCCGGTGCTCAGATCCATGACGGTGTCAGCACCCCACTTAGTAGACCATTGCATTTTTTCCACTTCTTCATCGATGGTGGATGCCACGGCGGAGTTGCCAATGTTGGCGTTGATTTTAACGAGGAAGTTACGGCCAATGATCATTGGCTCATTTTCCGGGTGGTTGATGTTGGCTGGGATAATGGCGCGGCCGCGGGCAACTTCGGAACGAACAAACTCGGGGGTGATGAGCTTGGGAATTTCGGCACCGTAGGATTGACCCGGGTGCTGGTGGTTCATGCTGTTGCGCGTGACCTGCTTGTTGGGATCAATTTCGGATGGGCGCGGCATTTCGTAACCTTCTGGCGTGGAGCAGAGCTGTTTGAGGCGCTCTGATGCGTCTTCGGGCAGGTCCTTGAGGTTCGGGTAGTGGTCACAAATTGTTTTGAACTCCTGCTGGCGACCCATATTTTCACGAATGGCGATGTATTCCATTTCGGGGGTGATAATGCCTTGATCGGCATACCATTTCTGGGTGACGGGGTGGCCGTCTTTACCGGATTTGGCCTTCAGAGGCTTGCGTTTGAGGCCGGGGTATTCTTTGAGTTTGTTTTTGGCGTCTTTGTTTTCGTTGTATTTCTCGGCATGAGATTCGGAAAGGTAGCCGTTGTCGGCAGAGGTGACTGCTCGTCCGTCGTATTCCTCGACATCATTACGGTCGAGGATCCATTGGCGACGCATGGCAGGGAGGCCCTCACGCACGTTGCCCTTGAAATCTGGATCACCCCAGGGGCCGGCGCAGTCATAGACACGGATGGGTGGGTTTTGCTCGATGCGTCCATTCTGGTGTTCCGTATCAGAAAGGCGGATTTCGCGCATGGGGACTTTAACGCTGTCGTGCATTTGCCCATCGACATAGATGCGGGTTGAATTTGGAAAGTGGGTAGGGTCTTTCTCAATAGCTGCAAGTTCCTCAGAGTTGTCGATATCCTCGATGAAGTTGCCAGTGTAGTCGGATCGTTGATGGGAGTTGTCGGGTGTGATGTCGTGTTCGTTAGGAGAGATCATTTTGAATAGTGATGGCAGGATGAGGTGATGTAGGAATGACAGATGTATCAATAAAAAGCCCGTTGTGGTGGCACAACGGGTGGGGCGGATTCTTCGGGTAGAAAAATGCGACTCCCTTCGCCGGTGCTAGCCGTGGCAGGTTCGGAGGGTATGCTCTAGCGCGGTTGAACGTCTCAGTCCCCGGTCGTGGGACTCCCCTGTCGTTATGAGTAATCTGATGCCGTAAGTATGATAATCAAGGATGAATTTTCACGAGAGTCAAAATCTTGGAAACAATTTATGTCGGTCTGCCTGATCGATGAATTCTTGGTGGCAAACCAAGGTTTTATGTGTAGACTACAGCGCAAGTAGATGGCGACACATGATCGGAAACATATTTCAAAGGCTGTTCTCGTCACGCGATCGAGCTTGGCTGCATGTTTGACTGTGGCAATTTGTCTTGCCGTGAAGAGCACAAGCATTTGCTATCTTAGTGCGCAGACGAATGAGACCAGTGGTGTAGCTGACATAGTTGCAGAGAGTGCTGACCTTGCCCAGCAGGAAGCCATTGCTCTCGTGACTCCAACTGATCCGGTTGATTCTCTGGCTTTGCTCGATAATGAAGCCCCTCCGGTAAATGGTTTTGGCATAGAGGGTTCGGTGACAGGGCGAAAGGATGCCCGCACGATGGGCTTGGCTATCCCTGCGCCGAGGGGGCAAATTACAGACCGTCACGGTGAGCCATTTGCACAAACGAAAGTGGTCTACTATCCGGCGATTAAATTTGGTCAGTTCGAAAAAGCAGATCGAGATTATGTGGTGGAGTGGGGACGCAAGCGGGTTGAGCAGGCGAATGAGGTTTTTGGTATTGAATGGCGTGTATCCGACGAGGCGCTCTGGCAGCACTATCGTCATCGCAGGTGGTTGGCGATGCCGGTGAGTCACGTTGTCGATGATGAGAGAAAAAAAGAGTATGAAGGCGAGCTGATGAATGGCTTGATCCTACACCCTGTTTACTTGCGCCACTATCCACACGGTAAATCGGCTTCTCATATCATCGGTTATACAGGAAGTGCAGGCAAGCTGGAGAAGGGGCCGATCAACTATGGAGACCCGATTTTTGAAAGGGCAGAGGGAAGGGCTGGGCTCGAAAAGATTTTCAATAAGGAGTTGTCCGGTAAAGATGGCCTGTTGCGCGAAGACTATGATGTCGACGGAAGTTTAGTGTATAAAAAGTATGAAAAGCGGCCGGTGCCGGGGGGCAATGTCGTCACTACACTAGATCTAGCATGGCAGAATCAGGCGGAGGCTGTGCTAGAAAAGTACTGTGAGCGAGGGGCATTTGTTGTGATCGATATCCACACTGGCGATGTGATGACGATGGCATCGAGGCCAAGTTTTGATCTGAATGATTTCATTCCTTTTATTAGCAATGAAAAATACAAGGAGCTACGTGAAGACCCAGGTAAGCCTCTGTTTGGGCGTGCCTTCCAAGGCGGCTATCCTCCGGCGTCGACGTTCAAGCCTGTGGTTGCGGTGACAGCGCTGACCAATGGAGAGGTTCACGAATTTAGCCTCATTGATTGCCCCGAAAAGATTAAGATAGGAAAACACTGGTTTCATAATTGGTCAAAAGAACCCGAGGGTTTTATTGACGTGAAGAGGGCGATCGCTCGTTCCTGTAACCCTTGGTTTTACCAAGTGGGTATCCAGACTGGTCCGAGCGCATTTTTGTCAGTGGCCAGACGCTTGGGCTTTGGCTCGAAGACGGGCCTGCCGCTTGTAGGTGAAACGAGAGGTCTCGTTCCGACCAACGAATGGATGGTCAAGAATCATAATCGTAGGATGATGGATGGAGATACGGCCAACTTGTCGATCGGGCAGGGGGTGATGCTGGCATCGCCACTTCAGGTGGCGCAGGGCATGGCAGGCTTGGCAAATGGTGGAGCCATGCCGAAGCTACAGCTTGTGAAGCAGGTGCAGAGCGTAAATGGTCGTGTGCTTGTGTCGAATGAGCCAGAGCGCCGCAATTTTCTTAATCTCGACCCCAATGCCGTTGGGGTGGTGCACGAGGGCATGATGCAGGTTGTCAATGCTGGCTATGGCACGGGTCAGCGAGCTAGATTGAGCTACACGGTGCTGTGCGGTAAAACGGGGACTGCACAGTGGGGGCCTGAGTCTAAAGAACAGAGGCTGGCTTGGTTCGCTGGATTCTTTCCGCTGGAAAATCCTCGATACGCTTTTGCAGCTCTCTACGAGGGGAAGCCAGGTGAGAAGTTGAGCGGTGGTCGAAAAGCAGCGCCGATGGTCAGTTCGTTTTTTGAACACTTTAAGAAAGAGATTAAGAAATCAATCATTCCGCCGCCCAGAGCGATGGTGATTGAGGATGAGGAAGGTTTTGAGGTGCGCTCTTTGGATGATGGTCCTGCCCCACGGGCTATTCCACTAGATGAGGATGAAGATGCAGGTATTGTGCCTGCCGGTGAGGATCCTCGGCCACTAAGAGCAATTCCCGTAGAAGACGATGAAGCTTTTTTTATCGATGAAGTGCCGCTCAACAATAGTGGGCAGAAACCACTGCGTGCGGTGCCAGTCGAGGAGTAGTGAGATCACACAGTATCACGTGATCAGGCGTTAATATTGCGACGGAGATAATAGTTACAAAAGATGAATGACGAACTTAAAGCTGCTGAGACTTCAATGAGCCCGCCTTTGCGTAAGCACCCGCATATTGCTAAGTTTGTCGGGCTTTTATTGACTGGTCTGGCCGCTGTTATTCCGACCGTAGGAACGGTGTGGCTGCTGGTGGTTATCTATAAGATTTTGATGCGGGTCGGTGATGAGTTGCTGCAGCTTGGACTAGAGGCGATTAACTTAATGCGGTCAGGCCCCGATTTGGTCAGTGAAGATTTTGCATTCTACGGGTCAGATTTTTTGCGTTTTTTGATCCCTGTTTTTCTGTTGCTTGTGGTGGGCTTTGGTGTGGCCAATCGTCCCGGTCGAAAGATTCTCTATTGGCTCAATGAGGGGATGCAGCGGGTGCCCTACTTGGGTGCTGTTTATTCTGCGCTAAAGCAGTTTGTCGACGCGGTGAAGAATCTCGGTGGAGAGCGCAAATTCAAGAGTGTTGCCTACGTAGAATACCCAAGTCCCGGTTGTAGATTGCTGGGCTTTGTGACGGGCAATTACCATGATGGCCAAACGGGAGAAGATGTTACCACGGTATTTATCCCGACAAGTCCTAACCCGATGACGGGTTTTACCATCATCGTTGAGGATGACAAGGTGGAGGACAGTAGCATGAGTTTAGAGGAAGCGAGCAAGATGATTTTGTCTGCAGGCTTGGTGGCGCCTGAGTCATTCCGGGATAGAAAGTGAGGGCTCTGTGACGAGAGTTCAGCATCGTCCATTTGGTTGATGCTCAGTTTATTGGGTGTTGTTTAGGGGTGACAAACACCTCTGGTTTGTTTATAGTTCAGATATGTTAAGCAATAATAAGACATCAAACATTCTCATTATGGTGGTCACCGTTCTTGTTTCGGTGGGGATAGGTTACTTTTTAGGAGCAATGCAGAGTGGTGATGAGTCAAGCACTGCAGCTGAAGTAGTCGCGGACGAAGCAGGCAAAGATGTCGCCACTGCTGAGGGGTCGACTGATGATAAAGCCAAGGGTGTCACTGCGGCAGAGTTGGCAAAGTTGAAGAGTGTTGCTGAGACCGTTGAGTCACCTAACGGGGATTTTAGTTTGGTGACTGTGATTGAGGGTGAAGAACAAAATCGGTTTTTGAGATCCAGTTTACAGGCAGTCACAAACCAGCGTCGCAATCTAGCAATGTTGGGCCAGAAGTTTGATCAGATGGACCCAAAGCTAGTGCAGCAACGCGAAATTCTTGCTGGTCAGATTAATGAAATACGCCAAGCACTACAGCAGAACTTAAGGTTTATGGCCCAGAATTTTGGTTACACTCTGGCGAACAATTACTTGTTAGTCCCTCACAATGCGACATTGAGCTCTCTGGCAGGCAAGGGAGAAGATCAAATTAAAACGGTGATTTACACGTTTGCGGATTCGGAGAGTTACAAGAAGTTTCAAGAAAAAACAAATGCTTACACCAAGCTCAAGCGCGATCAAGTGATGGCATACAGAGAGACGCTTACTGATGAAGAAAAGGAGCAGCCTCTGCCCAAGATGCCTCTGACCGATGATATGAAGAAGGCGCGTAAGGTAATGATTGCTGAATACAAATGTGATCCAGAGAGAAACTACGTTGTTGAGTTTCAAAAAACGGCGCTTTATTTCCGCCGGGCTCAACAGTAACGCTTTTGGCAGGCCTTAGGAGGCATGAACATTGGAGTGCTCAGCAGATCCATCGACGGCTGTTGAGTCTGAATGTTCACCCAAGTAATCAGCGGCTAGATCCTCTACCTCCATGAGGGAGGATACTGTGCAGAGTCGTTGCCTAAGTGGCTTTGCGCCCGGAAAACCTTTACAGTAGGTCATCAGCCGAGAGCGCATTGCCATGATGGATTGCCGCTCGTTGCCATAACGGTCTGATGCAACTGCCATTCTGCAGTGACGCACGATCATTTCCCATCGTTCGGGTATGGGGACTGGTTGTGGTTGTTGTCCGGTTGCTAGGTAATGCTTTGCCTCACGAAACACCCATGGATTCTGCATGGCGGCGCGTCCAATCATTACCCCTGAGACAGCGGTTGTCTCGCGGCGGTGTCTGACATCGGCACCTGTGTGAATATCTCCGTTGCCGATTACGGGGACGGAGACGTGGCGTGCGCATGCGTCAATGACCTCCCAGTTGGCTAGACCACGGTAGCCTTGAGATCGAGTGCGTCCATGGATGGAGATGGCTTGCATTCCTTCTTCCTGTAATATGTGACAAACATCGGGAGCGTTGATGCTTTGCTCATCCCAGCCGATTCGGATTTTGGCTGTGACGGGCACCTGGTCTCCGACAGCACGGGATACACCTGATGCCACGCTGGCGAGGGTTTCGCAGTTTTTGAGCAGAGATGAGCCACCGTTTTTGGCAACTACCTTGTTCACCGGGCACCCAAAGTTGATGTCAATGAAGTCTGGTTGTTTCCAATCAATGATTTTTTTAGCAGCCTCACCCATACGCTCACCATCACCGCCGAAAAGTTGGACACCACAAGGGCGCTGTTCATCAGTAAATTCGGTGTATTTTCTGGTGCGGTCGTCTTGCCTGATGATGCCCTCAGCGGATACAAATTCTGTGACCATGACGTCTGCACCCAGTTCCTTGCAGATAGATCGAAAAACGACGTCTGTCACGCCAGCCATAGGCGCAAGGTAAAGAGGGAACTGATCTTTAGCAAACCAAGGCAGCATGATTCACTCCTCTTCGCTTGAGCTGTTGACGAGAGTTTCCGAGGAGTTCTCATTGTCCTCGTCTGTGGGGGCAGGCTCGCTCTCTGTTTGCGAGTCTGGTATGGGCTCGGAATCAACAGGAAGCTCAGGCTCGGGGATACGCCCGCCAGTTTCTAGCATGATTGTGATCTCGTCTTGGATGTTTTCGACTTCGCTGAGTGGAATGTTCGGGTCTTTAACAATGAAGACGTCCCCTGACTTACGGTGTTCATAGATGCGAATAATGCCAGTGGCGGTAGGCTGGTTGTCCACCTCGACGAGCTGTTTCTTGCGCTCGAGCATGACTGCGAGAATGTAGCGAACATTTTCGGTATGTTCTTCATCCTCCTCGATCAGTCGGCGCAGGAGGTCTTCTGGACTTTCTTCGGTAACTTCAATTTCCTCTTCTTTGACGGGGGCGCGGTAGACACTTTGCCAAAATGAGAATGGCACAAGCTCATCCTCGGCACGCTGTTCCCATGCATCAGTGCTGAAGTCTTTACGCAGGTAACCGCTCGACTCTGGGTCGGGAAAGATGGCAGTGCAGAAAGACTCGCCGTCTTCGAAGTGACGTTCGCTTACTGCGCACACGTGAGCGCGTGATTTTATCGACCAGGGTTCATGGAGAGCCATGCGCGCAGTGTTTCGTCCAGCGAATCAAGTTTCAAGTTTAATACGCAAGCGGCTTTACTTCTTCCTCGTTGTTAATGAGTGGCAAGTATGAGAGCTTAACGCAAAATGGTGTAGATTTTGATCTGATCAGATCCTACTTTTCAACAGCCCATTTCAGCCCGTTGGCAATCATATCCAGATAGATTGGGTTTTTGACTGTGGAGTTGTGGTGTCCTAGTGTGGTGCAAAATACTTTAGCTTTGCCATAGTTGTTCACCCATACCACGGGTTGAGTCCCAGCATCCTTATCACCATTGACTCCTGTTGCTAATACCGTTGTGCCATCTAAAACTTTCTTAACAAAGTAGAGTTCACCCTCGGTTGTTTTCCACTGGTGAGGCATGTCTTTGGTAACGGGATGCTTTTGGTCCGTTTTGGTGATGGTGATTGGTATGTGGCGACCGTGTCCATGGCTGTGCACGCCGAGGAGTTTGTTCCATTCTTTTTCTAGCGGGTTTCCTGGGAGAACAATATGGTAGGAGTGCATCGTGCAGTGCAAACCGATGGCTGGAATGCCTTGGTCGTGATGAACTTTGCAAACTCGCTCAATGAATTCAGCATCGGGCTCACGTGCGTGGCAGATGTTGTAGAGAACCACATCATAGCCTTTAGCGAAGTCTGG
>JAQXBQ010000220.1 GCA_029252325.1 Akkermansiaceae bacterium
GTTACATTATAGCCCAGAGTTACATTACCGACTTGATCTTTCCTAGCTAAGCACAGAGCTTGCTGTGGCTTCACAAAGCCACCTGAACATGATCAGATCATCCCATTGTCCCACCAAGCCAAAGCTAGCAATATTCTTCGGCATCCTGCTTCTTCTACCCAGCTACAACTTATCTGCTGAAACCTTCAGCCCATGGGAAAACACCGCTGCTGCTGGAGCATCCCTCGCCAAAGGTAACGCAGACAACCTCAGCTACAACCTCCACCTGCTCAGCAGCTACGAGCTCAACAACACCGAGGCACACATCGGAGCAGACTGGCACTACGCCGAGAACAACGACGTAAAAAACACCGACTCATTCAAAGCCTTTGGCGAATACCGCCACCTACTCGACGACCGCGCCTATTTGGGAACCAACACCTCCTACCTTGTTGATGACATCACCGACATTGACTACCGCATCGAGCTCGGAGTCGTCGCGGGCTACTACTTCATCAAAAACAAAAACCAAAAGCTCTCCTTCGAAACTGGTCCAGGATACGTATGGCAAGACCAAGCCGACATCACCGATGATTTCTTGAGCCTTCGCTTCGCACTGCGCTACGAGCGCCAGCTAGCAGCGCGCTCTAAATTTTGGTTTTCTACAATCTACACCCCAGCCGCAGACGACTTTAGCGACTACCTTCTCACTACCGAAGCCGGTATCGACACAGCTATCAATGACCACTGGGCCATCCGCACAGCCCTCCGCTACCAGCACGACAGCACCCCAGCTCCTGATCGACAAGCTGGCGACACCCTACTCACCGTCGGCCTGCGTTATGCCCTCGGCAGCTACCCAGAGAAAGACGGCACCACCGGCAAAATCCCCGATCCTTCAGACTCCTCCCACTCCAGCTCCCACTCCAGCTCCCACACAGGACCCGAGGCCATTCAAGACGGCTGGACCAGCACCGCCTCACTCACCCTCTCCATGGCTGATGGCAACTCCGACAACCTCAACACCACCGCGAGCTACGACGCCGCACTTCGCAGGGACATCGGCGAATTCTTCTTCACAGGCACCTATAGCTACGCCGAAGCAGACAACACCGCCAGCGCGGACTCACTCATCACACGCACCCAGCTCAACAAACTCCTTACCGACAACACCTACCTTGGCATCGGGCTAGGCCTGCTGCGTGATGACATCGCCAACATCGACTACCGTCTCACCCCAGCAGTCACACTCGGCCACTACTTCATCAAAGAAGATCACCTCACGCTTAGCTTCGAAGTAGGTCCTGGATACACCTTTGAGAAAGTCGGCGGCATCACCGACGACTACTTCTCTATTGTTGCCGGTGAGAAGCTCGTCTGGGAAATCAACAAACGCATCAGCCTCAAGCAATCCCTCACAGGACACATCAACCCCTCAGACACCGACGACTACAACCTCGTCGCTGACCTCGCACTGGACACAGACATCAGCAAACACCTCGCATGGAGAATTGCAGCCAGCTGGAGCTTTGATAACACCCCCGCTGGCGACAGCGACCAAGACGACATCACCCTCTCCTCTGGTATCACCATCAAATTCTAATCCATGGCTAGCCCTTCACTCACCACTGGCCCCTTGCCTGGCCACATAAGGCGCATCGCTCTACCCATGAGCATCGGCTTCTTCTTTAACACGATGTACAACGTCGTGGACTCCTTCTACGCAGGGCGCATCTCTACCGAGGCCCTCGCAGCCATGGCACTCTCCTTCCCCGTCTTCTTCATCATCATCGCCATCAGCGGCGGCCTCTCCCGTGGCGCCTCTGCGCTCATCGCCAATGCCATTGGAGCCAAAAACAAAGAAGAAGAATCCACCCTCTCCGGCCAAGTCTTCTCACTCGCCATCCTCTCAGCCATCTGTGTCAGCATCGTAGGCCTCTCCGCGGCTACACCACTCTTCCAGATCCTCGGAGCAAGTGGCGACTACCTTCAGCTCGCCAAAGACTACACCAGCCCGCTCTTCATCGGAGCCATCTTCTTTCTACTCAATAGCATGAGCAACGCCATCCTGCTCGCCCACGGAGACAGCAGGACCTACAGCCGCACCCTCGTCATCGGATTCCTTCTGAACCTCATCCTCGACCCATGGTTCCTCTACGGCGGCTTTGGACTCCCTGCCATGGGGATCAAAGGCATCGCCTGGGCCACCGTCCTCATTCAGGGCCTTGGAGCCATCTACCTACTCAGCGTCGTCGTCCACAGAGGTCACATCACCAGAAGCTGCGCAGAGCACCTCATCCCCAAGATCAAGATCTACCGCCAGATCCTGCACCAAGGCATCCCCACCAGCTTCAATCTCATGTCCATCGCCCTTGGGTTCTTCGTCATCACCTACTTCCTCAAATTCTACGGGGAGGCATCGGTCGCCGCCTTCGGTGTCGGCACCAGAATCGAGCAGATGGCACTACTACCAGCCATCGGCCTTAGCTCAGCCATCGTCTCCATCGTCGGCCAGAACAATGGAGCAGGCGAGACAGATCGCGTCCGCGAGTGTGTTCACCTTTGTTTCAAATACGGTCTCTACCTCATCATCACAGCCTCTATCTTACTCCTTGCCTTTGCCACCCCCTTGGTTCGTCTCTTCACCAATGACCCCGAAGTCATCCAAGTCGGCACCAAGTACGTGCGCATCGTCGCCTTCATCCAGTGGTCCTACGTCTCCGGCTTCGTCTACATCGGCTTCCTCCAAGCCCTCAAGCGCCCCATGTATGGATTTATCGAATCCTTTACCCGCAAGATCATCCTCCCTGGTATCATCTTCCCACTGGCCGTTCATTACTTTAGCGTTGGTCTCGAAGGCTTCTGGATCTCCATGTGTGCCATCAACGCCTTTATGGCCATCATCACCATCAGCTACGGCCAGCACGTCCTGAAGAAGCTTCACTGCACCTGAGACACTTTCTGTGGAATATTTGTCAGCCCATGCTACTCTTCCTTGCTGGCAACATTGATAATAACTCACACAATCATGCGCAATCTCACCAAACTCATTATCATCATCACCAGCGTCATCACAGTCATGATCGGATACAACAGCATCGCCAAGGAAGAGCTCGTCACAGAAGACGGCCAAGTAAACGCACAGAGCCTACCACTCGACCAAGAAACCTCCAAACGAGCCTATCAGACTGCCACCTTCGGCATCGGATGATTTTGGGGACCAGACTCCGAGTTCGGAAGTCTCAAAGGCGTATTTCGCACCCGTGTTGGCTATGCAGGTGGCACCAAGAAAAAACCCACCTACTACAGCATGGGTGACCACACCGAGGCCATCTCTATTGATTTCGACCCCGAAGTCATCAGCTACAGCGACCTGCTTGACCATTTCTGGCAAGCCCACCGCTGCGACCGCAACAACACCTCGCGCCAGTATATGAATGCCGTCTTCTACCAGAACGACGACCAACTGCAGGCCGCCACCGCATCCCTACAGGCCCAGGCAAAGCTCCTCGGCATCGACCCCAGCAAGGTCAAAACCCACATCCTCCCCGTCTTAGAGTTCACCTACGCAGAGGGCTACCACCAGAAATACTACCTCACCAGACACTCTGAAATACGTGACTTCCTCAGCGAGACCTACCCCGATGCCAAATCACTCGCTGACTCCACCGTCGCCACCCGTCTCAACGCCTACTTGGGCACCGGCATGGAAAAAGACTGGAAAGCCTTCCTCGCCGAGATACCAAGCTACGGCCTCCCAGAGGATACCCAGCAGCGCCTCACCAAAGCCGTTGAGCAGAAACTCTAAAAGAGCTTCTCACAGCCCCAACTCGGCCTCCCTCTCTTGCTTCTCACCGTGATACCGTATCACGCAATTTTCATTTTGGTTTCATCATAGATTCACAGAAGCATGCCAGCTTCATGCATCGATAACATACAAACATCATGCAACACCTCATCACACCTCTCGCCCTGTCATTGAGCCTACTGACCCTATCCTGCAACAAGGATTCTGACCCAGTATCCACACAAGATCGAACAGCCCCCAATGGCTCAGAGCAAAGCTCGGACTTGAGAGATGCCAAACCAGCAAAAAACCGGCTACAGCATACCGCTGGCGCAGACATCGAAAAGCGCAGGGCAGAACATCACCGCGACATCACAAAAGCCGTAACAAGGAATCTGAAAAATCTGGAGAACAGAAGCCAAGCTGACCAGACTGACAAAAACGCCGAAGCAAACCTTCACAAAAAGATAAACAAGTGGCTCAATGACCCCGTCATCTTTGGAGAGCAGAGATACGCCACATCGGATCAGGTAAAAGACCATCAAATCAGCTACTACCTGCCCAAAAAATCGGACCATATTCAATTGATCGCACAGCCATTTGGCCACTTCGCGCTCTACAAAATATCCGAGCAAGACTTCAAAGACCACATGGTCATGGTCTGGGAGCGCTACCGCAAGGAATACGTCGAGCAAGGTGGCAAGCGCTGGATCAAGCACTCCAATCAAGATGTCGAAAGCTCCCTCATGGGACGCGAAGTTGGATCCTTACATTACATCCACATCAGCCATGACCAAACAGGAAAACCACAGATCAAAAAAAGTATCGACGATGTAGCAAAGATAAAACAAATCGCCGTACCCAAGGCCATCATCGGCTCCGGCTGGAAAACCCTAGGAAACGTCATCGAATATCAAGGCCCTCTTCGTGCCAATGGTGGTAGCTCAACCTACTACCACGACCCCAGCGCCGGTTACACCTTCCACGTTGTTGGCTATAATTAAGGCATCAACATCGCTCTAGCCACCATGCCTCCCGCCCCAGCCTCTAGCCCCACCCCTCAGCTCTACGGTATTGATGGCTGCCCTGCAGGATGGCTTGTCCTCAGCCAGCCACAAGGCAACAAGTTAGATGTTGCCATCAGTGCTAGCATCTACCCTACCCTCGACCAGCTCGCCACTGAGCTCCACGCTGATGACATCGTCGCCATCGACATGCCCATCGGCATGCCTG
>JAQXBQ010000226.1 GCA_029252325.1 Akkermansiaceae bacterium
ACTAAGTGACAGCGATGCTCCAGTAGCAGTATAACTGGTGTTGCCGATACTGTTCGATGGCTTGTAGTCGCTCCAAATCGATGCTCGAATGCTCGTGCGTGGCCCAAGTTGATGACTTAGACCTATGCGGTAGGTGAGGCTGTGCTCGCCGCCACCTGAGCTGGGACCGTCGAATTCATAAGTGCTCCAGCCAACGCTACCGGTGAATGCTGTTTTACCAGTTGCGTTATACGTTCCGCTGATACCTGCACTGTAGTTGGTCCGATCTTGTGTGTTATCAACGCCGCCACCGCTGCCACTGACGTCAGTGATGCCGTAGCCTACGTAAGGACCCACTGAAATTTTACCTGTGAGTTGATACATCAGTGACGCCCTCATGTTGTAAGTCACATCATCGAGAAGACCTGCATCAGTGCGCTGGTTGACATTGCTGCTGTTGAATGATCTATTAATTCTCTCTGGAGTGTCGTAGCTGTCCGATCGCGCATCGGCAGTCAGATTAAGGTTTATTTTGCCCGTGAGGCTGTGAGACACTCGCACACCAGCATTGATACTCTCCCTACCAACAAGCCCCCCGTTCAAACGATCGCTACTTTGTGACTGATCATAACCTAGGTCGAAACTAATCGTCGTCTTCGGGAGCCTGATTTGAGAGTTGTTGTCAAACCTAAAGCGGAATCGGTGGTCGAGATCGTTCAGATCCGAGTTGTTTGAGTAAATACGATAGCTAGGGGTGTAATAGATGGACAATTTCCTATCTTCAGACCCCAAGCCCGGTGTGGTGAAGCTAAGTGTAGGAGCAATGGTAAAGATGATATCGTCCTGCTCGTTTTCGGCACTATCAAGGAAGATGTTGCTCTCTCCCCTAACGCTCGCATTCAATGAGAGGTGGGTGTAATCCTTCCAACTATCAGCATCTCGAGTGCTACGAGGCAGCGGAGTCCCTATGCCCTCCTGAGGCACATCAAAAAGGTCGCTTGGATGAATGTCGACATCCTGTGCGTTTGCATCCTCGAGATTACAAAGAGGAAGTAATGCTAGTGTCATTAACGGTAAGCTGAACCGCCTCAAACCTAACAGAATGTGTTTGCCTAACAAAGTCATGATATCATGTATGTTTTTATTTTTAGGGGGTTAGGTAGGGTGAAAGAGAAGATAGAAAACCAGCTTCGTTTATAATTATAAATAATTAAGGAAAGCACGTCAATACTTAAGATTTGTGCATTCCAAACGATATTTGACCTCAAAAAAGCCGCTAATACGCGCATTTGAGCACATCGGTTACTCATCGATATTGGATTTGACAGGTTTATATGGCTCATAAAACCATGCTTGCTTTGTAAATACAGAAAGGCACAATAGCTGGAGTGCAAAGAGATACTTCTGGGGACAAATCAACCCGATCTGTGACAAAGTCTCGTGATAGCAGAGGCAAGCCGCATGTACTAGTCAGCTCAATTGCTAGGGGAAAAGATGGTATTCAGCTAATCGGCGGTCTATTTCTTATTGCTGCAATATTCATTGGTCCGCTACTAGCGGGATCCTACTATGGTGCATGGCGCTGGCCTCTCGTCTACACCAGCTCAATCGCTGCTCTTATGCTGATATGTGGCTCGCGATGGCAGCCAGCAAGCAAGCCTGGCAATCACGGGGCTCGCCTGCTGCTTGGACTTCTTGTTTTAAGTGCACTGCAAGGAGTATGGATGTGGTTCAACGCCTGGGGAGTGTTCTACAATTCTGCAGAATATTATGATGTCGCTAGTTTGCCATGGAGAATTGATACTCTCGCTGGGCAACCGTTCCCCAGCCTACCAGGAACGGCCGATAGGGCAGAAGCCTATGATCGACTCAGCTACATACTGCCTTGCCTTGCACTCGTTTGGGGAGTGCGGCAGCTTGTTGTTTTTCGCCCGTCTTGGTGCCAGCATCTGGCAAAGTCAATTTTTTGGTCGGGCGCTATCATTGCGCTGATAGGTGTTCTGCAACGTGCGTCTGGCACCTCATCGATTCTCTGGCTCGACCAGCTCGAGCAAGGTTTACTCACCAAGCATTTTTTTGCCACATATCGGAGCCCAGGGATTGCTACCTGTTTTCTCAATGTGGCACTCGCTCTCGGCTTGCCCTCCGTACTAAATGCCTTGCGCAGCGATCTAGACGCCCGAGGCTTCCGCGCGCACTACCCGATGGCTTACCTACTCATCACCATTGCAGCTGTCATCATCATTATATGTGCCGTGATTACGGCTGGATCCAAAGCTGGCATGGCATTTGGCGTGATCACCATTATCTTATTTTGCCTACTCAACCGTCACGCTATCGGCAAAGCATTCCGCGAGTCATCGACTCAGTTGTTCTTTGGTAACAAGCCCATTGAGCGTAATATTTTCATAGGTGCTATTATTTGCATCACGGTGTTTTTAATCCTCAGTTTTGCTGGCATCATGTCAGAGCGCTGGAGTGGCGCACACAAGCTCAATTACTCATCCTTAACGGGAAGATTACAAGCCAACGAGGTGATGCTCAAAATGGTAGCGGATGACGGCTGGGGGGCTCTGGGCATGGGCCCGGGTTCCTTTTACCCCTTATTTCCTTATTATTCAGGGCAAATCGAAAGCCTCGTTACAGGGATATGGGTCTATGCCCACAATGACTACATGCAGACCCTGGTCGAATGGGGCTGGCTCGGAACCTCGGTGCTGGCGGCGTGCATTGGTGGCGGATTTTTACTTCTCGCACGCGAGCTCTTTTTTCATCGCAATGATCATAGCAAGAAACGGTTCATTCATTTGCGCGGCTACCTGCTGGCAATGTCGATCTTCCTTGTTCATGCGCTGATTGAATTCCCCTTTCAAATTGAATCACTCGCCGTCGTATTCTCTATCATGCTCGGAGTCGCATGGGCATCCCCTGCTCTGCGAGGACGTGATATCAGGAAGAAAGACAGGTATGGCAGAACCCGCAGAAGCAGACACAACCGACCGAGCAGAAAATCGAGAAAATCTCGACCCCGTCACGGTGAAGACTCGGCATACCCTGCTTGATATCCCGTGTGGCCAAGCAGTCTGACGATGCGCGCACTGTCATCATGCTCGAAAGTGAGCCACATAACATGCGAGGGAATCAGCGCTGGAAATTTATCCGGCCACTCAACGACGACAATAGCATCTTCATCGAGATACTCATCCCAGCCGATGCGCAGAACTTCGTCCTCTGAGCTCATTCGGTA
>JAQXBQ010000255.1 GCA_029252325.1 Akkermansiaceae bacterium
AGACCCCTCCTATGACCTTATTGTCGGGGGAGATTTCAATGAATGGACCGATGGCGTAGTGATGGGCGGCCTGTTACAAGCCTGCAAACTAAAGAACGTCGTCACAGAGCAATCCATCGACCATATTCTCTACAGCACAGCGAGACCGATCAAACTCATAAAAACCACCAGAGATTGGGGTCCAAAGAACCAGAGAGAGACAAATTTAAAAGCCTACGGCTGCCTGTCCGACCACCCCTGGATCTATGCCGAGTTCGAGATCCCTGCTGGCACCAGTTCCAAATAGCAGACAAGTTGCACGCAACCTAAACAAGCATCAGACGGCAGGCTCGGAGCAACACATACTAAAAGACCATTATAGAACACAAAAATCGATGAGCTTTCCACGACCTCCGATCTTTCCCACAGCTGCATGTTTATTGCTCAGTTTGTTGGCAGTAAACATAACGACGGCTGAGCAAGCCAAGGTCACCTCAAGCAAGCCCAACATTGTCATCCTCTACGCCGACGACCTCGGCTACGGTGACCTCAAGTGCTATAATCCGGATTCCAAGATCCCCACCCCACACCTCGACAAGCTGGCAGCGGAGGGCATGCGTTTTACCGATGGTCACTCCTCATCGGGGATCTGCACGCCATCACGCTACGCCCTGCTCACCGGCCGTCACCACTGGCGGAAATTCTATGGTATTGTCAATGCCTTCGGCAGCTCGGTGTTCTCGCCGGAGCGTCTCACCATACCGGAGATGCTGCAAGATAAGGGCTACGCCACCGCTTGCATAGGCAAGTGGCACCTCGGCTGGGACTGGGACGCGATCCGCAAGCCCGCAGCAGCTAAAAAAAGCGACCGGGTGGAGAGCTTTGACTGGAGCAAAGCCATCCCGGACGGGCCGCTGGCGCACGGCTTTGACTACTACTTCGGCGACACCGTGATCAACTTCCCACCCTACGCTTGGATTGAGAATGACCGCCTGGTTAAGGCCCCCGACACCATGATGGACACCCGCAAGTGGAAGAAGATCAAAGAGGGCCGTTGGGAATGCCGGCCCGGCCCGATGTGCTCGGACTGGGACCCCTATGAGAACATCCCCATGACTACCCGCAAAGGCGTTGAGTTCATCAAAAAACACGCCGCCGGAGATCAACCTTTCTTTCTCTACTTCGCCTACCCCTCACCCCATGCCCCGATCATTCCGAATGACCGCTTCGACGGTAAATCTGGAGCTGGCCCGTACGGCGACTTCGTCGTGGAAACCGATGACTCCGTCGGGCAACTACTCACGGCTCTTGAGAGCGCTGGCATCGCCGACAATACCATCGTCATCTTCACCGCTGACAACGGTCCGGAACATTACGCCTATGAACGGGACAAGAAGTTCGGCCACTGGTCCGCTCATCCCCTACGCGGCCTGAAGCGCGACATCTATGAAGGCGGTCACCGCGTGCCCTACATCGTCCGTTGGCCGGGCAAGGTCCCCGCTGGATCAAGCTCAGATGGACTTGTTTCCCAGATCGACATCATGGCAAGCCTCGCCTCCGTCGTCGGCTATGACCTGCCCGACACCGCCGCCGAAGACTCCCACGACCTGCACGCACTCTGGACAGGTGCCGCCAACACCAGCCCTCGCCAAACCCACATTCACAACACACAGGGTCACGCCTTCGCTATTCGTCACGGTGACTGGACACTGGTTCAAAGAAAAAACGGCTACCATTCCAAAGGCTACCAACACTGGGAAAAGAAGCGCGATTACCCCGCTGATGAAGGCAGCGAGGCGCAGCTGTTCAACATCAGCAAGGATATCGGACAGCGAACGAACCTGATTGACCAACACCCGGAGAAAGCCGGTGAACTTGCGACCCTGCTTGAGAAGATCCAGAAACAAGGTCACTCCGCGCCGAGACTCCTAGACCATTCGGGCAAAAAGAAAAACTAGGTGTCATGCACGTAATCACGTGTCCAGCATGGCACAGACTTATGGCGGGATATCGTACCGTTTGGAAACACGATCAATCAG
>JAQXBQ010000267.1 GCA_029252325.1 Akkermansiaceae bacterium
GCGGATGACCCGCTCTCACATGGGTATTATATCAGATCTCGTAAGAATGTTTTTAATTCATCAAAGCACAACGCGGAAAAAACCAGTATTACCTTCAAAGGTAAGTAAGCCTTAAAAGCGAGTGATCTGAATCCGCATCGTGATCGCTCTGGATAGTATCATGCTCAGTGATTGGATTGAGATGATGAGTTTTTTAGTCTCTCTGCTTGCAGTCGACTCGATAGAGGCTTAGTTAATTCTCCAATGAAAACAACGATCAAGACCTTCGGGTTAACACTAATGATGGCTGTAACTGGATGTCTGACATCATGTGCAGAAGAGAACAATGCCTCTACAAGTAAAACGGCAGCGCCGAGTGACGGGAATGAGGCCAAGTCAGAAGCAGTTGGCGACATCAAAGATATTCGAATTGAACTTAATACCAGCAAAGGAAAAATCGAGGCAACTATCTTCGCGTCTAAGGTTCCAATGACGGCAGCCAACTATCTTAATTTAGCCAAACGAGGTTATTATGAAGGTCTTAAATTTCACCGCGTGATTCCTAACTTTATGATTCAAGGTGGTGATCCTCAAGGCACGGGCAGGGGTGGACCAGGTTATCGCTTCGGCGATGAGTTTGACCCATCACTTAAGCATGATGGCCCGGGTGTTTTCTCCATGGCGAACTCGGGTCCAAGCACGAATGGGTCTCAGTTTTTTGTGACGCATAAAGACACACCTTGGCTAGATGGCCGCCATAGTGTTTTTGGTAAAGTTACTAAGGGCATGGAAGTTGTGAATGCAATCACGGGTGGAGACACCATTGCTTCGATTAAAGTGTTGGATTCTACTGATGCTTTGTTTGCTGCTCAGCAGGAAAATCTGGCGAAGTGGAATGCTGTGCTCGGAGACAAGTAATCTATTTTTTATTAATACTAAAAAGACCATCTCTCGCGTAGGCAAGAGATGGTCTTTTTTTGTAGATTGCCAGGCTGCGGCTGCAGACTGTGATTCCTTTATCCGCTAGGAGTTGTGTGGCACTAGCTCGATTGTGACACGACGGTTGGCTTGGCGTCCTGCAGCTGTGTTGTTGGACGCTGCTGGCTGATCTGGACCGCGCCCATAGATGAGGATGCGTTGATCCATAACGCCGCCCTCTTTGAGATATCCTGCTACTGAGCGCGCCCGCTTTTCAGAGAGTTGGTAGTTGTAGCTTCGTGCGCCAACGTTATCGGTGTGCCCCGTGATGTCGACCATGGTGCGTTTATACTTTGCAAGAATGATGCCGACGCCATCGAGGGTGTTACGAATTCCATTATTGATGGAGGAGCTGTTGGTCGCAAAGGTGATGTCGCCCGGCATATTGAGCGTCAGGTTGTTGCCGTTGCGTGTGACGCTGACGCCGGTGCCAGCAAGTTGGCGACGAAGCTCGGCTTCTTGCTTGTCCATATAGTCGCCGATAAGACCGCCAGCAAGAGCTCCAATACCTGCGCCAACCATGGCCTTTTGCCTTCTGTCGGTACTGCCTGAGCCGGTCAAGGATCCAAGGCCAGCACCTATAAGGCCACCAATAAGGGCTCCAGATGTCGACCGGCTATTTTGTTGTTCGCCTGTGTAGGGGTTTGTCGTTTGGCATGAGCTAAGCACTAATGTGCAAGCGAGAGGTAGAGCGATTAACTTTAAATGAATCATAAAATTAAATTAAAACAGTTGATGACAAATACCACCAAAAAATAGGATCAAGATAAGAAATGGGGTAAGGTGCCGATTGCTGGGTAGATTTGTTTTATCGCTTGCTGTTATGCTACTCAGTTGGTTTGCTGTGTTTGGTCGATCGCCTCATGGAGTGGCGCAAGACAAGATACCCATGGCCATTGCACAAAATACCATTGCCCTCGTTTTTGATTACGATCAAACCTTGAGCCCAAGCTACATGCAGGATGATGTTATCTTTCCTGAGTTTGGCATTAATCCTGAATCATTTTGGAAAAAATGTAACCGACTTGTTCAGGAACAAGGTTGGGACGGTGAGTTAGCTTATATGCATTGCTTGCTCGGTTACCTAGAGATGGACCAAGTGACTAATGATCGACTCGTCGAGCTGGGGGCGAATTTGAGCTACTTTCCCGGTGTTCCAGATATCTTTGACCAGTTGCGAAAGCGTTGTTTGAGTCCCGAGCATGAGTCTCAAGATATTACCATTGAGTATTACATTGTGTCATCAGGTCTCAAGGCGTTGCTCGATGGTTGCAGCATCAAAGATAATTTTCGCGCGATCTACGGTTGTGAGTTTGGCGAGGACGAACAAGGGCATATACGTCACGCAAAAAGAACGATATCCCACACCACGAAAACACAATTTCTCTTTAGGATTAATAAGGGTTTGTTAGAATGCAAGGATGATGTAAACGATCATATGAATCCTAACCTTCGACCTGTTCCATTTGAGAACATGATCTATGTAGGTGATGGACCTACTGATGTGCCGTGTTTTACGGTAATGCGCAAAAATGGCGGCAATGCTATTGCGGTGTATAACCCAGAGGACCCATCACGAAATAGCTTCAGGAAATGCTATCAACTTTGTGCCAGGGCTGATCGGGTTAAGCACATTGCTCCTGCAAACTACTGCGAAGGCAGTCATTTGCGTTTATTGCTCGAGCATATGGTGAGTGAGGTTGCCGACTCTATTTTACGCCGTCAGCTTGATGAAATTCAGAATGGAACGGTCGCCGCGCCAGGTTTTTAATCGCGCCTTTTTTTCAAAGACTAGACTTTGCTTATAACTTTTTCTCTTAAACTTACTATACATTGATGCAGCACATTCACTTTATCGGTATCTGCGGAACAGCCATGGGCTCAGTTGCCGCGGCCATGCATGCGAAGGGATTTACCGTCACAGGTTCAGATGAGAATGTCTACCCGCCCATGTCGACCTTTTTGGAGCAGCAGGGCATTCAGATCTATCCCGGCTACAAGGCACAAAATATACCAGAAAGTGCGGAGGTGATTGTCGTAGGCAATGCGATTAGCCGAGGTAATGAGGAGGCTGAGGCTGCGCTAGAGCGTAAGCTGCTCTATGTATCACTCCCTGAAATTCTGAAAGAACACTTTCTTCGAGGTCATAGGAATCTGGTGATAAGCGGCACTCACGGCAAAACGACAACCAGCTCAATGCTTGCCTGGATGCTGAAATCCTCTGGGGTAGACCCTAGCTACATGATTGGCGGCATTCCTCGTAACCTCGGCCAAGGCGCAGCTTTTACGGATTCTGATTTCGTGGTTCTTGAAGGAGATGAGTATGACACGGCCTTTTTTGATAAACGGTCCAAGTTCCTGCATTACTTGCCTGAGGTAGTCGTGATCAATAATATCGAATTTGACCACGCAGATATCTACGACTCGCTTGACGAGATTAAGCTGACGTTCAGAAGGTTGCTCAACATTGTGCCGAGAAATGGTATGGCTTTTGTCAACGGTGACTGTGCCAATAGCATGGATGTGGCAAGTGGTGGTCCTGCACCCATTACAACTGTCGGTCTTGGTAAACAGTGTGACTTGCAGGTTACAGAGATTGATTATGGGCAGGAGAACACGAGCTTTGTTCTTGATGGCGAAAACTATGTTTTGCCCATGGCAGGAGAGTTTAATGTTCGCAATGCGGCGATGGCTGTTTGTGCGGCAAGATTTTCTGGGTTTAGTGCGGATCAGATCAGAGATGGGTTGGTTAGTTTTGAAGGCATTGCACGACGTCAAGAGGTGCGCGGCATTGCCGGAGGTGTGCGAGTGATTGATGATTTTGCCCATCATCCCACGGCAATAGGCTTAGCGACGGATAGCTTGCGTCAGCAGTATCCAGACTCTCGCTTGTGGGTGATCTTTGAGCCGCGTTCCAATACGACACGTCGTAATGTCTTCCAGGACGATCTAGCGATTGCTTTGAGTAAAGCAGATCTTGTCGTTGTTCCTGCAGTGCCGGATCCAGAGAAGGTCGCTGAGCAAGATCGACTCGACCCCCACAAGCTAGTTGGTGATATCGAAGCTTCTGGGACTTCTTGCTGGTATTGTGAATCCGTCGACGAGATTGTTTCACTCGTTGCTGGTGAGAGTCGCGAGGGAGATACCGTTGCTGTGCTCAGTAATGGTGGCTTTGGTGGTATTCACCAGAAGTTATTGGATGAGCTAGGACAGCAGGTATAGCTATAAAAGACGTGCATTCCTCGGAGCCGAGGCTAGTCTTCGAACTCAACAACGCAGCAAATAAATGGCAGATAAAAAAGTAGCAATCGTGATGGGGAGCAACTCGGATTGGCCAACCATGAAGTTGGCGGCCGAAGCATTGGATAAGTTTGGAATAGGCTATGAAGCCAGTGTTGTCAGCGCACACCGCACTCCCATGGGAATGGTTGATTTTGCGCAAAATGCTGAAGCAAACGGTTATGAAATTATTATTGCTGGAGCTGGCGGTGCAGCTCATTTGCCCGGCATGATTGCAGCGATCACGACACTTCCAGTGTTGGGGTGCCCAGTGAAATCTAGTGCTCTTAATGGCCAGGACTCGCTTCTTTCTATTGTTCAGATGCCCAAAGGCATTCCGGTAGCGACTTTTGCTATTGGTCCAGCGGGTGCTGGAAATGCTGGTTTATTTGCGGTGAGTATTCTCGCTGGTAAGGATCCAGACCTTGCGGCCAAGCTGAAGGCCTACCGCCAAGAGATGGTAGAGATGGTTGCTGAAATGAAGCTCGAAGATTAGTGGTTCATGTCTGATCAGGTATTTCTTCCCGGCGCTACAATTGGAATCTTAGGTTCTGGGCAGCTGGCGCGCATGATGTCGCAGGCAGCATTACCACTTGGTTACAAGGTGGTGGCATGGTCTGGCGGGGCAGATAGCTCATCAGTAAACCGTGAAGTTGATCAGGTCATCGACGGCTCATATGACGACGAGACAGCGAAGGCTCAGTTTCTTGAAATGGTCGATGTGGTCACGGTTGAGACTGAGAAACTGCCTCCTGCACTGCTTCAAGATATTTCCTCAAAAGTTGAGTTGCGACCAAATGCGAAGGCCGTGGAGATCACAGGGAATCGTGAGCTTGAACGTGGCTTTCTTGAATCAATTGGAGCTGCTCAAACTGAATTCCGTGTGGTGGATACGCCCGAGGAGTTAGAAAGTGCCTTTCATCAGCTCAATAGTAACTGTGTCGCAAAGACCGCGACCGATGGCTATGACGGTAAGGGACAGTGGCGCCTAAAGACGGTCGAAGATCTTGAAGAATGCAAAGCAGATTGGAATGGTGCGTGCCGTCTCGTGGTTGAAGGTTTTATTCCTTTTGTTATGGAGTGCTCCGTCGTCGTAGCTCGCAACGTGAGTGGCGAGGTGAAGGCTTTCCCACTAGTGGAAAACATCCATCGCCACCACGTGCTGGACGTCTCTATTTTGCCCGGGCGAGTAGATCAATCGGTAGCGGAGTGCGCTAAGTTGCTCTCTGAAAAGGTGGTCGAAGGCCTCGACTATGTGGGGATTTTAGCAGTGGAGTTGTTTGTGCTTGAGAGTGGTCAGGTGCTGGTGAATGAGATCGCGCCAAGACCCCATAATTCGGGTCACGCGACCAATGATGGTTGCGTGACATCACAGTTTGAACAGCACGTGCGAGCCATCTGTGGCTTACCCCTCGGTGATACACGCCCGCATGGCACGACAGTCATGCTAAACCTGCTTAGTGATATTTGGAAAAACGATCAGGATGCCTTTTCCAAGCCTGATATTGCGTGCCTTAACAATGCCAAATGGCATTTTTATGAGAAGCAGTGGAAAGCTGGCCGACGCAAGCTTGGTCATGTTAATTTCGTCGCTCCCACGCTAGATGAGGCCCTTGCTGAGAGCGAAAAATTAAGAGCGATTCTCTTCGCTGACTAATTGTAAGTTTTGTAAGCCCAAATGCCGTCCACAATGGCCTGCGCGCATTTTTTGTGATAGTCGGAGGTGACGCATTTTTTGCGCTCATTGGCATTACTAATATAGCCGCATTCCACCAGAATAGCTGGGCAGCGTGTCGCCTTTAACACTCCCAGGTCTTTGCGCTGGCGGGTATTGCCGTTTCGGGGTTGCAGTTGGCTGAGCATTCTCAGATGCACATGTGCTGCAAGTTTTTTACCCAATTCGCTGTGGTAATATGTCTCAACGCCATTGAGGCGGGTTCCGGTGTGGGCGTTAAAGTGGATACTTATAAAGATGGCATTGTTGTAGCGGTTGGCGATATCAGCACGTCCTCTGAGTGTTATAAATTGATCGCTACGTCGTGTCATGGTGACCGGCATGCCTTTTTGTTTGAGCATTTTTTCCACTAAAAAAGCAACCTTGAGAGCTAGGTCCTTTTCGTAGACGGTTCCTCTATGTGCCCCCTTGTCTTTACCGCCGTGACCAGCGTCGATGATGACACGTGAGACCTTTCTGGCTTCAGCATTGCCGATAAACGTCGCCATGATAGCCAGCGTGACCACCGTGATTTTAGACAAATTGCGAGTCAGCTTAGATTTTAAATGAGCAAACAAAGTAAGAAATATGAGTTAACGACTTCGGAAATTAAAGTGGGGCTTTTGGAAGTCAATTTCTTAGCCCAAGTTTCCGATTTTAGCTCGGCTGGGCTTGATCTTCATCGTTGTTTGAATCTGGCTCACCGTCTATCGCATCTTCAAAGCTGTGGCGTAACTTTTTCGAGAGTAGGGGACGGATTAGGCCATAAACGAGATAGAGAGTGAAAATAAGTGTGGGTGTATACCAGCGCGTTTGCTCGTTGATAAGTAGCACGATGAGTAGAGCTCCGGCAAGGATACCCCATGGTGTACCTCGAGTTTGGAAATCGACTTTTTTGAAGCTTGGATAGCGCAGATTGCTAATCATCAGGCCTGAGAGTGCAAGCATGCCGCCTGCAAGCACCCAGTTCCAATGACCAAGCTGACGCTCTGTCTCTGAAAAGTAGATCAGCAAAAAAGTCACTGAGGCGATAAATCCAGCCGCCATTGGAATGGGGATGCCTCGGAAGTCCATCGATTGACCTTTCTTTTTGGGCATGTTGGCGAGGCAGTTAAACCGAGCTAGCCGCATTGCTCCACAAAGTAGATAGATGAAGGCGATCGCCCACCCTATCTTGCTGGGTAGATTGAACAGGACTGCTTTAGATACCAATAGAGCGGGAGCCATGCCAAAGGAGACGACATCAGCGAGTGAGTCGAACTCTTGGCCAAAGGGAGATTCTTGGCCACCCATGCGAGCCAGCCTGCCGTCGAGTAAATCGAAGAGACAGGATCCAAAAATTAGCAAGATCGCCTTTTCATAGAAAGGAAAGGCAGCCGAAAAATCAGGTTCCTGCATGCCGTTGAAGATGGTCAATACGGCAAAGAAACCGCAACAGAGATTTCCCGCCGTCATGAGATTGGGCAGAAGGTAGATACGTGGTTCGTCGCTGTTGTCAGACATCAAGGTGGTTTGAGTTAGTTGTGTATTGAGAGATCAAGGCTGTCGAGCGGGTGTTGGAGGGCTAGCGGCGACTGCCACGGAATTTGTCGCGAGGATCGTTTTTTTCAGGTGAAGAGTCGTCTCGATAGCGCAATATACCATAGCGCTTCAAGTTTTTAACAAACTCCTTTGCGTTGGTTCCTGTTTCTCGGTCGCTTGCCATGACTCCAAGAAGGCCATCTTTGCTTTGCATGGCGGACATGGTTGCCTCTGCCTTGGAGGCGGCTCGGCTCATGCTTTGCACTGCTTTTGGAATTTCTTTGAGAGCGGGATTGATGCGCTTAATCTCGCTGCGGGCATCGGTGACAAGGTCTTGCACGCTCTGCGAGGTGGCCTTCATGCTAGTGAATGTCTCTCGTGCCTCGCTGATAGTAGGCTTGAGATCGGCAGAGACTGTTTTTAGGTTGTCGCTGGAGGTCTTAAAGCTGGCGATAGTCTCGGTGAGCTGATCAAGATTTTTCTGCGATAGAAGCTCGTTGTTTACCTTGGACATGGTCACATCCATGCTTTCACTGATGCGCTTAAGCGACTCCAGTGCTTGATCGATTTTCTTGAAAGTGACGGCGGCTTCTTTAATAAGCTGACTCGTATCGCGCGCGATGTCTTCTGCGTCTGATTTGAGTGAGTCAAATCCCCCTGCGCCCTTGCCTGCTATCGTATTACCGGATTGGTAGTAACTTCCTGTTTCCTGACTGGGGGGAATGATCTCGATATATTTATCACCGAGGAGGCCAGACGAGCTGATCTTAAAAACAGAATCAAAGGGTATCTGGACATCATTACGAATACGCATTTCCATAAGCACACTGCTGGCTCTTGGCGTGACTATCAGCTCAGGCCTAGTGGCTACACGGCCGATTTTTGCGCCACGCAGACGAACTTCACTATTTTTGATGATGCCAGCGGTGTCGGGGAACGCGACATAAAGGGGGTAATGGCCACGGAATCGATCACCGAAGCGACCAAATTCTACAATAAGAACACCCAGCAAAATGAGTCCAATCAGAACAAAGAGGCCAGCGGTTCGTTCTCGTTTTTTTTCCCGAACGGGCATAGGATCAGTTTCTCTTGAATTGTGGTTTCTTGCAAGGTGCAAAAAAGGTGGCGGTAAGCATCAAGATATTCGCATCGTGGGTGGGTCAACTCTCTGAACCTGCGATGAAGTTGCTCAGTGTTGGGTCTGAGCTTGCTTTCATCTCATCGGGGCTGCCTTGCCAGTAGGCTTTGCCGTTTTTCATAAAGATGATGCGGTCAGCAATGCGGAATACGCTGCGTAGCTCGTGGGTGATGACAATATTGGTGATGCCACGCTCTTGCTGTAACTGCTTGATGAGGTTGTCGATTTTTTCTGCGGTGATGGGATCAAGTCCCGCATGGGGCTCATCGTAGCAAATGCATTCAGGTTGCACCACGATGGCGCGCGCAAGGGCGACACGTTTTTGCATGCCCCCCGAGAGGTCAGAGGGCATCTTTTCTTCTTGGCCGGAAAGGTTTACGATCTCTAGCACCTCAGAGACACGCTGGTTTAATTCGTCAACGTCTTTAATGCCTTCCTCGCGAAGGGGAAAAGCAATATTTTGGGCTACATTGAGCGAATCAAATAAGGCTCCGTTTTGAAACATCATGCCTATTTTTTTTCTGATAGGTGCAAGCTCGCGTTCACCCATGTTGGATATATCGACACCTCCTATTTTGATGCTGCCTTGGCTCGGCTGCATGAGGCCGATCATATGTTTGATGAGTACTGTTTTGCCTCCACCTGATTTGCCTAACAGACATACGGTTTCATTAGGGTAAATGTCGACGTCGACACCTTGCAGGACACGATGGGAGTCAAAGTTTTGGTGCAGGTTGCGAACCTGAATCAGCGGAGTGTCTGGAGAGCTCGAGGGCACAACAAGAGAATTAACATAAGATGCTCATTAACGCAACGCATCGAAGCCGCAGAAGAGTTTGGACTTTTCTGGTGGTCGAGAGGGGAGCGGCTCTTTGTTATCGAGGAAATCTCGACAAGTCTGATGGAACCCCTCTGGAGTGGTCACCCGTCGAATGCGATGTTCGAAGGCATCATCGATACCTTGAACGATATAGAGCATATACTTCTTCATTCGGTTGACGTGTTTGCTGGGGTCAAAGTCATGGGCGTGCGCTGCAATCGCGTGATAGAGCTGGTCGATGTAGCCCAGCAGGTCAGCTCTGACGATTGTTCGAGGTGTTTGACCGGAGAATGAGGCGCGTAATTGATCGAAGATCCAGGGGTTTCGGATCGCGCCGCGGCCGATCATGAGCCCATGTGCTTTGGTTTTGCGGATAGCACCCAGTCCAGTATCCACATCGACCACATTGCCGTTGGCAATCACTGGGCATTTCATTTGCTCTGCAGCTAGCCGAATGCACTCAGGGTGAATGGGGGTCTGGTAGCGCTCGGTGACGGTACGGCCGTGAATTGTGAGGGTGTCGATATCATGGCGTTTGAAGATCTCAAGAAGGTCTGGGAATTCATCATGGCTCTCGTAACCAACACGGGTTTTGACGGTGAATTTGCCACTGATAGCGTCGCGCAGCGAGGCGATGATGTGCTCCATCTGTTCTCGTTTACGAAGTAATCCGCCACCGGCATCTTTTCGACAAACGACAGGTGCTGGGCAGCCAAGGTTGAGGTCAATGCCGGCGATTGGATAAGCTTGCAGCTCCGTGGCAACTCGGACAAGGGCCTCAATGTCCTGCCCAATGAGCTGGGCATAGACAGGGCGACCGGTTTCATTTTTGGTGATACTGCTGAGAATTTTTTGTTCGAGACTGTAGTCGGCATGCACACGGAAGTACTCGGTCACATAATAGTCTGGTCCGCCATATTGTTGGATCACCTGCATGAACGGCAAGTTGGTGACATCCTGCATCGGGGCAAGGGCGAGAATGGGATGAGTTTCCATGGTGGTTTGTGATGCAGCAGTGGGGAGAAAAGTGCAGAGATTACTCAAGCTGTGTGCTACGCTTGGGTTTGTTCACTTTGAGCACGTGCCTGCTTGAGGCGTTCATGGGCGAGGTCCAAGTAACCCTCATCGATATCAAAGCCAGTATAGCTGGCGAGGCCCATTCGGTAGGCGGCAATGGCAGATGAGCCGATTCCATTGAAGGGATCAAGCATATGGTTTTTATCCGTATTGCCATGAATGCGAATGCATTGCTCAGCCAGGCCTACGGGAAATGACGCTGGATGCGGGCGATCTTTGTCACGGCTCTTGATGGTGTCGTAGGGGATGAACCAGTTATTTCCGCGGCAGCGCTTGTCACGCCCTTCAGTATGGCCCCAGCGATCGATGTTTGATTTATCGACGTAGGGGACCCCTGCAGCGCGTCGATCGAGTGGGATATCGCCTGATTTGGTCAGGTGGAAAACATACTCGTGGCAGTCATTGACATAGCGGTGACTGTTGATGGGTTTAAAATGCCCAGCGCTAATGGTATCACCTGTTTTGGTTTCTACCGATATGGATTTGATCCAATGGAATGTATTTTGGAGAACAAAGAGGGGTTCGTCTGTTGCCTGTGTCAGGGCGATGAGTAGCTGATGTGGTAATAGTGGGTTTTGTGGTGCTGCGCCGAGATTGAGAAAAAAAGAAGCGTCATTGTGCATCACTCGCTTGAGCTCGGTGGCCCACTCCAGGCACCATTCGATGAATGTGGAGCGATCGGCATGATCTTGGTAGGTATCATATTTGATGCCTAAATTATACGGAGGTGAGGTGACGACCAGATCTATTGAGCTTGAGGGCATCGCCTTCATGCCAATGAGGCAATCTTGATGGAGGAAGTCGATGCGCGTTGCCATGAAGTAAGATGGTCACATGTGGCATGGAATGAAAAGTCAGGATTACGTTCATACGACCGTTTGATATTGACCTTGCTGCTTTTGATTAGTTAAGCTCAAAACTGCGTGAATACGAGAGAGCAGATATTGGAGGCCGCATGGAAGCTATATTCGGATCGAGGTTTCGAGGATGTGTCGGTTCGGGATGTTACCCAGGTGGCGGGTGTGAATCTGGCAAGTGTAAGTTATCACTTTGGTGGTATTGACGGCCTGATACAGGAGACGCTTAAGCGTTGTATGAATCAGATGAATCGTTACCGTATTGAACTTCTGAACCGCGAAGTTGATAATAAAGGAGGGCTTGAGAAGGTGTCCATGCGTGCTGTGCTTGGAGCGTTTCTGCGGCCTTTGGCCATGCCAGAGGAATGCGCTGTGCCATCAGCGCTCATATTGCGATCGGTCGCACGGTATTTGATCGAGCCGGATTACGCCATACCTCGGGAAAGCAGGGAGCTATATGCTGAGACCCTTGGCTTGTTCGCTAAAGCCCTGCGGCTTCATTTTCCTGAGCGATCTACCGGAGCTATGATAAAACATCTGGTTTTTCTCTCTGGGGCGATGACCTACGATCGAGGTTTGGGCGGGCTGGCAATGGAGCTCAGTGGTCAGAAAAGTGGTGAACATCAGATTGACGAAGGCGGACATGGGTATCGTCAAGGAGAGGTGGATCATGGCGTAAACGGGGGCAGTGATCGTAATTTGAATGAGCGAGAGCAATCACTCAGCGATGTGATTGAGTTTGCCATTTATGGTTTTGGGGGCAATACCCAAGGCTCTGAGGACGTTCCCTTCACGACAGAAATTTAATCACAAGGAAATCCATCAAAGTTCACAATGAAGACAGATTCTTATAGTCACCGAATGGAGCAGTTATCGAGTTTAGGTATTCGTATTAATTCTCCTGAGGCAATGGTGGCATTGGGTCGAGAGCTTGCTGCTGGCTTGGAGGCTGGAAGTGTGGTTGCGCTGCAAGGGGGCTTAGGAGCAGGTAAAACTCACTTCACTAAGGGGCTAGCTGGAGGGCTGGCCGTGGGGCTAAGCAACCGTGACACTGCTAGTGCGGATGTGACCAGCCCGACATTCAGCCTAGTAAACGAATACCAGAGCGGCCGGTTGCCGCTGTATCATTTTGATTTTTACCG
>JAQXBQ010000274.1 GCA_029252325.1 Akkermansiaceae bacterium
GGTAAATAATAGTGAAGGTTCTCAGACGGGCGTGGCCTGGTCATCATCACTTGGCTCCCAGGGGGTTTCTTTAGATCTGGCACGTAATTTAAATTCTGTTTTCGGTATCGATGATGTAGCGACATTGGCCGATGACGCTATTGATTTTTCGGCAAGTAATATCGTATTGAGTCCATTGCAAATTAGTGGTGTGCTGCGAGCATTAAAAGATAGTAATCTAGTGACACAAAAGTCCAATCCGGTGGTCATTACGGAAGACAATGAAAAAGCGTCGATCTCACTTATCGATCGAGTTCCAATCATCACACAAACGGTGTCAGATACCACTGCGGGTCAAAATACGGCAGAGGAGGTTAGGTATACGATCGATACATCTGACTCAACAGATCCAGAAACAACACGTGAAATTGGAGTGACAATTTCGGTGACTCCGAGCTTGCTGCCAGACGGCACGATCAGGATGCAGATGCGCCCTCGAAATGCCCAGATTACTGAAAATGTAGAAACGGCATCAGGTAATGTTTATCCCCGTGTCAGCGAGGCAACCATACAATCTATTGCAAGAATACCAGATGGCCACTCTCTCGTGATTGGTGGTTTCTATGGAGAGGTGGATAGCAAGGATGATAATAAGGTGCCCATTCTTGGTGACATTCCGTTGATCAATTTTTTCTTCAAGTCAAAGAAGTCTCAGAAAGAGAAATCAAGCTTGGTTTTTGTTGTGACTCCTACTTCGTATAATCCCTCTTGTGTCAAAAGTCACAAAAAGACAAACGACCGTGTTAACTTCAATCACAATATTGGCGAATAACATCTATGGATAGATGATCATCAATGGACTTCTTGCCGCGGAGAACTCTCAACCTTAATTATAAACCATGAGTACACAGCCTCACAACCAGGGAGATGAACAATTGCCACTTGAGCAAGATCTTCTTCCTCAGATGTCATCGTCTGATGATGCAAAGCCTGCTCGTAATCAAGGCTTGTCGGTCGTAAATCAGGAGATTCCCGTTGCGCTGGATCACGCTTTGATTCGGACTTTAGCCATGCTCCAGCAGACCAATTTAGCAACAGCAGAGGATTGCACTCAAGTGTCGGCAATGGTCAAGTCTGAGTGGTTAGCTGGAAGAGGGGCCGATCCTGTAGATTGCTTGGCGAGTTTGACTGCAGGTGGTAGCGAGATGCTCGATGCCACCGTAGAGGCTATATCGATCAAGTTGGCCCAAACTCTTCCATTCCAACCAACGCGCATACCCTTTGCCGGCAAACTAATTGCTCCAAGCTCACTGTATGAGAAAAACCCAGATATCGAATTGTTGTGCAGGCTTATGCTCGTTCCGATTGCCTATGCAGAGGACCTAGATGTTTTGGCTCTGGCATCTATCAATCCATTTTTTGTAGATGCGTTAGCACCTATAATAGCCGAATACACCTTGGAGAAAAACAATACGAAACCAATCATTAGTTCTGTGAGGTTGGATTATGCTGGATGGCAATGCATGTGCAGTAAGCATTTTAGAGAGGAGACTGAATCATGATTGAGTTTGATGGCATTCGTTTCAATGCGCTCATAAGTAAGCGTATCATGGAGGTTCTTGTTGATCATGATAAATCCCTTAAGGATATTGATCATGGTCAGCTGGGTGCAAAAGTCACCAAGATCGAGTTTATGGCTGCTGTTGCTAAAGTTAACAACATGCCGTTCTTTCCGAAAGTAGCTGAGTTTTGTGAGAGTGATTTACTGGATAAATGTGATCCGTCGGTGCTGACCAGAGGGGGGTTTTCTCCGCTTTGTGTGGATGGGCATAAGATTATCGTGGCCATTGCTAACCCATGGAATTCTGCGGCTGATGAATATATTTCTATGCGCTTTCCTGAGCTGGAAATCGTCAAGGTTGTTACTCTAACATCAGAGATTAGCCGTTCTATAGAGGCTGTTGCCAGTAATACAGGGCCCAGCCGTGATGAACTTGAGGCGATTCGAGTAGACGAGGCTGATGAAAAGATCAGGGACTTTAATATCACCAAGGACTATGAGGAGCCAATGGCGCAGCTCCTTGCCACTATCATGGCAAGTGCGGTCAAACAGAGGGCTTCTGATATTCACTTTAAGGTAGAAAAAGAAGTGTTCTACTATGCATACCGAGTCGACGGCGATATCGGTAAGAAGACTGAGCTTCCAATGAAGATCAAGGATCGTCTGGATGCTTACCTGTTGAATTTAATGAAGCTGCCCGCTGAGATTCGTAATACAACACCTGGCATCTCAGGTCGCTTCACGATTTCCTACTACAGGCGACCTATTGATATTCGTTATGAGCGCCACCGTACTTATCGTGGTTATCATATTACGATGCGCCTACTTGATAAGGGGCACTTGGATGTGACTTTAGGTAAGGGTTCGCTTGCCTTTGATAGCGCAACACTTCTCGCTATTGATAAAGTGATGAAGATTCCTGCGGGGATCATTGTCATGAGTGGCCCAACGGGATCGGGTAAATCTACAACTCTCAATGCGATTTTGCGTGAGATGAACACACCTGATGTTAATATTTTGACCCTAGAAAACCCTGTGGAGGATGAGATACCAGGAGTCACTCATTGTGATCTTCGTAGTCCGGCTGAGTTTAAACCTATGATTGCTAGTTTTATGCGAAGTGATCCTGATATCATTCTGATGGGTGAGGTTCGTGACATTGAGTCTGCAGAGCTGGCTATCGAAGCAGCGGTTACTGGGCACAAGGTATTGACCACGATCCATACACCGCGTGCTTCGCAGATTATTGAGCGTTTTGAGCAGTTAGGCATCGAACGATGGAAGATAGCTCAGACATTGAAGGCGGCTTGTGCGCAACGTCTCATCAAAATTCTGTGCCCTTATTGTAAGACGGAGCAAAGAGGTGTTTCTGATAAGGATCGTATGATCTATGGGCTGGATAAAAGCTGGGAAAATCAACTGGTTCATAATCACTCACCAGATGGCTGTCAGGAGTGTCATGGTTCTGGGTATACTGGACGTACGGCGATATTGGAGATTATACCGATTACACCAAAGATTTCAGATATGCTTTCTAAGGGTGAAATAACGCCTTATGAGCTTGAACTTAAAATTCAGGAAGAAGGTATTTTGCCTAATTTACGTAACAATGGTCTAAAACTGTTGAAAGAGGGTAAGACAGATCTGGCGGCGATTAGCAAGATGATCGACATGAGTACAGACGATTAAGATGCATCATTATGAGTGAATCAACGCTGGAGAGTGGAGCCGTTGCAGTCGGCAGTAACAAGGTATTAAAGGAGAAGCCTAAATCTACTTTGTTCGCCGCAAAAACGAAGCCGCTCAAGAAGAAGGAACTAGTACAAATGTTCCGCTCATTGGCTTCAATGCTGAGAGCCCAGATTAGTACGGCGGATGCTATCAAATATTATGCGCACGGTCATCCTAATAAGGATATGGTTGCATCGCTGCATCATATATGTAGTGACATTAACAAGGGGGTTCCCGTTCATACTGCATTCAAAAGGTCAGAGCGATTTGATGATATGACAATAGGTCTGATTCAAGCTGGAGGGGATACAGGTCAGCTTGATACTGCATTTGCTGAATTAGGCAAGAGGATCAAAAATGAGATCCACTTCCGTAAGAAAATCAGAAAGCTGATCATGATGCCATGTATTGTGATACCGATTTTGATTGGGGCATTTATTGTATCGCAGATTAAGATCGTCCCTCAGGTAGAAACGATGATGGTGGGCATGGAACCAAAAGGATTGGTAAAGCTATCTTTTGAAATAAGTCATCTGGTGCAAAAAATATGGCCGCTTGTTGTTTTGATTTTAGTGGGTTCAGCTATAACTGTGTGGAAGTCTTCTCCCGTCAGAAATACCATTATTAATCTGGCGATGGCAAGATTTCGGGTCGTTAAGTCAATGGTAATGAGCCTCCGCCAGATGACTTTGCTTTCAACGATTCGGTTGCTTTATTCCAATGGAATCAACCTCGCTAAATCTCTGCGCGTAGGAGCCAATAGTGTAAAAACAACGCCTTTTTATGATGAGTTACGCAAGGCGGCAGATGTTTATGAGAAGTCTGGAGTTCCTCTGTCATCTGCGTTCGCTAAATACACCTCAGTGGACCCACAAGTGGTTCATATGCTGGCCATCGGTGAGAGGTCGGCTTCACTAGACACACAGCTGCAAATGCTGTCAGATATGTTTGAGGAGGATGCTGAGCAACTCATGGATGATTTTAGCCAGTTCATTAGTTTGGTGGTAATGATTATTGCGGTGTTGCTCATTGCAGCAGTATTCTTAGGTACCTTTATGCCCATTTTCATGATGGGACCTCAGATGATGCAAGAGGCGATGTAGACTTTTTTTATTAATCCTTATGCAACTCACTAAATTAGATCGTTGGCTCAAAGAGCGTTTCATCTACGAGACGCATATTTTGACGCTCAGGCTTCCTGAAGGTGATCTGCCTGCTGGTATAGAGGTTCAGGATGTGGAGCAAAGTAAAGGAGGGGATTACCGGCATCGAATGATCATCAAAAACAATCTCTTAGCTGAGAATATGGTGAAGCATTTAAAAGATGATCACATTATGCATGCGGTTCATGTGGTTGAGGGAGGTAACTGGTATAATAAGCGAATTGCCCCTGAGGGAAAAAGTTTTACCTACATGTGGATATTTAGGTTTATCACTATGATTATGTTATGTGTGGGAGCATATGGTTTTTTTAAACTATCACAAAACGAGGAGCTGCGTGCTACCATTATGGGCGCAATTGAAGATCTTAAATCGGGAATGTGACCTTCATCGGCAAGCGCGGCAGACTAGCATCGAAGTAAGTTGAATTTCGTATTTTTGTATTTTCAATAATAGTGCAGCTGATACCATAAACAGTAATGTATAAGCAAATTATCCGCCATTCAGACAAGTTGTTTGGCATGCGACACCGACAGTCGGGTCTTACCATACTCGAGATGACGGTAGTGATTTTGGTTTTGCTCACCTTGGCTGGGATATCTTTTTTCGCTATGTCTGGATACCGAGAATGGCAGCGTGGCTCAGAAGGATCTCGAGTGCTCAGGATGGTTTACAATGCACAGCGCACCTACCTAGCTGAGCACCCCATCGAGAGTCCTAGTGCACTTACAGCGGAAAAGATCATTCCTTACCTCTCGAATGGGTCAAGTGCTTTGCCTACCGCGCAAGCACTTGATGACAGTGTGTTGGAGGTAGATGTTACGGTAAGCCCTCCTGTTTTACTTGATAGTAATGGTAATGATTATGACCCCTCTGGTGATACCAATGATGGTCTCTGGGACGTGGGTGGGTAAGTTATCGGTAATATTCAATATGAAATCTATTTGTTATTATTGGATGGTGTTTGTGATGCTCTTATCACCAATTTACGGCGATGATGTGAGTTCTGGTGATCGCCCAGTAGGTCTCTCGCCATCGTTTAGGCTTATCGGAAATTACCAACTAAACTCGAAGATTCGAGTGGAGCGTGGGAAGACAACACCAGTGGTGATATCACCTATGAAATATAAAGTTTACAGCGATGGTATCGAGGTGCGTTTATATTATCAGATATCGGGTGAATACGATTTCATTACGTATCAGATTTATCGCTCGGATGGTATCGGGGTATCGAGAGAATCTGGGGAAATTGATTTGGTTGCTGGTGTTCAGGCATTGAATCAGAGCTCAGGCCTCATTCGTCAGCTCAGTATTACTGGTAAAAGCTTTACGATGGTAAATGTGCCACCTCGCTCGCACAGGGTTATCATCACGCGTGCATTTGCACTAAAGAGTAGCCCATCAACTGCAAATGATCCTTCCCCTGGTCGTTAAAGGGGAGCTCTTGTTATTTCTACAACGTATCACTTAATGAATAAAACTATACTCTCTGTTTTGATGCTAGCACTTGGCGTTAGCATTGGTTTTTCGATAAGTCATTTTCAAGATGCCGAGAGGCGGGCTAATGACACCTCAGCCCCACAAGGTGCCTTGAAACGCCAACTTCTGGTAAATCATCCTGATGCTTTGAACCAGATGAAGAACGAAATTAGTATGGCCACTGGTGTTGAAGCCGACTCGGTGCAGCTAAGCTCGAATGACAAGGATCAGATGGGGGAGGGGGGGATCGAATCAAAGTCTCCTGACCTCGTGCTATTGGAAATCCTGATGGCTATTCGAAATGAACAGAAGGCTCTAAGAGAGCAGATTGCTGAGAGTAATCGTGATATTGATGAGCTGTCATTCAGAGTTGATACCCACAGTGACTCATTCAGGCCTCTGAATACCCTTAATCAGAGGCCGCGTGCTATTGAAGTAGGTGAGGATTCCCCGCTACAGGAGGCTGAGGAATCATTACCTCCCAACCCTTAAATTCATGAGCTGGATGCATATCCGCAGGTCTATAGCGCGCGGCGGCCATAAGGAGTGCTGCGGTAGGGCTGTCAGTATGGGATCAGCTTTGATCTGGATCATACTTAGGGTGTATTTCTCTAATAACGACCATCCAGTTCATCATGTTAATTGGTGGTAGCGCGGCAGGATGATCAATTGTCTTTAGGTTGGCTTCGATGTTCTCGGGTATAATTTCATCGGCAAAACTTGATTTGAGATCTGCGATACGCACGGGCTCACTATTGCCTTTCGCAAGCGAACCGAGTTGGCCATCAAGGTCAATCTTCAGTGCAATACCGCTGTCTCCGAATCGTTTTTCTGGGGCGAAAAATGATACTGGCGGGTAAAATTGTTCTCCAGATGCTAGCACGACGCCCTCAGGTGTTGTGGTT
>JAQXBQ010000281.1 GCA_029252325.1 Akkermansiaceae bacterium
CGTTAGTATTACCCTCAGGTGTTGTGGTTGATGTAATATTGATGTCATCCGTGAATATAAGGCGCATGTTCGTAACCATGGAAAATCCTTTGGTGAAAATCGTTAAGTCTTTTGCGTCCATTAACATAACCGCAAGGTCTGCAACTTCTGTAGGGAAGGGCGGCTTGGCAATGGCAGCATTATTAATGTAATCAACATTTACAGAGATAGATTTATTGGTTTCGAAATAGCCGGCATTGTTGTTCTGTAGCCATGCAGTAAGGCGCTCAGCATAGATAGCAAGACACGGGCGCCCAGAATAGGATTTATCGATATGAAACGGAAAGCTCTCCCCGCCTACATCAAACAAACCAGGCCAATTTTGTTCGCTAGGGTCGAAGGGGTTAGCGTTTTTTCTAAAGGTAATACTAACGAGTTCTAAATCGCCGGTAATGCCATCACTGGGATCATCTTGCCAATAGCTAAATTTGATGGCAGTCGGGGTCTGATCGGTTGCAGATGTTACGTCTATAACATCCAGGCGCATACTGCATTGCTTTGCGCCAATACTATAATAGTCCCATGAAGTGGGGGACACCGCATTAGTGCTGTCGCTATCTGAATTGGAGTCACCTGTATAGCGGTCATAAAATTCGAGCCCGCGGTTTATGGGTATAAAAGTCACACGTCCACCATCTGATGATGACGAGATAGGAAAGGTCTTGCCCTCTGTTTGGGCCAGCTCACGTGCGTTGCTTTCAAACGGATTCGCTCCGTCTGCGCCAGTGGTAGTGCCATTAACTGTTGTATTTGAGGAAATTTCGACTCCTTTTCTTGCTGCAATAGCATCTGTTGAAAAAGCCCCCTCTGTTTTCACTTTTTCTGCAAATACGCTACCCTTTAAACTTACATTAGACCACTCGGTTCCATCACTATGGGTGCCAAAAGTGGCAAACGATGAAGCGCTGATAGGGAGCTGGGAGGGGATTTCATAGAGTGAAATAAGATACTTCTTTTTCCGGGAAACAACGCGTGTCAAATTTACGTCTTGAGCTGCGAAAGACATCTCAAATACCCACCAATTGTGCTTGGCGATCATTGTGCTGCCATTTTGGTAATTGAAATGCATTTCAGGTGCATTGATTAAGTTGTAGAACGGAAAGTCATCAATAGAAGCTTGGACCCAACCTTCTGCATCGATACCATATCTCTTATTGAAAGATATAACCGGATACATGGTGTCAGTGGCTTGGTCAGTTGAACTACAAGTGAGGGGAGGCGGGTAATCGCTGCTCGCAGATAGATTAGTTCCTGAGGTAATTGCATCAGGGTTTGTAGTAGTTCCAGTAAGTGCGCTGATGATGGTTGCTTGCTCTAGATTAGAATCTGTATTGTTACCACTGCGATAATCGTTAAGCCCCAAAGCTAGAGCGAGGTCTGGGGAGAGAGCTTGGCGAGAATTTGACAACTCAAGGGCGTCATTAATGATGCTTTTCCATTGTAGATTCTCAACACTAGGTGAATTCATGGAGTTGTCTTGCATGCACATCATGGCTCTGTTAGGAATGATGTTAGTTAGCGCGCGGAGGAACGCGTCTTCACGTTGTTGGTAGTCGTTTTTGAGTAAGCTGTTTTTCTGAACGTCATGGGCGACAATGGTATTCTCATACATCGAGACCAGGATGATTAATAAGGCTAACCCCACTGAGGTGACCGTCAACAAGGACGCGAAACCGGGTGAGTTTTGCTGCGCTTGGAGTGTTGATGTTTTTCTCATGAGCTTCATCGTTGTGTGGTTGACGAGTAGGTGATTTCTTCGCCATTAGGCCCGCTGAGTTTAGTGCGTAAGACCCCACTTTCGACTGAGAAAACAACATTTTCAAGTTGTGTGCTTATACTCCACTCTGATGAGGCAACGGCTAACTCTGCCATGCTGTTGAGATGGTAGTAGTCTAGGTCGTTCTCTGTGGCGTCGAACGCAATAACACCATAGCTGCTGTCAGCTGGGTCGGCAGGATCTTGAAACTTAAGAGCGATTACTTTTCCATCGGTGATAACTGCATTGGTTCCAGCTTTGGCATCTGCCAGATTGCTATACATGCGAAAGAAATTAGCTCTGGGGATAATGCGGTTAAGACTGTTGTTGATCTGAGGAGCTTCACTAATAAGAAAGTTTTGAGTCTTAAGTATTTTGTAGGATGCTAATTGACTGTTGAAAAGCGTAAGCGATATGGTTGCGACCATTAACCCAACGAGAATGATTACAGTCATTTCAACGAGCGTTAAGCCTCGTTTATTTCTCTTCCATTTCAGTGTCATGACTATTGTGTACGTATGATGGTGCGAGATTTGATGTAATCATTTTCACCAATTTGGTATGATAGATGAGACTGTATTTGCCATGTTTGCATTTCTGAGGGGTTACTTGAATTTGATCCGCTACCGCCGAACTCAGGTAAATTATTACTATCTGGTATGCGGGTGCGAATAACACTGGCTGTGATAGGTAATCCCCCAGGCAGCTTTCCCATTTCAACTTCGGTATTGTCAGTCTGGGGATAGATAGGCCAAGGAGAATCGACACCTGTGAGTTGCTCGAAGCTGATACGCTGAGCATACGCCTCTTCGTAGGTAAGGTAAGCGTCCGACATGTTCTGATGAATGACCCACTGACGGGGAGCCATTATATCAAGGTTGCCCTTGAATACAATGAGACCAATACTGGTGAGAAGTGTCAGGGCAATGGTGAGTTCGACCAGCATACTTCCAGGGTGTAATTTTTGTAGTAGATTCATTCTTTTTGCTAATGCAGAAGCCGCTGAGTTTACATGCTTGCCATGCAGAGGCAGGGCATTATTTTCAAAACTGACATGTTTAACAAGTTGCCGCGTGTGCCCAATATTTTGATTGGCTGTTTTGTTCTCATTGGACTTAGTAGCAGCGCCCACACCCAAGAGGTTTTGCTGCCGCCATTTGGCTTGCAGTGGGGCGGGGAACCTGAAGAACTTATGAAATGGGCTTCTGATAAGCAGCTTGATGTTGCGGTGAAGACCTTGAGCGAGGACTCTAAATCGAAAGTTATTCGAGTTAAGTCTGTTAGCGGCTCTCTGCCCGATCACCAAGCGCATGCACTGGAAGCTAGATATCATAAAGGCGAATTGTTTGAGGTGTCGGTTCATTATGGTACCCCTAATAGTGACCCAAATCAGATTGTGAATGATTTCAATGAGCTGAAGTCAGTATTGGCGGTCAGGTATGGAATGTTTAGCCCTAATAATAAGCAGCAAGACAAAGCAGAGGGTTTCATTAGAAGGTCAGTTTGCTATCATGTAGAGCCAGTGAGGGGGGTGATATTATTGATGGTTTTGTCTGAGTTGGAGGATTCGTCAAAAGGCAAGAATTCTGCACGATTTACTCTCATTTACAGCAATCAGAATATTATTCCGAAGAAGT
>JAQXBQ010000003.1 GCA_029252325.1 Akkermansiaceae bacterium
CGTCACTCAGTGACTTATCATAGGCGTAGCCGCCAGCCTTGAAGCGCTTCAATCCTGCAGGGCTAGAGATTCGTTGTTGAATCGCCCACGAGGCCATCATGCCTCGCGCTTTCTTGGCGTAAAAAGAGATGATTTTATATTGGCCATTTTTCCAATCCTTAAACACAGGAGTGATCACAGGAGATTTGAGATTCTTTGCCTGCACCGAGGAAAAATACTCATTAGAGGCTAAGTTGATAACCGCATCGCCAGCTCCTTTGATTTCTTTATTGAGGCTATCCGTTAGCAGGCTTCCCCAGAACTGGTATAAGTTAGCACCTCGCTCGTTTGGCAACTTCGTCCCCATCTCCAGGCGATACGGCAGCATCAAGTCTAATGGCCGAAGAATTCCATACAAACCAGATAGGATTCGGATGCTTTTTTGAGCCTCAACAAAGTCATCCTTGTCCCAATCTTCGACCGAGAGGCCTTGATAGACATCGCCCGTGAATGCCAGAATGGCCTGGCGCGCCTCCGGCTTGCTATAATCCTTACGCCACTCATCAAACCTGCCAGCATTAAGCTCCGCCAATTTACTGGAAATACCCATCAGCACCTCCAGCTCTGCTGGCTTCATCGTTTTAAGACGATCAGCAAGCTGAGCTGAGTGATCAAGAAACCGAGGCATAGTTGCCCTGACCGAAGGCGCCTCAGATTCATAATCGAGGCTTTTCGCTGGTGATAAAAGATAGAGCATTATGATTGAGACGAATAAATCTCGCCCAGTAAAAGCAAGGCTAGCTCGCGTTCCACTCAGTGATACGGTCAGCCTGAGCCGCGAATAAGGCGTCTGTGCTGTCGTGAATTTCGATAGACTCGATCGTATCGCCTTGACCAATCGCATCGACAATGTCCTGCCCTTCGGTCACAGCGCCAAACACAGTGTGCTTGCCGTCGAGGTGAGGGGTAGGTCCATGTGTGATGAAAAACTGCGAGCCATTGGTATTAGGTCCAGCATTTGCCATTGAGAGAATACCTGATTTATCGTGTTTCAAATCAGGCTTACACTCACACTCAAACTTGTAGCCCGGGCCACCCATACCTGTGCCGGTAGGATCACCACCTTGAATCATAAAGTTAGGAATCACGCGGTGAAAGACCAGGCCGTCATAAAATCCACGGCTGGCAAGATTGAGGAAGCTCGCGCAGGTAACTTCAGTATCTCCAGCAAACATGGAAATCTTGATAGGTCCCTTGCTGGTCTTCATAGTAATGTTGATGTTTTCGATATCGCTCATGATGCATGAGAGAAAAACCATGACCGCGATAAAATGCACGGATTTTTTTCAGATATTCGTCATCGAACTGTCTTAAACCACCAAACATCGACTAATTCTGGCATTTTATTCGTTTAGGGCTAATATTACTAAACTTAACCACGTATCAATCAACATGAGCGGTAAAGACTTCGACATCAGAATAAACAGCACACACCGTGTGCGTTTCACGCGCAATGCCTTTGACCACAGCAATCGTATGCTGGTGGATTTACTGCCCACCAATGGCCATGCTAAAGTTATAGCATTCATCGACAGTGGAGTTGCCCAAGCATTCCCCGAGCTAGAAACGCAAGTCAGTAGCTATCTTGAATGCATTCCGGGCATCTCCTCCAAGGGCGTCATCGTGCAAACGGGAGGTGAAGAATGCAAGCGAGACAAAGTCACCCTTCAAGATGCATGGAACGCTATTGAGCAAGCTGGCATCGACCGACATTCCTACATTATTTGCATCGGCGGTGGGGCTTACCTCGACGTCATTGGGCTTGCCGCTGCCACTGCCCACAGGGGCATTCGCCTGGTTCGTTTTCCGACAACCGTGCTTGCCCAAGATGATAGCGGTGTCGGCGTCAAAAATGGCATCAACGCCTACGGCAAAAAGAACTTTCTCGGCACCTTTGCCGTTCCCCATGCAGTCGTAAACGACTTCAGCTTTCTTCACGGCCAACCGGAAAACGATCGCCGCTCAGGTATCATCGAGGCAGTCAAGGTAGCGCTCGTCAAAGATGCTACTTTTTACCACTGGATTGAGGAAAATTCGGAAAAACTAGCCAACCTGGAGCCACACGCTCTCGAAGAAACAGTCGAACGCTCGGCATTACTACACGCCTCACACATTGCCTATGGCGGCGATCCCTACGAAACAGGCAACAGCAGACCGCTTGATTTTGGTCATTGGGCTGCCCACAAAATCGAGCAACTGTGTGACTTCCAGCTGAGCCACGCCAATGCTGTCAGTGTCGGCTTGGCACTGGATACCGTATACTCATGGAAAACTGGTCGTCTCGAGCAAGCCTCCGCCATGCGCGTCCTGAGAACACTCAAGAAATTAGAGCTACCCACATGGCACTCATCACTCGATCAAAGAGGAGCAGACGGAACAAGAGCCGTGTTCCACGGTTTGGAAGAATTCCGTGAGCATCTAGGTGGAGAACTCACCGTATTACTACTTCGAGACCTCGGCAAAGGTGAGGACGTCCACAGTATGGATCTCAACTTGCTAGAGGAGTGCATCGACTGGCTTGCAGCTCAGACTACACTTCCTTCGCCGTTTTAAAGTGCATCTTAGCAACTTTGGGTAGAATTTCCTCGCCGTGTTTGGCAATGAGCTTACGGGCAGCCTCCAGAACATGCGGCCCAGCCCCGAGCGGAATGCGCACCCCAGACTTCTCACTTGAGGAATCTATCCATGAGACAAATCGCTCACGCGCCAGGATAGACGCAGCCGCAACGGCAACATCGCTTTCACCCTTGGTCCGCTGTTGAAGATCCAAATCAACCTCATGACGCGCCAGCTCTTTTTCGAGGACTTCCTTGCGCGCAAACTGGTCACTCAACGCGCGCGGACAATCGGGGACTTTCTCCACCAAGCTTCGGATCACGCGGGCATGCCCCCAAGCTAGTAGGCGGTTCAAATTGCGAAACGACCCATACATATCATTGTATCGCTCTGGCCCAATGCTCACCACCTCGTAGGCGATTCCGGGCGTAGCTCTGATGATATCTGCTAGCTTTGAAATTTTAGCAGCACTGGTGATCCTCTTACTATCCATCACCCCGGCATCCATCAGCGCACGCGTTGACCTTGCGTCAGTGTAAGCACCTGCGATTACCAAGGGGCCAAAAAAATCTCCCTTACCGCTCTCATCAATTCCGAAGTGTGGTTCGAACATCTCAGGCTCATTTACCTCCTCATAGCCCAATCTCGCCTCACCAAAAACCATCGGCTCGAGTGTAAATTTGACAAAGTCTTCGGTATCCCCCCCCTGCACTAAAATCTTAGGGCCCTTTTCATAAACCGTGACACTGAGCTTCCCCTTTTTTCCCGAAAAATGAGCATAAGGCTTAGCCTTCATTTCAAAACCACCCTCTTCCATAAGCTCGCGGATTACCTCCACATGCTCGGCCTTGATGGGCATGGTATAGCTTGATAATGCCATTAGCTTAACTCCTCCCTGACTCGAGCTGCATAAGCTTCAGCAATATGAGAAGTGATACGAGAAGTAATCCCGCCAACTGCGCTGGGATCTGCCCCGAGCAATTCAGCAGCCTGAACTTCGCGCAACGAACTGGTTAAAAAGATCTCATCAGCTTGCTCCACATCTTCAGTCCCAAGCTCAGATTGCTGAACAGATATCCCGAGCTCAGAACAGAGCATAATCACTAACTGCCTAGTTACACCCGGCAAACAACCACTCATCAGTGATGGCGTAAACACTGCGCCATCCTTGACCAGAAACACATTCGACATAGCGCCCTCTGCCAATTGTCCCTGAGAATTAAGCATCAAGCCCTCACCTGCACCAGCACGCAAAGCATGGCGCAAGGCCAAGACGTGATTAGCATACGATGTAGACTTGATCCCCGCTGTCGCGCCACGCTCATTAATAGCAAATGGCACCCACGTAAGCCTCACTGGCAACTTATCAGCTACAGCTGGCAGGTCGCAAGTCGTCACCATCACAGATCCAGCCTCATCACCTCCTGCTAGCGGATTTGCACCACCGCTTAATGTCACCCTAATGCGCAAGCGCCCCTTGTGATCGCCATTCGCCTCGATAAGCTCACTTATTGCAGTCTTGATGACTCGGTCATTCGGAACGTCCAAGCCTAACTTATCAGCTGAGCTTACCATACGTTCATGGTGTAAGTCATAAGCGAAAACCTGACCATCATAGGCAACCATCGTTTCGAACACCCCAAGTCCTACAGTGAGCCCCAAGTCAAAGGGAGACACACGCAGACTATCCGCGGCAATCAAGTCGCCGTTGAACCAAATCATAGGAGTAGTGCTCATCTATGTGTAAGTATTATCTGATCAGACTAACGGTCAAGAGCACACTGCAGCTGCTCCATAGCAAATTCTATTTCCTCATCATTAATGATGAATGGCGGCGTAAACGCCAAGACATTTCCCTCAGCGCCATCAGCCAGCATAAACACACCTTGTTGCATCATATCACTCAGCACTTGTCCTGCCACATCGCCCGCGCAGCCTCCATCTGCATGTTCAAGCTCCATACCAAGCATAAGCCCCCTGCCCCGCACCTGCTTAATCAACGGACTTTTAAGCTCACAGAGTAGCTCCTTAAACTTGGCCGACACCTTTTCAACCTGTGCCCGTGTACCATCATTACTATGTTCTTTCAGAGATGCCACAGCCATGGCGCAGCCCACTGGATTTCCCAAGAAAGTGCTCGTGTGCAGCGCCTCCCCCTCGGATGCAGGCCATGCATCCATCACCCTCGATTTCCCAACACATGCAGAAATCGGGTAGCCTCCACTCAGTGACTTGCCCAAGCAAATAATGTCGGGCGCAACGCCCTCCCAGTCGCAAGCAAAGAGCTTTCCCGTCCGATTAAAACCACTGTAGACCTCATCATAGATCAACACGACCTCATTACAATCACACCATGCTCGTAGCATGGCTAAAAATCCATCAGGCGGCACCAGCTTACCACCTCGTCCTTGAATCGGCTCCACCAAAAGTGCTCCCACATCAGCCGCCTCGATTGCTCCAAGCTGCTGCTCTAGACGTAGCAAATCATCCTCAGTCGACGGGAAATCAAGCTGAGCACATAGAGGTGCCAGCTGTTCTTCAAAAGGAGTCCGAAATTTCTCAATCCCCGTTCCGAGTAGCGCACCATAGCCCAAACCATGATAACCATTTTTGAAGCTTACCAAGCCTGCTTTAGCAGTCGCCATGACCGCAGTCTTTAATGCCGTCTCCACCGCCTCAAAGCCAGAGTTACTCAAGGTCGTCTTTGCCACACCTTCACCCCAGCGTTCAAAGGTCATTGCTGACAACAGCTTGCACACCTCAACCTTTAATGCCGTCGGGTGCACATCGCCCATACCGTGGATCAACTTCTCTGACTGCTCGCGCATCACACCCGCGGACCAACCATGGCCAAGCCCAGCAACACCGAAGGCTGCGGTGAGGTCAATATAGCGATTTCCATCTTCATCCCAGACATTGACACCATCGGCACGTTGCCAGAAAACAGGCCAATCCTCGGCCGTATATGTCACATTGCGACATTCATAGCGCTTAAGTTCATCAGCCAAGGCAAGCGAGCGAGGGCCGGGAATCTCTGTGATTAGCTCGGGAAGCATGGCTGGATTCTACCGCGGAAATACCAGCTGTCCAGCAACCGCTTGTCATCACACCAAGATGCCTTAATTTCGTATTGCGTCATCATCTCAAAAAAACTAAGAATACTGACGAAATGAATATTAATTTTGAGGAAATCATCGAGGAAATCACGCTATTATCGACCCAGTACGGCTTGAAATTAATCGGTGCTATCATCTGCTTGTGGATTGGCTGGAAGATTGTCAACGTTCTCTGCAGGGCACTCGAGAAATGGTTCGAAAAAACCGATTACGACGAAGCACTCGAGACCTTCATTCACAGCTTAGTATCGATGTCACTGAGGGTCATCCTCATCATTACCTGCGCAAGTATCGCTGGCTTCCCGATGACATCCTTCGTTGCCATCCTTGGTGCTGCTGGACTCGCCATTGGCATGGCGCTATCAGGCACACTTCAAAATTTCGCTGGAGGTGTTCTTATCCTCATCCTTAAGCCATTTAAGGTGGGTGATTTCATCGAAGCCCAAGGGCACAGCGGCAAAGTGCGCAGTATTCAGATTTTCAACACCATTATTAACACCGGCGACAACAAACGCATCATCTTACCCAACGGCCCTTTGGCCACTGGCTCAGTCATCAACTACTCAGCTGAGGACAAGCGCCGTGTCGACTTCACCTTTGGCATCAGTTACGATGACGATATCGATCAAGCAAAAGCGCTGCTGGGCTCTATCATCAATGCCGATGAGAGGGTCCACGAAGATCCTGAACCCTTGATCGCTGTTCATGCGCTCGCCGACAACTCCGTAAACATCATTGTGCGTGCTTGGGCCGATGCCTCTGATTACTGGGGCATTTATTTTGATGTCACCGAAAAGGTCAAAAAAGCCTTCGACAAAGAAGGGCTCTCATTCCCCTTCCCTCAGACAGATATTCACCTGCACAAAGCCACCGAATAATATCGGGCAGATTATTGGCAATGCTCTTGAATTTCTGAGTAATGGCCACGATGATCTCAAGCGTGATACGCGCTGTCATTTTTGATTTAGATGGAACCTTAGTTCACTCCCTATCTGGTATTGCTCAGGCACTCAACACCGTCCTAGAGCGGCACCAGCTACCTACGCACTCAGAGCAAACAGTGCGCACATTCATCGGCGACGGCATCACCAAGCTAGTAGAGCGTGCCTGCCCAGATAACTATCAGGATGAGCAAGTCACAGAGCTCACCAAAGAAGTAAGTGCAGAATACTCGACCACTTGGCAACAAGGAACAAAGCCCTACCCTGAGGTGTGCGAGACCCTTAAAAACCTACTCAATAGCGGAACCAAGATCGCCGTCCTCTCCAACAAACCTCACGCTTTTTGCGAGGCAATGACCGACTTTATCTTCCCAGACATTCCGTTCACTGCAGTGATTGGCCAACACCAAGGAATGCCCACCAAACCAGATCCGGCCAGTGCTCTGCACCTGGCAAAGACCTTAAAAGCATGCCCAGAGGAGATCGCCTTTGTCGGTGACTCCACCATTGATATCGCTACAGCACGCCATGCTGGCATGGTATCCATTGCCGCCACGTGGGGTTATCACGATCTTGACCAGCTGATATCCGAGCGCCCAGATCACCGCATCGATCAAATCAGCGAGCTGCCCCCCATTCTCGACAACAATCTCTAGCATGTCCTATCAAACCAATCCTTCCGATACCAGTGGCATGCCCAGTGGCATTCCCTACATCATTTCCAATGAGGCAGCGGAGCGGTTCTCGTTCTATGGCATGAAAGCCGCACTCGCGGTTTTTTTGGCAAACTACCTCGGTGTCTTGGGAGGCGAATCAATGAGCGAGGCGAAGGCCACCGTCTATGTCTCCTTTTTCAACTCGGCTGTGTATCTCACCCCCCTCTTCGGCGCCTTAGTCGCCGACATCTTTTTCGGAAAATACCGTACAATTATCACCCTATCCATTGTCTACTGCCTCGGACATTTGGCATTAGCCATGATGGGCATGGCAGGCATCGTCCAGCTTTGGCTACTTGCGGGCCTGGGCCTCATCGCGGTTGGCGCTGGCGGCATCAAGCCCTGTGTCTCCGCACATGTCGGAGATCAATTTGGCAAAAACAACCAACAACTGATCCCAAAAATCTTTAACATTTTCTACCTCTCCATTAACTTTGGTGCGGTTGTCTCCAATCTTGCCATCCCTTATATTCTCAAGTGGTACGGGCCACACTGGGCATTTGGCCTCCCCGGCATCCTGATGGCTATGGCAACGGTCGCTTTCTGGATGGGGCGTCGTAAATTCGTGCACATACCAGCGCATGGCCAAGCCTTCAGCCGAGAGCTTTTCAGCCGAGAGGGCCTCACTGCCATCGGCAAGCTTATCCCCCTGTTTCTCTTTGTTGCTGTGTTCTGGTGCTTATTTGACCAAACGGCAAACACGCTCGTTTTCCAGGCTCAGAAAATGGACCTCAAACTTTTCAATTTTGCATTCATGCCCGAGGCATTGCGCCAGCTCGAAGTCCTACCCTCACAAATTCAAGCTGCCAACCCATTCCTCATACTGTTATTGATCCCCCTTTTCTCGTGGTGGATCTACCCCAATGTGGAAAAAATCATTCCCCTGAGTCCACTGAGGAAAATAGGCGCTGGCCTCTTCCTCATGGTTGCCTCTTTCGCCGTGATCTCAGTCGCCCAGCAAGCGATCGACCTCGGCAAGACACCCAGTGTGTGGTGGCAGCTACTCGCCTACCTCATCTTCACCACCGCCGAGATACTCATCTCCATTGTTTGCCTCGAATTTGCATACACCCAGGCACCAAGAAAAATGAAATCCTTCGTCATGAGCCTATTCCTGCTATCCGTATTTGCAGGCAATGCTCTCACAGGCATCATCAATACATACATACAGATACCCGAGCTTGCTTTCAACAACGAGCAAACACACACAGGATACGATAGCATTGCCCACACTGACGATGACCTCACCCTAACGACTAATGGCGAGATTATCTCTCCCGTATTTGACCAACTCAAGCAAAGTGCGGCCGCCATTCAAACTATTTACTTGGTCAAAAAATCTCTACCTACAAGCGCTAGAGGCTCGCAAGCCCTCGGGTCGATTAATGACCCATGGGGTAATCCACTTCGCTACACCCTGCTCAGCTCTAGCTCAGCACGCATCTCGTCTGACGGTCCAGACGAGACCCACAAAACACAATGGGACCTGGGGGTTGTCCTCAGTGCATCAGACAGTAATGCCACAGAGCAAGGAACATGGCTACAGAGAGAGAAACAGCGTCTTGGCTTGCTTGAGTCATTCCCAAGCGGGGAGCCAACCAGCGAGCCAAGTCGACCTCCCCAGCTTTTACAAAATGACTACTATGCAGGAGGACAGACCAAACTCGAGGGCGCTGCCTATTTTTGGTTTTTCACCAAGCTGATGCTCATTACCGCCATCATCTTTGTCCCCTTTTCACTCTGCTACAAGCAGAAGACATACCTGCAACATCAGCCGGATTAGCTGAAGCGGCCGATGATTAGAACTTATCTGTCACCGCACCCGTTGAGGCAGAAGTCACATTAGCAGCATACTTTGCGAGCACTCCTCTCTTGTAACGCGGCTCGTAAGGCTGCCACTGTGCACGTCGAGCATCCAGCTCCTCGTCACTCACATTAACTTGGAGCACATTGTTTACTGAATCGATCGTAATTTCGTCACCCTCTTTAAGCAATCCAATAGGACCTCCCACATGGGCTTCAGGAGTAATGTGACCTACTACAAAACCATGGCTACCACCAGAGAAGCGACCATCGGTGATTAAGGCTACCTTATCGCCAAGGCCCCGGCCCATCACCGCACTTGTTGGTCCTAACATCTCCCTCATACCAGGTCCACCTTTTGGTCCCTCACGGCGAATAACAATGACATTGCCATCCACAATCTTGCCATCAAGAATTGCCGTCATTGCATCTTCCTCGCAGTCAAAGACACGAGCCATACCGGTAAAGCTGTCTCCTTCTTTACCCGTAATTTTAGCAACCGCTCCATCAGGAGCAAGGTTGCCATAGAGAATGCGCAAGTGGCTGTCTTTTTTGATTGGTTTGTCCAGCGGGCAGATAATGTCCTGGCCTTCGGGATACTCTAGTGGTGAATTGGCCAGATTCTCAGCAAGCGTCTTACCTGTGACCGTCATGCAATCACCATGTAACAGGCCTGCTTCGAGTAGGATCTTCATCAGCGGGACCGTGCCGCCGATTTTAACGAGGTCAGCCATCACATACTTACCACTCGGTTTCAAGTTAGCGACCATCGGCACACGTTTACCGATTTCGGTAAAGTCATCGATGCAAAGTTCAACACCACAGGAGTGAGCCATTGCCAGTAAATGAAGGACCGCATTCGTCGATCCACCCAGAGCAATCACCACCGTAATCGCATTTTCAAAGGCCTCGCGAGTCATGATATCGAGAGGGCGAATTCCCTTATCCATCATATTGAGCACAGCGGCACCTGCATCAAAACAATCCTTCATTTTATCATCCCCGATAGCATCCTGCGATGAACTATTGGGCAATGACATTCCAAGAGCCTCGATCGCTGTTGCCATCGTATTAGCTGTATACATGCCCCCGCATGAGCCGGCACCCGGAATAGCATTCTCTTCGACAATGCGTAAATCCTCATCACTAAATTCACCCGCAGCGTGCTTGCCCACCGCCTCAAACACTGAGACTACATCCAGATCTTTTTCCTCGCCCTGAACCGTCGCGCAACCGGGGAGAATAGTTCCTCCATAGACAAAAACACCGGGGCGATTCAAACGCGCCAAAGCGATCACACAAGCTGGCATGTTCTTATCACAGCCGCCGATAGCAACAACACCATCCATTCCCTCACATCCAGCCACCGTCTCGATCGAGTCAGCAATCACCTCACGAGATACCAAAGAATACTTCATTCCCTCAGTTCCCATCGAGATACCATCAGAGATCGTAATAGTATTAAAAATCACCGACTTGCCACCGGCTGCGTCCACGCCCTTGGCCGACTCTCTCGCGAGACGGTCAATGTGCATGTTGCAAGGAGTCACTTGGCTCCATGTCGAAGCGACGCCCACTTGGGGCTTATCAAAATCTTCGTTATTAAAACCAACGGCATGCATCATCGCACGACTTGGCGCGCGATCGGGACCATCAAAAACTTGTGACGAATAGGGGCGACGTGAATCAGACATGACCACGTGCTAATAGATCACTGCAATCTTGTAAACAGGCAAGTTTGCATGATGCCTGAGAAGAGGCATAAATTCGCCCCATAATAGCTAAAAACGCACATTGCCTTACTTTTATTAAATATAAGGCACATTATTTAGTATGTTTTTATTAAATGAAAAAATAGCGGTGACAGCTTGATAAAAGAAAAAAGATCTGACATCTCCCACAAACAAATGAAAACGCAACACGCTAATTATCAGCATGTTAAATGAATAAAGGTTTTCTTTTTAAGGCTCCAGGGCAGTCTTATTTCGAGGTAAATAGTCAACTTTTACTGAAATCTTATTTATATTTATATTGAGCATACTGGTATTTATTTAAAAAAATGTGGCTTACAAGCTCTGTCAGGTGTATAACTATTTCAGTTGAGCGCTTTTTTACAAAAATTTGAGATCGACTCAGCTTAAGTCGCTTTACCACCCCCCCTCCTTCAAATTTCCACCTCTGGGTTCAGCCCTCCAACCACCCCCCAAACCCGATGAATTTACGAACTCTTTTCTGGCTGTCTGTCATTACAGGTTGCTTGATGGCCCCGATTGCACAGGGGCAAAGCTTCTCATTTGACGGTTATAAAACTCTTGATGACAGCTACGACAACCAAAGAGCCGTTTATTTTTTCAATGGTCATAAAAATGACGAATCTGAATATGGACCGCAGAATGACCCAACTTATCAGACCTACATTCATTGGGGCACGGGAACTGACGCAAGCGAGAATACCAGCACCCAATACTTTTTTCTTTATGTAGAGACACCTATCGAAGTTAAAAACATGTTGTGGGGTAATGCATTTACCCCAGATGATAAAGCTGAATATGGCAAAGACTTGGATTATGGCGGTGCCACTGGTAGTGAGCACATCAAATTCATGAGCGAGTCTTCGACAGATGATGGCGGCAAAGACAAAAAAGGCAAAAAGGATAAGAAAAATAAAGACGGTGACGGTAACGTAATCATTTATACAGGACTCGGAAAGTCAGATAAAAATGTTACTACAACCGGGCAAATCGCTGTCAAATCATCCCTCGACTACTTATTGGCTAATAGCGCCACCGAGGCAGACAGTAATGCTGGGACAATTGATTCTCGTGAAACAGGTATGGCGTTCGAATACAAGTTCACACTAGACGCTGCGGCAAACCAAGCCTTGCTCGATAACATTGCCCTGATCGAATATCACCTCTCTCCTGAGCGCGGACTCGTCCCGACCCAAGTGCCTGAGCCCTCAGCGCCACTATTGATAGGAATCACAGTCGCCATAGGCATCCTGCGTCGCAGACGCTAATACAACCATTTCATAGAATCATCAAAACAAGTAGTATTGTTTTTTGTTCATAGTTAAAACCGGAATTCGCCCCGTGCGGATTCCGGTTTTATGTTTTGGTGCTAAGGATCAAGGGGAAAGTGAGCGCTCGTGCTCGTTCTCATCCCGCCGCCCATAAACACCATCGCCCCAGCCCTCGATGAGGGCTACGTCTCCGGCCCTCGGTGAGGGCTCAGATAATTTAATGCCAGCGGGATTGCTCTCGCTCCGCTTGAGCTGTGCTTATCAGTAGAAATCCTCCTCCGGATTTCTTGGCTTATGATTGCCGTGATGCACGGCACTTCGTTGTGCGCTCGAACTTCGTTCTCATCCCCGCCCCCCTTGAACGCCATCGCCCCAGCCCTCGATGAGGGCTGGGGCGATGGCGGACAGGGCGGGATTCGAACCCGCGGAGACATTGCTGCCTCACACGCTTTCCAAGCGTGCGCATTCGACCACTCTGCCACCTGTCCTAAAGTGTCCCATGGGATGCGGGCGGAAACTAGCCAGCAATACCTCTGATAGCAAACTTTTTTTGCAGAGACCTTAGTTGAACAAAGTCTACTTACTTGACCACTACGGC
>JAQXBQ010000005.1 GCA_029252325.1 Akkermansiaceae bacterium
CGCATGGCATGTATCATTAGCCGTCACTTTATCGTCTGATTTCATCTTTGGCTCACAATCACTATTAGGTGAGGCCACGAGAATACGCGACAGACACTTCAACATTACTAGTTATCATATTAATCTGTTAAGATCAAATGTTCGACCCCTTTTTAAAACAGATCAAATGTCAACACGCCGCCCATTCACCTTGACTGACTCCATGCTCAAACCACTCATCTACTTGGCCTCAATTGCCGCACTAGCGCTGACCGCTTGCCAGAATAAAAAGCAAGAGGCTGATGCGGCTGGCACGGAGCCAGCTGAAGCTTCCCAAACTTCCGAGACCTCCCAGGCTCAGGCGGTAAAATCGATTGTTCCAGTAACTTTGGTTCGGGCGGACCAGCCAGTATCATTCAACGAGCACATTCAGCCGATTCTCTCTGCCAACTGCTACCACTGCCACGGACCAGATTCCGGCTCACGCCAGCCACAGAAAAACCCACTCCGCCTCGACAAAGAAGAAGAAGCATTCGCCGCACGTGAAAACGGCAAACCCGTCATCATCAAGGGCAATCCCGACGAGTCCTACTTAGTCACTGTCATTGAATCTAAGGACAAGGAGCTAGTGATGCCTCCCCATCCAGATAAAAACCCGCACGGCAAAATCATGAGTTCAGAGGACATCGCTCTGATCCGCCGCTGGGTCAAAGAAGGTGCGGCCTTCGAAGACCACTGGGCCTACATCGCACCCCAAAAAGCCGAATTGCCAGTAATCAAAAACCCTGATTGGGCTCGCAACCCAATTGATTATTTTGTTGCCAAAAAACAGGACGATGTCGGCCTCGCTCCCAACGAAAGCGAAGCCAAGCCACGCCTGCTGCGCAGGCTCTATCTAGACCTCACCGGTCTCCCCCCCAGCCTGGAAGAACTCGACCGCATCCTCAGTGACGAGCGGGACTGGGACACCGTCTACCTTGAAACCGTCAACCAACTGCTCAAAACCGAGACCTACGCGGAACACTGGGCACGCCACTGGCTCGACGTTGCCCGCTACGCAGATACCCACGGCATTCATTTCGACAACTACCGATCCATCTGGCCCTACCGTGACTGGGTGATCAACGCCTTCAAGACCAACATGCCCTTTGACCAGTTCACTCGCGAACAAATCGCCGGTGACATGATACCCAAAGCCACCACCCAACAAATCGTCGCCACTGGATTCAACCGCTGCCTGCCCACCACGGGAGAGGGTGGCGCCATTGCCGATGAGTATGATGCTATCTACGCTCAGGATCGGGTCGATTCCACTTCCGCCGCCTGGCTCGGCCTGACCACAGGTTGCGCCGCTTGTCATGATCATAAATTCGATGCCATTTCGACCAAGGAAAACTACCAGCTCACTGCGTTTTTCAGAAACACACCGATGACCGCACTGGATCGAAACAATGAAGGTCACCCACCCAATATCACCTTCAACAATGCAGAGGACACCCAAAGGCTAGAGAAAATCAACCAGCAACTCACTGGTCTTCATCAACAATCCCAGGCACACCGCAAGGCACATGATCAGGGTTTCAACGCATGGCTCAACCAGCAGAAAACCACTCCTGCCCCACCCCAAAGCCTGCCAGCAGGACTTGTTTTCCACATGCCACTCGATAGCGAGGCTGGAGGCATCACCGACAACACTGGCAAAGCATACCTCAGCGACAAACCTGTCAACTGGGTCCCTGGAAAAGCCGGGCAAGCGATCCAACTCACCAAAAATAATTCAGTCAATCTGGGCAACGTAGGCAACTTCGAGCGCGATCAAAAATTCAGTTTTGGCACATGGCTCAAAGCTCCCCACGGTGGAATGGGCGGCATTATAGCGAAAATGAATGCACCCAAAAAACACCGAGGCTATGACCTCTGGCTGGAAAACAAAAACCTCGCTGTTCACTTGATCCACGACTGGCCCAGCAACCAAATCAAAGTAATAACCAAGAAGCCTTTCCCTCATGACAAGTGGTTTCATGTCATGGTTACTTATGACGGCAGCAGCAAAGCCAAGGGCATTAAAATGTATATTAATGGCAAATCCGTCGCACTGCAATCGATCGGAGGTAAACTGACCGAAAGTATCAAAACAGTCGTGCCACTTAGGCTAGGCAAGCGCGATGGCAATCAGCCTATCCGCAATGGTGCCCTGCAGAACTTCCAAATCTATGAGCGCGCACTTGGGCCAGCTGAGGTTGCCAAGCTCGCGATCGGGCTCAGTATCGAGCAGATAGCGCGGCTACCACTGCCATCCAAGGCACAAACTCAGCAACTGCGTGACCACTACTTCTCTAAAGTAAACCCCCATACCGTCAAGCTCGCCAAACAGATCAATGCTCTGAATCAGGAAAAGAAATCTATTAATAATCGCGCCTCACTAACACTGGTCATGAAGGAAAACGCGGATAAAAAACCCTTCGCACACATACTCATACGTGGCCAGTATGCAGACAAAGGCGAGAAAGTAACTCCGGACACCCCCGCCTCGCTGCCCCCCATGGGTGAGCTACCCCGCAACCGCTTCGGCCTCGCTCAATGGCTCACCCTCAAAGAAAATCCACTGCCGGCAAGAATCACGGTAAACCGATACTGGTATTACCTCTTCGGCCGCGGCATTGTCACCAGCACCGGTGACTTTGGCGTCATGGGCGCACGCCCCACCCACCCGAAATTACTCGACTGGCTGGCCGTTGACTTCGTCGAAAATGGTTGGGATTTCCACCACCTTCTACGCACCATGGTCACCTCATCAACTTATCGCCAAAGTGCTCAGATCACCCCTGAAAAGCTTGAGCGTGACCCACTCAACAAACTCATCGCCCGTGGTCCAAGATACCGCCTTGATGCCGAGCAGATCCGCGACCTCGCACTCAATGCCTCGGGCCTGATGCATCAGCAGGTAGGTGGCCCATCCGTTAAACCCTACCAGCCGATGAATATCTGGAAGTCCGTGGCTATGCCTCAATCTAACACCAAAAATTACCAGCGTGACACAGGCAATAAGCTTTACCGTCGATCACTCTATACCTTCTGGAAACGAACCGCCCCCCATCCATCGATGGAAATCCTCAATGCCCCCGTCCGGGAAGTCTCCTGCGTTCAGCGTGAGCTCACCAATACACCTCTGCAGGCATTTGTGATCATGAACGACCCTCAGTTTGTCGAGAGCTCACGCAAGCTCGCTGAGCGCACGCTCAAGGCTGCTAAAACCCAAGACGAACGCGCCAATTACATCGCCCGGCAGCTTCTCAGCCGCAGCATGAGCTCAGCTGAACTCGAGATCGTCAAAACCACGCAAGAACAAGCACTGGAGAAATTTAGTGCCACCCCCGCAGAGGCGAGCAAACTGATCACCGTCGGGGAATCCAAACCCGATCCTTCACTACCCGCCGCAGAACTTGCCTCATGGACACTGGTCGCCAACCAAGTCCTCAACATGGATGAAACTCTCAACAAGTAAGCCACTATGAATCCTTCCGATATTTTAAAAACCATCGACCTGCAAAACACCTCGGTCTCACGCAGGCAGTTCTTCCGCCGCAATGCCATGGGACTGGGTGGGGCAGCACTCGCATCCATGTTACCGGAGAATTTATTGGCTGCGGTTCAGTCTGCAACCGGTGATACCACCGGCATAGCTCACTTCCCCCCTAAAGCAAAACGCGTCATCTACGTCTCGCTTATCGGAGCCCCTTCTCAGTTGGAAACATTTGATTACAAACCCAACCTGAAAAAAGACTTCAATAAGGACATCAAAGACTTCCTCGTCAAATCCGGTCAGCGCCTCACCGGCATGACCTCTAAGCAAGCCAAGTTTCCCATCGCCCCGTCCTTCACTGATTTTAAGCAGCACGGCGAAAGCGGTACATGGATCTCAGACATCCTCCCCTGGACTGGCAAAATGGCCGATGATATCTGCGTGATCAAATCCATGCATACTGAGGCCATCAACCACGAGCCGGCCAACCAGCTCATGTATACCGGCACCATGCAGGCAGGCAAGGCCTCGATGGGTTCATGGCTCTCCTACGGGCTAGGCTCGCTTAACAATGACTTACCCACTTTCTGTGTCTTACACGCACAGCACTCGAGCCCTTACGCAAACGTTCAAGCCATCTCCTCCCGTCTCTGGGGTGCCGGCTTCCTTGAGGGCAAATACGCTGGGGTCAATCTACGCTCTCAGGGTGACCCCGTGCTCTACTTGAAAGACGCTCCAGGCATTGACCGCGATCTAAGGCGTAACATGCTCGATGGGCTCTCCGCTCTCAATCAAAAAACACTCGCAGCCGTTGGCGACCCCGAAATCCAAACTCGAATCCAACAATACGAGATGGCCTACCGCATGCAAATGTCAGTACCCGAACTCACCGACATGACGAAGGAATCAGAGGAAACATTTGACCTCTATGGTCCAGACTCAAAAAAGCCCGGCACCTTCGCCTACTGTGCCTTGATGGCAAGACGACTCTCCGAGCGGGGAGTCCGTTTCACCCAAATCTTTCACCGTGGCTGGGACCAGCACGGAGCCCTTCCTCGTGACATTCAATCTCAGTGTAAGGACGTTGATCAGGCATGTTATGGCCTCATCCAAGACCTGAAACGTCGTGGTATGCTCGACGATACCTTGGTGATCTTCGGTGGCGAATTTGGTCGTACTGTCTATTCACAAGGAGGGCTCTCGGAAAGCAACTACGGCAGAGACCACCATCCGCGCGCCTTCTCCATGTGGATGGCAGGAGCTGGTGTCAAAGGAGGGATGTCCTACGGGGAAACTGATGAATACTCCTACAATATCATCACCCCAGACCAGAAGGTACACGTAAGAGATCTACACGCCACCATCCTCGAGCGTTGCGGTATGGACCACCACAAACTCGCCTTCAAGTATCAAGGACTGGACCAAAAACTCACGGGTGTGGAGCCCGCCAAAGTGGTAACCGACATCCTCGACCACTCATACATGGCTAAGCACTAGTTACCGTAGCTGAAAGCTTACTGATCAAAATCCCCCACCCAGATACTAGCCCGCGAGTTTACCTCCGGGCTTTTTCTTTTGTGTGGATACGTCACATCCACAACCGCTGCCACAGCTAGTCTTATCACTGCCCACTAACCACATTTTCAGACACCGCCTGACAAACACTCCCAGGGTACCCAGAACAATGGCTAACGTTGCGTAAGTCTGCCAGTTTGCCCAATCCATGGTCATTATCTTAACCTCGATTTACAAACTTGAAAGCATTCAAGAGAACAAACTCCCGACCTGATACACAGCAAAAGCGGCCAACCAAGCCACTACCGTCATACCCACCAATTGACCAATCGCCCATTTCCATGAGCCAGTTTCCCGTCGCACGACTACCGTTGTTGGCAAACATTGCAGGGCGTAGACAAAGAACACCAGCAGGCTCATCGTAGTCAATGGTGTATAAACCTTTCGCCCATCAGGCCACGTCGCTTGAGCCAGCTTCGCTCTGAGTTGCTCAAGGAAACGATCTTCATCATCAGATTCCTCAACCGAATAGGAAATTGCCAAATTGGCATTAAAAACCTCGCGCGCAGCAAAAGCGGCTACTAGTGCAGTACCCGTGCGCCAATCGTAACCCAAAGGCTTTACCAGCGGTTCGATCGCATGCCCAACTCTGCCCATATAACTTTGCTCCAAGGCAAGTGCTGGATCATCGGCGGCAGGTGTTCCCTCAATGGGTTTTGGGTAAGTTTCTAACGCCCAGAGCAAAATACAAAGTCCCAGAATTACCGTTCCCGCCTTACGCAAAAAAGACCAGGCACGTTCGGCGAGGTGACGTCCCGTGTAAGACATATCTGGCATACTATACTCGGGCAGCTCCATCAAAAAATGAGATGCTTCTTCGCTACCTTTCACTCGCGGCGCGAGAAGCCACGCGGCAAAAAGTGCACTAATCGTGCCCAAAAAGTAAATTAGGGCGAGCACCAGCGCCTGAACCAGAGCTCCATAACCCGCTAACAACATACCAATGAGCAGAGAATACACCGGAAGCCTTGCCGTACAGCTCATCCAGGGAGCAATCAAGATCGTGAGTAAGCGCTGCTTAGCACTATCCATACTTCGTGTTGCCATGATGCCCGGAATTGCGCAGGCGTAAGAACTTAACAACGGCAGAAAAGCCCTGCCACTTAATCCTACTTTGCTCATTAAGCGATCCATCAACAACGCGGCTCGAGCCATGTATCCGGACGTCTCTATCAGCCCGATAAAAAACAGAAGCAATAAAATCTGCGGCAGAAAAATAACCACGCTGCCCACTCCAGCAATAATGCCATCAATGATAAGATCTTTAAGATCTCCCTCTGGTAACGTGCCAGAAACGGTATCACTGATCAGGCTAATTCCAGCATCAACCCAGTTCATAGGGTATTCAGCCAGGCTGAAGATAGCCCAGAAAATACCCATCATTAAGCCTACAAATACTACCCACCCCATAAACGGGTGCAGCACAACCTGGTCAACTTTGTCACTGAATGTGAGTCCCGACATGCCATCACCAGGATCTTTACGCCGCGCTGTCAGCAAACAAACCGACTGCACCCACTTGGTGCGCGCTTTCGAGATGGCATCCTCAGGAGAGACCTCAGCACGCTCACAATTGGCGGCACATTCCACACTTACTTCTCTTGCCTCTTTGCTAACTGCTGACTGCTCTGAGCTTCTGTAATCTCGATCAGCGAGCAAGTGGATAGCATGTGGTTGCGCGTTATCAAGGTGGTCCGCTTTTAATTTACTAGCCAGCTCAGTGATGGCTGATTCTGTGTGCTTGTCCGCCTGCCATTTGCGTGTAGACGGCCTTGGCAGCGGGCGCCTGATCGCATGCTTAATGTCGACAACACCAATCGACTTATTTGCCTGGCATGGCACTACCGGTAAGCCGAGCTCCTCTGCGAGTAATTCGACATTAATTCTGATGCCTTGTTTCTGAGCAAGATCTATTTTGTTCAGCGCAACTACCACCGGCAACCCCAGATCCATGACTTGGGTGACAAGGTATAAATGACGCTCAAGATTAGAAGCGTCGACCACACACACAACAGCCTCTGGCAAATCACTTCCTTGCTGGTCACCCAGTAAAACATCACGCGTTATTTTTTCATCAGGCGCTTGCGGGCTCAATGAATAGCAACCCGGCAAATCGAGCAACTCATACTTGTGCCCGTGTGGTGTTCGCAAAACACCAGAGACCCGTGATACCGTGACCCCTGGGTAATTACCTACTTTTTGGTTGGCGCCTGTCAGCGCATTGAACAGCGTCGTCTTACCGCTGTTAGGATTGCCAACCAGTGCAATGGTTTCCATAAAAGCTGATAAAAATTAAGATGTAGTAAGGCGTTCGGGTTAAACCAATTCCGCCTCGTGGATTTCTTCCACTAAAACTTGATCGCCGAGTTTTTTACTGAGTGCTAGACGAGTACCGCAAACTGAACAAATCATATTACGACCATCGGAGAGCTTACAAATTTCCAACTCTTCACAAAAGCCGATTTCCCTTAACCTTTGGCATTCACCACCCTCAAGCTGGCGGATACGTAGCTGACAGCCTGCACTTGCCTTACTCAAGGTCAAGGCGCTGTCTGCTTTAAGGTCGCTTGCGATATCTGCAATCATCTTCAAAAACAATGAAGCGCAATTGAGACTCTATTGCAATAAGAATCTTCAACCATTCTATTCGGGCTACCTTATCATGCTACAACACCCTAAAAATAGGGGGAAATAGCTCATTTGACTTCCAAGAGCTCAAAATTGGACTAATACCTAGATTCAGCCCATTTTAGAAACTTTAGCCAACATATGCAAACTCCCATCAACGCAAAAATGGTCTTCGACGAAGGCTCTCACCTATCTGCTTTCCGCCTACATATGTGGCACCGATACCGCATTTGGCTCATGCTAAGAACCATTCTTAGTGTCGGCCTCTTACTCGCCGGCACAATCATGCTTATCAGCCAAGGGCCGCACCCAATGGCTATCTTGATGCTCATGATTGGCACCTTTGCTCTTGTCCGCCCGCTGATCTGGAAAATCATGCATGGACGCAATCTGCGTAGACTACCCGGCTATGGGCAAACGGTGCTCTATACCTTCAGCTTGGAAAGCATCAATATCCACGGTGAAGACCGTGAAGCCACCGTCAAATGGAGCACCCTTTTTGAATCCATTACCACCAAACATGGTCTGCTTCTTTATCACGCCAAAAAATCCTATACTTGGGTTCCATGTGAGGCTTTTGATTCCACAGAGGATTTTGACCAAGTTTGCCAATGGGCCTCACGGTGAGTCAAAAACGTCTTAATAAGGGCTATTGAGGCAAGAACATTATCACAAATCGTCAAGATCTTATCTTAGTTCTTCTTTGTTTAGTTAATTAGAAAGCAGCATGTTACAGCATCAGTATCACAAACAGATATGCTCATCTCAAAACATTGTCACCTGCGTCACTTAGCGCTGCTATTTATCCTATCATCACCCTCTCTGCTCTTCTCACCTTCACTTGCTGAGGACGGCAAAGCACTCTACACACTCTACTGCTCCGCTTGTCACGCTCCCGACGGCAAGGGCGCCAACAACGGAGCCTTCCCGCCCCTTGCCAAAAGCCCGTGGCTGGGCGGCACTGCAGACCGTTCTATTCAAATCGTTCTACACGGTTTACAAGGTGAAATCGAGGTTCCCACAGATAAGGATCCTCATAAGATATACAATCTGGTCATGCCTCCCCAAGGCGGAGCGCTTACCGACCCTCAGATCGTTGCTATCCTCAATTACGTTCGCAATAGCTGGGGTAACAAAAACAAGCCTATTCTCCTCAATGACGTCGTCAAAAACAGACGCGCCACCGCAGCCCGCACAAGTATGTGGCAGGGAAACGAGTTACTCAAAAAGTATCCGATCCAGTCAAATACCTCTGCGCCCATTATGGGACTTATATCAGAAGTATACCATGGCTCGTGGAAAACACGTCCTGACTTTTCTAAGCTCGATCCTGATGCCACCTACGAGGAACATAAGGGGCTCATCAGCATCGCCAATGCCGGCAAATTGAAAAGCTTTGGCATGGTCTGGGAAGGTCAACTTTCCATTACCAAAAATGGCAAATACACTTTCACCTTGGATTCCGATGATGGCTCAGCCATTTATATCAACGACAAATTAGTCACCGAAGTCAAAGGCCTCGGAGGCATGGGCCGAGCTAAATCAGGCCAAATAAACCTAAGTAAAGGCCTCAGCGACATCCGTGTCGAATACTTTGAATACACCGGAGAAGAAGGCATCTCGCTTACCATGCAAGGTCCCGGCATGAAATCACCTCTCAGCCTGTCTGGAACAAAGCCCAAGAAAAAGAAAGCTCGCAGAAAGCCCTCCATCCCCATCGATCCGCCCAAGAATGGCACCGCTTTTTACCGGGGCTTTATAGATGGCAGCACACCACGCGCTATCGGGGTTGGCTACGATGGCGGCATCAATCTTGCCTTCAGTGCTGATCACCTTGGTTTCGAACTTCTCTGGCAGGAACGCTTTTATGACGGTGGCCGCCATTGGACCGCCCGTGGGCAAGGCAACGAGCCCCCCGCCGGTAAAAATATCGTCAAACTGACATCGATGCCAGCATGGGGAACACTCAACTCCCCCACAGCGAAATGGCAGTCTGACGGCACAGGAATTACCAAGCGCCGCTTCCGCGGCTACCAGCTCGGAGAAAACGACAGGCCTACTTTCAACTACGAAGTCGGATCACTCAAGGTATCTGACGTGCCCGCACCAGAGTTCGACTCCAAAGGCATTACTCGCACCATCACCATCGATGTTCCCAGCACCGGCGTCCCTAAAAATCTGCACTTACTCATTTGTAATGGACTCGACGTGCAGGAGGCAGATAGCCCCAATACTTACCTGCTAGGAAAAACGATGCAGGTAGAGATTGAGGCTAACTCCTCCGTTCCCGCCCTTGTCCGCAACAAGGAGCTCATCCTGCCTCTGCAACTTAAACCCGGCAAAAACCAGATCACCCTCCGCTATCAGTGGAAATAAAACCATCTCTTATCATGCGCTCATTATTACTTACTATCGCCCTACTTACCCCACTCTTTGCGGCTCCTACTCAGGAAGAATTCTACCTGCGTGAAGAAATACCGCTCCCTGAAGGTGAGGTCATGGAGATCGGCTCCATCGCTCTCATGCCAGAGCAAAAAGTTGCCGTCACCACACGCCGCGGCGATCTGTGGATCTGTGAAGGCGCATACGAAGATGATCTTTCCAAGGTCAAGTGGACACTGGCACATCGCGGACTTCACGAGCCCCTCGGCATGTTTTACCAAGACGGCTCACTCGTGCTCACCCAACGCCCTGAGGTGTCTAAACTCACAGATACCGACAACGATGGTAAAATCGACTCCTTTGAGACCATCTGTGCCGATTGGGGAATCAATGGCGACTACCACGAATATGCTTTTGGCTCTCCTGCTGACAAGGATGGCAATGTCTGGGTCGTGCTTTGCCTCACGGGCTCTTTCAATGCTAACTCCGCATGGCGAGGCTGGTGTGTTCGCGTCACACCCGACGGGGAAATGATCCCCACTTGCTCGGGCATCCGCTCCCCAGGAGGCATCGGTTTCAATGCCGATGGGGACACCTTTTACACGGATAATCAGGGCGTTTGGAATGGGTCATCCTCTCTCAAATGGCTCAAGCCAGGCAGCTTCCAAGGCAACCCAACAGGCAACATTTTCTATCCAAACCAGTCCGACATCAAGCCACTTGCCAACCAGCCTAATGACAAATCCCGCATCACCACGGAACGTGAACGCATTCCCCAGTTCATGCCCCCGGCAGTGGTTTTGCCTCATGGCAAGGTGGGCCAGTCTCCCACAGCTGTCATTCATGACCACACTTCTGGCAGATTCGGCCCTTTCTCCAATCAGGTTCTGGTGGGAGAGCAGACCCACTCTGAGGTTCAGCGTGTCTTCACGGAAAAAATCAAGGGGGTCTATCAAGGGGCAGTCATCAAATGTCTCTCAGGTTTCCGCGCAGGAATCATCCCCATGCGTCTCAGTGATGACGGCACTCTTTTTGTAGGCGGCAGTAACCGTGGCTGGGCCAGTCGCGGCGGCAAGCCCTTCACCTTTGAGCGAGTGCGCTGGACGGGAAAAACGCCTTTTGAAATCCTTGAGATGCGTGCCAAGCCGGATGGCTTTGTACTGACCTTCACCGAGGCTGTTGATCCCGACTCCATCAAGCCCGAGTCATTCTCCATGGCCGCATGGACCTACATCTACCAGTCCAAATACGGCAGCCCCGAAGTCGATCAAGCCACCCCTGTCATCAAGTCCGTCAAAGTCTCCCCCGACGGCAAATCCATCCGCCTATACATCGATGGCCTCGTCAAAGGGCACGTTCATCATTTGATCAGCAATGGCGTAAAATCAGCAAACGGCGGCGAACTCTGGCACCGAGACGCATATTACACACTTAACGAAATTCCGGACTAGTAGGTAAAAAACGACTGGGCCCCACGGACAGGACCCGACCATAAGCAGACTGGCTGCTAGGAATTTGCTTTTTGAGTGAGGTGGTCGAGAGCATCATGCGAATAGCAGATAGGGGGTTGACCCAAAGTCGCCCTAATCCGAGAGGCCGCTTTTTTTAATCCCGCTAAAGTTACAAAAAATATAATCCGGGCCTGTAATCTAAACAGGAACGAGCACACAGCGGGGCAAAAAATACCCACGCATCTCAACAAATGAGAGAAGCATGGGAATATGTCTGCCTGGTCAGCAAGACTAGGCAAGGTTAGAACTAAGATTGCTCCTACTGGGCTGCACTCACCTTTTTGGGGTGCTTAAGCAATGTGCGGACTTCACCTGAGTTCAATAAAGCTACGGCAGCTTCATCCATGCCCAGGTCGACAAGACGACGGCGTTGTACTTTTAAGCGCTTAGCTCTTGCGCCAGCTGATTTTGTAGGACGAGATCTGTTGGTGTTACGTTGAAGTGAGGTGCCCATAGTAATAGTTTAGATTTGTGGTTAAAATTGATAGAATCGACTCGTGATCGAACTCGATTCAGCTCAGTGCGCAAATCTTTAGCCGACCAACTACGTTCAGTCAACTGGAAAGCCAGCCCTTACTCGTTCTAATTCTTTCCCACTGATACAAGAGGCTATAGTAACTCCTGGAAATTTGCTTTTTGAGTGCGGTGGTCGGAGAGGCTTTCATGGGGTAATAAAGGAGCAGTCCATCACCGCCTTATTCGGCTTCGCTTGTCTTTTGGGGCTCGGCTGTTTCTTGGGGGCACAACGGAACGGTTATAATATTGGACGTGCAAATCTCAGATTAAGTTGCGCAAAAAAACCGAGCCCCATGGTCGGAGCTCGGTTGATTGATTGTTTCTATGGGAAATAGTTTTGCTAAACCTTTACCAAGCCATTTGGATTCCAGCACTTAAGAACCACTCAGTTCCCAGCTGCGGGCCGTCTAGGTTTTGGTAAATAGGGGCGCCAGCTTCTATCGCGAATCGAGCACCCGTCTCTGTGTCCCAGAGACTTAAGCCAAGAGAAAGGTCAAGACTTGAACCAGCGCGTGCATCAGGGTCAACAGCTGCAGCCATGGGCTGCCCCATCATTGGTCCCATTTGTATCGTTGGCATCTCATCATCACGACCATCGACGTTGCCCCAGCTTTTGCCTGTGAGGCGGATCGATACCGCCGACCAATCATTGATACGGCGGTTGATCCAGCTCGTGAGCATTGCACTGTCACCGAGTGTATACCCATTGTCATTCTCGTCCAAGTGAATCACAGCCGAAACCTGACTACCATAGGACCAGTCACCAGACTGGCCAATCCATGTCAGCGACGGCTTCATATCCCAAGTACCCGAGCCCAGCTGCATTGGGTAGCCCATGCGCGCGCCATTACTCATCCGCTGGTCAATCGAACCTGTAGGTGCCGATACACCAAGGCCGAAGTGTGCACTATTAGCCTGTGCTCTGTAGAGGCTATAAAATCCCGAAAAGGTAACATCGCCCCAGCCAGATGAACGCATCTTACTGGTTGTGCCCATCATGTTGTTGAGCATGCTACTCTCTTTGTATGCTGACATTAGCATAAGGGTAAGCTTATCACTGGGCGCATACATCACCCCCAACATATGCATTTGCATATCCATTTCAGCAGCACTACCCATGTAGTCATCCCTCGCATCAGCATCGGATATCTGAGAGTCGCCATCGTAGTTGCGCTGCATGCTCATAAACATGTAGCGATAAGACGCCATGAGGCCGCCCTTGTGATGGATATGATCACCCATCACACCACTGGGAGCATATGCAAAATAATCATAGCCGTCAGCGCCACAAGCGCAGATTGATGTGCAGACACAAGCGGATGTTGCACAACCGCTACAAGCACTAGGTTTTTTGATACTAGAAGAAGACACACCCGCATCCACTGACAGGATGAGAGCACCGACAAGAAACGCTGCAAGAGCAGGAATAAATAATATAGAATTTTTCATAAATAAAGTAAGTTGTAATTGAGGTTGCGATGAACAGATATGCACACACCCCTATCAAGAATGGTGACCAGAAAATGCTGCCCACCCGTTCATCATGGGTAGCCAGTGGTGCGACACGGTGAATACCGCGGCAAATCAAACGATGAAGTAACTAGCCAAATTGCGGTGGCGGCAATGGCGGCTCATCCTGCCGAGCCAATACCACGATCTCCATGTCCCGCAAGGGGGGCAAGTAAGTTGACGCTGGTGGGAACACAAGATCTGCATGAGACCAGCTCGCTGGCGGGAACTTAGCCGTAGGCTCTGACTCAGGAATTGGAGCCTGTTCCTGTTTGTCCTGTCGCTCCTGTGAAATGGCACAGCACATCGCACAGGGAGAATCACCACTAAAGGTGCTGTCTAATGCGGCAGTTACCCCCTGCTGAGGCACACGATCATTGATCATGGTCACCCAAGCCCAAGTCTGGGCGACCATAAGATGAGTATCAAGAATACTCAATGCAGCTAGCATACAGAGACATTTTCCAAGCCATTTAAGCACGACAGCAGACCAATGCCACCACTTCTCCTATTGGTCAACAGCATCTTTTCCTCGCTATGTAGTATACGAAATGGTTGACGAAGAGCTATCTCTAGCTATGTGTTTGCCCATGCACGAGCCTACGCAAGATAGCGAAGAAGCCAACCGAAGCGAAGATGCTGCCAACGACACCCAAGGTCAACATGCCGAGGGACAGCCAGAGACCGCATCCGAAGAACAAGAAACTGAAGCTTCAGTAGTTGAAGAAGAGCAGGAAGTTGATCCATGGGATGCCCTCCAACTAGAGCTTGCAAAGTGGAAAGATCAGGCAATTCGCAATGCCGCTGAACTCGATAACTTCCGCAAGCGCATGTCTCGTGAGAAACTGGATGCTGTTCGATATGGAAACCAGAGCCTACTTGAGGAACTTCTCCCTGTGCTCGATAATTTCGACATGGGCATGCAAGCCGCCGCTCAAGAGGAGGGGTCTATGTTATTTATGGGAATGCAGATGGTTCACAAACAAATTGAAGAATTCCTTGGCTCTCAAAACGTCGTCGCAATTAAGGCAGATGCAGGTGGCGAATTTGACCCAAAAATACATGAAGCTCTCAGCCAAGAGGCAAGTGAAACTGTAGGCGAAGGCAATATTGTTCGAGTAGCTCGCAAAGGGTATCAAATAGGTGAGCGCTTGCTGCGCCCGTCAAATGTCATCGTATCACTGGGTGCTGACGCATCAGAGACACCATCAAACGACGAATAAGCATGTCATCAAAACGAGACTACTACGAAATCCTTGGAGCATCGAAGGATGCCTCAGCTGCTGAGCTCAAAAAAGCTTATCGGAAGTTGGCGATCAAATTTCACCCTGACAAGAATCCGGACGATCAAGAAGCCGAAGAAAAATTTAAAGAGCTAGGTGAGGCGTATGAGATCCTCAGCGATGAGGATAAGCGCGCAGCCTATGATCGCTATGGTCATGCCGCCTTCGAAGCAGGCGGCGGGGGTGCAGGTGGCTTTGGTGGTGGCGGCGGATTTCATGACGCCTCGGACATCTTTTCCCAAGTCTTTGGTGGAGCCTTTGGCGGCGGGGGGGGCGGTTTTGAAGACCTCTTCGGTGGAGGTCGTAGACGCCGTGACCCCTCTGGAAGAAAACCTGGTAGCGATCTGCGCTACGACCTAGAAATCACTCTCGAAGAAGCCGCCAGCGGCATTCAAAAAGAACTCGAAATAGAAAAACTCGAGGCCTGCTCAACCTGCAGCGGCAGTGGCTCCAAAAGCGGCAGCGGTCGCAAATCTTGCAGCACCTGCGGCGGACAAGGCATGGTAACCCGCCAGCATGGCATTTTTGTTCAACAATCAGAATGTCCAGCTTGCCATGGCGCCGGCCAAATTATCTCAGACCCTTGTCCAGACTGCCGTGGCGAAGGCCGCAAAAACGAGACCACACGCATCAAAATTAACATTCCAGCAGGTGTCGATGATGGCACACGCTTACGCTCTAGCGGCAATGGCGATGCGGGCCTGAGAGGTGGCCAACCGGGAGATCTCTACGTATTCCTTCACGTTCAAAGGCATGATATCTTCGAGCGTGAGGAGAACGACCTTTTCTGCGAAGTGCCCTTACCCTTTGTGACAGCTGCACTTGGAGGTGAATTAGAGGTACCTACACTGGACGGCAAGTCATCGATCAAGATACCTGCAGGCACCCAAGGGGGAACAACCTTCCGCCTGCGTAACCGAGGCATCAAAGACCTGCGCTCTGGGGGCAAAGGCGATCTCCATGTAGAAGTACAAGTGGAGGTGCCGACCAAACTCAACTCAGAGCAAAAAGATAAGCTCAAGGAGTTTTCGGACTCTATCGGAGCCAAAAATAATCCTATGCAGGAATCCTTTGTAGAAAAAGCCAAACGCTTTTTTGGTTCTTAAAGCACACCTTCATCATTCCCTTCTTCTATGAATCGCTACTTCATACCCACCGAAGAATGGAACGATGAGCAGCTAACCCTCGCTGGAGATGAAGCCAAGCATTGCAGCCGTGTGATGCGAGCACGTGAGGGCGACGAAATAGAAATTTTTGATGGTAAAGGAACATCCGCAATTTGCCAAGTTACATCTACTAAACGCGAAGCGGTCAGTTGTCGTATTGTGACCAAGAGCAAGTCCCCAAAAATTAATCACCCGATCACACTCTGCCAGGCGATTCCTAAAGGGGGCAACATGGAGCTCATCGTGCAAAAAGCTGTCGAGCTAGGGGTCAATAAGATCCAACCCCTGATCACAGCACACACCGTAGCAAGACCTGAATCAGCGGACAAAAAGACTCATAAGTGGCAGCGCATCGCCCTCGAAGCATGCAAGCAATGTGGCCAAAACTTCCTGCCTGAGATAGCCCAGCCCAAGCCATTTGATCAATGGCTACAAAGTGCCGACCACGACCATTCCCGCCTTGTCGCCGCACTTGATGACAATGCAATTCATCTCAGGGAACATTTCTCTAAACACCCTCCAAAAGGCAGCATTTCATTTCTGGTAGGGCCCGAGGGTGATTTTTCGAAGAGTGAATACGAGGCAGCTTATCAGTCAGGTTTTCAAGCCATTAGCTTTGGTCACATCGTATTGAGAGTGGAGACAGCAAGCCTCTATGGCCTCAGCATTATCCAGCATGAGCTCTCGGCTTAGAAACTGTCCAGAGAGAGAGAGAGGGCTAAGCATAGACTAACGACTCGTCACTGACTTTTTGTAGACATCTACCGCCCTTGCGATCGCAGATGCGAGCGTTTTTTGATAGGCAGAAGAATGCACCTTGGTGGCCTCACTACGATTTGAAAGAAAGCCACCTTCAAAAAGGATAGCGGGAATTTTAATACCAGTGAGCACATTATATCGTGCTCGCTTGATCCCACGATCTTCGATGTTGAAATTATACCCCGCACTCTTGCTGTTGAGATACAAAAGAGCTCTACTATGCACTGCTGTTGCTAAGGCGATACTTGCAGAGTCCATCACATTACCGGGCACTGAGCGGAAGTCTCCTGCCCGGACATCACGGCCCATGTGAGGCACTCCTACCGGCGAAACTGTGAATGTTTCTATCCCATTAGCACGTGAATTTCCTGCATTGAAATGGATACTGATGAAAATAGCATTGGGGTATTTGTTAGCAATCCGAACGCGGCCAGCTAGGCTTAGCGCAATATCACTGTCCCGCGTCATCACAACGCGGTATCCCTGTCGCTGGAGAATATCTTTGACCAACCGAGCAATCTTAAGCGTATACACCTTTTCATTTTCGTGGTGCCCCAAGCCCCCAGAGTCTTTACCTCCATGACCTGGATCGATCACCACGGTATTGAAATGACGTGCACGATGAATATACGTCGGCCGCATGACAGGGTCGATTAGCTTTGTGAGGTCGGTTTTAGATAATAAATAACTGCCGGCGCGCTCTATTACTGGATGGCTCAAAATAAACAAGACGCCATTCATCCTGCAGCGTTGGGTACCTGGACGAACTTCTAGAGCAACGTCACGAGTTTCCATGGTTATGACAGCGCCATACTTGATCTTATTAAAATAGTAAAAGTCCTTCACGCTAAGAAGCGTGACGTAATCGAGCCCATTGTAATTGACTGTCTCCCACTTAAAGTTGGCATGAGCTACCACACCAAGGCCCAACCACAGTGCCAGCGAACAACACATTGTCTTGATGACTTGGCGGTATCTTTTCATCAATAAATTCATGCTTTCCGTTCAATTTAAGTGGGGTGACAATAGTCCAATTCAACCCAATGACAACGGCATTTCTTAGATAACAACAGCTGATCAAAAAACTACCTCTGGACAGCCTGAAAACAGACTGCTAATCATCCCTCTATGGAAAATATCGAGCTCACAGGAAGTCATCGCGCCCAATGGGGAGAGGGCCCTATTTGGTGGCAAAACCGCCTCATTTACGTCGATATTGAGGCTGGCCAACTACTCGAATACGATCCCGTATCAGGCCGAGAATCCAACTGGGACGTTTCCGCTCACATAGGACGCATCGGCACCGTTGTGCCCCGTGCATTCAATGGCCCTGAGGGGAATTTAATCATTGCTGGCGATAAAGGTATTCACTTCTTCGATCAACAAACTAATAAGAGTGTCCCAATATGTGATCCCGAGGCTGACATCTCCGAAAACCGCTTCAACGACGGCAAATGCTCTCCAGACGGCCGTTTTTTTGCTGGCACGATAAGTACAATTAAAAAAACAGGAAGCGCTACACTTTACCGCCTCGATACCGACCTCTCTCTTCACCCAGCTTACAAAGGAGTCACGAATTCCAATGGCATCGTGTGGAGTCAAGACCAGTCGATCTGCTACTATATTGATACGCCACGGCGAGAAATCCTGGCATTTGACTACGACCCAGAAACAGGTGAGCTCAGTGGTCAGCGCAGCGCTGTTTCGACAAGCAACATTAGCGCATCGCCTGATGGTATGACCATTGATAGTGGTGACAATCTTTGGGTTGCGTTCTGTCACGGATCCTGTGTTATTTGTTATGATCCAAACACCGGCAAACAACTTCACCGTATTGATTTTCCATGCATGGAAACAACAGCCTGTGCATTTGGGGGTGAAAATCTCGATGAGCTTTTTGTAACCACAGGCATTCATAACAGTGTTAAAGAGGCTGACGCAGGAAGACTTTTCCGAGTGACTGGCCTCGGTGTTAGCGGCGTTCCAAGCCATTCATTCCATGGCTAATGACTGGATAATCGTTGCAAATAAGGACCAAACATGACATCTCTGCAGCACCCAACCACCCTTTCAGCCTAAATTTATCGAGTTATGAGCACTAGTGCCCTCCAAGAAGTCCGCGTCTTTGCTCCAGCAACTGTCGCTAATGTTGCCTGCGGATTTGATGTGCTTGGCTTCGCCATCAATGCTCCCGGAGACGAAGTCGTGGCGCGCCACTCCGACAAGCCTGGTTTCCGAATCACCGAAATAACTGGAGATGATGGCAAACTTCCAAAGATCCCAGAAAAAAACACTGCCGGAGTAGCTGCACTCGACCTACTAAGGCATCTAGGAATGAGCGACCGCGGTATTGAGCTAGAAATCCACAAAAAAATGCCCTTTGGCAGTGGCCTCGGCTCATCCGCCGCATCAGCTGTGGCGGGCGTCTATGCAGTCAACAAACTCATCGGCGAGCCACTTGCCAAGCAACAACTACTGCCATTTGCTATGCAGGGTGAGGCCAGTGCAGACGGAGCATGGCACGCTGACAATGTGGGACCAAGCTTACTGGGAGGCATCGTTTTCATACGCTCCAACCAAGAACTCGACATTGCACAACTACCTGTTCCTGAGAACTTGTGGGCTGCCGTGGTTCACCCCGACATCGAAATACTGACTAAAGTAGCTCGAGAGATCCTTCCCACTAACATCCCTATGGTCAATGCTACCCAGCAGATAGGAAATCTAGGCGGACTCATCTGCGGACTCATTCAAGAAGATTATGCAATGATTGGGCGCTCCATCCACGATGTTATTGCAGAGCCACGCCGGCAAAAACTAGTTCCTGAGTTTTACAACGCAAAGCGCGCAGCCATGTCAAATGGAGCCCTTGGATTCTCTATTTCTGGCGCAGGGCCGAGTGTCTTCGCTCTCTGTGAAGGTGAGGAAACTGCTCAACGAGCAGGCAAGGCCATTTCCGAGGTCTTCAGTAGAATCGATTTGGAAAACCAATGTTACGTCTCCCCTATCAATAAGGAGGGTGTTCACGTTATCGACTCCCAATAATCGGGCCCGTAGACATCTTCATTCTACGACAATCTACTTGTCGTGAATCGTTGTATTTGAGTCGCTTCGTATATTGGTATTATTGTGTGCTTAAATGTTAAGAAAGTTTAACAATTATCTAGCCACTGACTTATTTTTTAGCTAATATCTGATAACAGAATTCACCCTATAACTAATATGTCCAACGTCACTACTCATAAGCAGCACCTGAATGTGCGTGCGACTCAATTAGAAATGAACCCCCAAGGCTCAGTAGGCGGCAACAATCCGCTTGCAGAGGACTTCACAGGCAAGCTCCAAGAAGCCCAATCACAAATCGAGCAACTGCAGCAACAACAAGCAGAAGTTGAGAGGCAAAAAGTCGAACTCGAAGAAATTAACGCGGCAAAAGACGATTTTCTCCAAGGCCAAGTTGAACTACACGAAAAACTCAGCACTGCGGTCACTTCGATGGACAGAGAGATCTTTGCTACACGCCAAGAACTGGATGAACTCGAACAAGCCCGCATCTGCTTTGCAGAACATCTAGAGAAAATCAATCAGCTCAACCCAGATGGCTGGAACAATGAAAGCCTACGTCAAGATCTCACTCGCGCCATTTCCGTGCTCGATCTTGCGGAGGACGAGTATGAACAAGCTCTGACTCATTTCTCTGGTGGCCGAAGCGCGTCCGTATTTGGCGCAACAAGCAGTAAGCCAAAACGTAGTGGTGCGAACAGTAGCAACTCTGAATTTGTATCTACGCTATGTAATGGCTTTGCATTCAACCTACCCATCATCTTACTCGGAGTAGTTGCACTGATCATCTACTACGTTGGGTAATTCAGTTTACGACCATCACCCTTTCTAACCTCCCCCGTTTGCTTTCCGGCCATGAGCCAAGAAGACCTTACTGAAATTGACTCTTTGAGTGCTCACGAGCGTGCGCTGAGAGAGCAAATAGCACAGCTTCAGGACTTCGTAGAACACGGCCCCGAGCGCGAGCGCATGGCAAGGCAGGAGGAAATGCAGACATTACCTCCCCCATCAGATCTACTCGGAAGAAAAAGAGAAAAAGAATTCATGGAGAAGCTCAGCAGGGGCGAGCTGAAAAACCAAAAGCGAAATCAAACCAAAAGTGGATTTTTACTCATCTTACTACTTCTTGCCATTCTGACTTTAGGGATGTGGATGTATAACATTCTCCAATAAAAAATCGTCTCATCAAGTGAAATGCTGGGGCCTAAATCCCTCTCTATTTCGTGAGTAATATTTTCGATAAAACAGTAATGAACGAATGACACCCCATGACCCCAACACTCTGTTGATAGCCACCTAGCAAGTTACCAACATCATTCCAGCCTCACACCAGCCTCATGCATCGTCAATTTTCACAATCAACCATTTGGTCTTTACGACTGGGTTCACTTCACTTTATCGCAAATATCTTCTCTATAATTGTTGGCATGATATTACTTGTTGCGGGCACAGCCATGCGATTAGACCTTTATACATTAGCTGGGTTTGTCATGCTAGCGGTAGGTATTTTGTCTATATTATTGTTCAAGATTTGCAGCGCGGCCATGACCTGTCCCGTGTGTGTGAGTCGAATATGGGCAAACACGGGTTGCCGCAAACATAAGAAATCCGAAAAGTCACTAGGACTAAGTTACCGTCTCAATATCGCACTTAAAGTACTCACCCGCCAGCCCTACCGCTGTCCATATTGCGCAGAGCGATTCAGTAGCACGGCTACCATTAAGTAGCCAAGCTGCATACCAAGCACCGAGTCTGATATCACCTAGGTAGAGAATAGCGTTACGCGCTTGATTTTCTATGGCTATCCGTTCAGCTTCAGCCATGAGCAGTGACAGAACTGAACAGATTGACGTGCGATACGTTGCAAACCTAGCTAGAATTGAGCTTAGCGATGAGGAATGCACTATGTTCCAAAAACAACTGGGGGCCATCATTGGCTATATTGATACTCTCAAAGACGTCAATTTAGATACCGTTGATACTGAAAACTTGAACGCAGTAGAAGACAATCAGCTGCGCGAAGACATTAGCATACGAAGTTTGGATCAAGATGACCTATTGCGAAATGCACCTGAAAGTGCCAAGGGCCAAATTCGTGTGCCTAAAGTCGTGGATGCATAATTCTACTATTTACCTATGGAACTTTCTAATCAAAGCATCACCGCACTTCGCCAGCAGCTTATAAGTGGCGAAATATCCAGTGCAGACATCATTGATTCACTAGCTAATGCTATTGATACAAAAGATGCTGAAATTGGAGCCTACCTTTCCCATGATCTTGATGCTGCTATACAAGATGCCAAGACTGCGGACCTTACGCTACCCTTGGGCGGTATTCCCATAGCGATCAAAGACAATATCAACGTCAAAGGACAACCGTGTGCATGTGCCTCGCGCTTTCTGGAAGGGGCTTACACATCACCATATGATGCTACGGTCATTGGGAAATTACGTGCTGCAGGAGCCATTCTCTATGGTCGCACTAACATGGATGAATTCGCAATGGGCTCTACCACCGAAAATTCAGCTCTAGCCAATACCGTCAACCCTCATGATATTACCCGCGTGCCAGGTGGCTCCTCTGGGGGCTCAGCTGCAGCCGTCGCCTCACACAGTGCTATCGCAGCCCTTGGATCAGATACCGGAGGATCTATCCGCCAACCCGCCAGCTACTGTGGTGTTGTCGGTCTCAAGCCATCGTATGGTCGAGTATCACGTTATGGCTTAGTAGCCTTCGCATCATCACTGGACCAAATTGGTCCAATCACTCAAAACGTGGAAGATTCTGCACTTCTGCTCAATGTAATTTCAGGTGGTGACTCCGCAGACAGCACATCCTTGGACCAAGCTCAAGTCGACTTCACCGAGAGCTTAAATGATGGCGTAGCCGGTATGAAGCTGGGATTACCGAAGGAATATTTTGGGGATGGTATCGACCCCGCTGTTCGTGACAAGGTGAACGAATCCATCAAAAAACTCGAAGCTGCAGGTGCTGAGATCGTCGAAATCTCATTACCACACACTGAATATGCGGTAGCGACTTACTACATCATCGCTCCAGCTGAAGCCTCATCAAACCTATCTCGTTTTGATGGTGTTCGTTATGGCAACCGAGTTGAGGATCCAAAGGAAATTATTGATCTTTACCGTCGTAGCCGCGAGCAGGGCTTCGGGCCCGAAGTCAAACGACGCATCATCTTAGGAACCTATGTTTTATCCTCTGGTTATTATGACGCCTATTACAATAAAGCTCAAAAAGTAAGGAGCCTGATTAAACAGGACTTTGCCAATGCTTACAAAAAAGTAGATGCTATTTTATCACCTGTGACACCCAATGTCGCCCCCAAGATAGGCGCGGACAAAGACAACCCTTTGCAGCAGTATTTGGCCGACATATTTACCATTTCAGCTAACTTAGCAGGGATTTGTGGTATCAGCGTGCCATGTGGAACCATCACATCAAATTCTGGCAGTGAACTCCCCGTTGGCTTACAAATTCTTGGACCACATATGGGAGAACAGGCTATTTTAAAGGTAGCAAAATCTGTGGAAGATCTAGTTTAGATAAGGTAACTCGACAGTATCTACTCCTAATTTTGTTGAGCAAATTCGCTATGAGCTTGCCTCATTTTTTTGCGTATGATGGTTACTCATTTTGGTGATCACGGCTCTGATCGCAGCATTCACCGCAAGACCTTGCTGATCTGGGCAGTTAGATTTTGTATGGTATCGCTGCACGCGATCAAGATTAACGCCCAAGCACGAGTCTAGCGCCTTAGGCGCAATCGCAGGATAATGCTCCGCTTTGTTATACTGCAGCACGAGGATTGCCTCACCCCAATTCAAACCTGTGATAGCAGCATTACTCATGAGGTCACTCAATGCCGCTTTGCACTCCGACTTTCTTTCAGGGTCACAGCTGACTACAAAGACAAGAGCATCACAATCAGACATGATCAATTGATCGGCAGCTTTGTGTGAAGGTTTGCCTGATACGGCCTGCAATCCGATCCGAACAAAAGGGCCATCGGGAAGTGGCTCAGGCCATATAAATTCTGCGGTGATCACATCAGCTCCAGACACGGACACCGACTTAGGCGCCGACTGATCATGCTGTTCAGCAACATGCCTAATGATATCTTTTTTACCTGAACTAGATTGGCCAATGATGGCTATCTTGAGCGAGAGCTCGCCAGATTTAGATACCCACTTGGCCATGTAATGATTCCATCTAACATACTCGCCAGCCGAAGAATCAGGCTAAAGTCGAATGATAGATGTAGTATAATTAAGCTAATTTATTGAGCTCTCTTGCTACAATAATGAGAGTTTCCTTCACGCCGGGTGCATAAGGACCCTGCTGCAATACAGCGAGAGTTGTTTCACCTTCAGTGATAAAATCAACTGATCCGCTACCAAAGTTCAACTCCATGTGCTCCGGATCACCTAAGCCTAGCGATGTGATAGCTGAGCGGAACTCAGACAGCGCTTGTTTCTCTTGGCCTCCAACAGTAGCGACTGTGCCAATACCTGAGAGGTTGCGTGCTTTCTGGATGATTTCGTTGGCATCAAGGATATGATCAACACCAAAAATAGCACGTATTTCAAGCTGTTGCATACCTGCTGATGTACTCTGGGTTGATTGAGCAATAGGGGCTGCAGGCGATGTTTCTGATTCTTGATTTGTCATGGTTTGAGAATTACTTGTTATTTCAGCATCAGCGGCTGGAGAGGGCTCGTCTTCGGAGGTTGGGATTTCTAGGTCTTCGCCAAGCGATGCTACTGCTGGCATAAAAGGTGCGGGAACGGCGGCAAAATCTTGTTGCGGTTCGAGTTTAGCTTTCGCCTCTTCATAATCATCAGGAGAATCTGCGACCGCCTTGAATGGTGAATCAATTACCGAATCACCGCTCTCTGAACCACCGGCATTATCTTGTCCAAATCCGTCCATTTTGAAGGGTTCATCAGCCGATCCACCTGATTGGTCGTCACTCGCAAACGGAGATGCTTCAATGCTGTCGGAGTCAGATTCCTGGCCACTTGTGCTAAATGGGCTAGCAACCTCATCATTGACCTCTGATGAGGGTGTGTCTTTGCTTCCTCCCGACGCGATACTGAATATTCCTTTCTTAGACATTACTAGATATGGTTGATTATTAGCCGATTTTGTTGATTGTGACTTTGTTTACTATAACGATTATCTGATAGTTATCCACACAATAATTCATCAATCTTTCTCGAAACTAAGCCCGCCTTTTTTAACCTTCACCTGAATCAGGTCTCCATCCTGAAACTTACCCTCAAGCACCTCAAGGCTCAGTGGGTCTAGTAAATATCTCTGAATAGCACGTTTGAGTGGGCGAGCTCCATAGACCGGATCATAGCCCTGATTAGCGACAAGCTCCTCAGCCTCTCGAGACAAGGAAAGGCCAATCCCCTGCTTGGCCAAGCGCTGACGCACACGCTCAAGCTGTAATCCGACAATCTGTTTAAGTTCATCACGCTTGAGACGATCAAAGATCACTGTTTCATCGATTCGATTCAGAAATTCAGGTCGAAAATGACCTCGCAATGCCTCGGTGACCTTGGCCTCTCTTTGTTCAGCATTTTGCTCATCCATGATAAACTGACTCCCTATATTTGAGGTCATGATCAAAACGGTGTTGCGGAAATCAACGGTTCTCCCCTGTCCATCCGTAATACGCCCATCATCAAGCACTTGGAGTAGCACATTGAAAATATCAGGGTGTGCTTTTTCGATCTCATCAAAAAGCACGACCGAGTAAGGATTTCGCCTTACATGTTCACTAAGCTGCCCCCCTTCTTCATAACCGACATAACCAGGAGGGGCTCCAATAAGACGCGCCACGCTGTGTTTTTCCATATACTCAGACATATCGATGCGAACCATGGATTGCTCATCATCAAATAGAAATTCAGCTAACGGTGTAACAAGCGTACTTTCTGGGTTACTTACTGCGAAATAACTGTGTAATGCGCCTGTATATTCAAAGGCATGAG
>JAQXBQ010000012.1 GCA_029252325.1 Akkermansiaceae bacterium
TACAGCCTCATTAAAGGAGCATTCAATGTAAACTCCACGTCTGTCAAAGCATGGCGCGCCTTCCTGCAAGGAAACAAAGCTCTCGCTCTTGAATCGGCTCAGGGAACCACTGAATCAGGAACAGGCACGGCCTTTCCGCTGGCTAGCACCACATCCAACACCAGCTCCAACAATGGCTGGGAAAAGTTCTCAAGGCTTACTGATAAACAGATATACGATGACAATGGCTTGAATCCCACCTTACCAGACACACCCGATGACCCATCTGACGACACCGGCCTTGCCGTGGAAATCGTCAATCAAGTGAAAGCCCGAGGCCCCTTCATGAGCTTATCTGACTTTGTCAATCGACGCATTGGCGTCAGCACCGACCTCAGATCTTATCACGGCGCTATTCAGGAGGCTATTGAGCAGGCTGGCATCAATGGCAATCAAAGCTCTGGCGTCAGAGCCGGCACCTCTGATGTCATCCCGAACTATTCTAACTATGCTAACGAATTCCCATTTGCCGCGGGCGCCTACTTAGGCAACCGCAACAACGCCACCGGCATCCCGCTAGAAATCAACCAAGCCAACATTCTGTTACCCCTCGCCCCCAGACTAAGTGCCCGCTCCGACACCTTCAAAATACGCGCTTATGGTGAGGTCAGGGACTCCGATGACAACATCATCGCTCAAGCCACTTGCGAAGCAATCGTGCAGCGCCTACCTGAATATGTAGACCCTAACACTAATGCCGCCAACAATGAACCGTGGGATGATGATTCGGAGACACCTACACTCAACGCCATCAATCAAACCTACGGCAGACGTTTTGAAATCCAGAGCTTCAGATGGCTCGACCAGAGCGAAGTATAAGTTTACCCTCATGACATCATTACAATTTACTGTTCGGCTAACCGCCCTGCTGTGCCTCATATCCAGTAGCTTATGCTATGCCCAAGAAGAGGCTGGCGATAAGCCCAAACCCTACAAAGGCACGGCATTTACCGCCATCGCACTCTCTAAAATCCCCTATGAGAATCTCTACTACCGCAACGGCACAAAGTTCATCGAGATCATATGGAAAAATGGCAGAAGGTCAGATCCTTACCCTCTCTCCAAAGCGGAGGCACTTGAGTTATTCATCGAGCACGACGACCCAGAAAAGCCCTACCTGTTAGTAGGCAAGGCATCACTCGTTGCCAACACACAAAAGATGCTCTATTTCGTCGGTCTCAACAGCTCCGAGCAAGAAGGCCAACTTCCTCTCAAAATCTACGGCATCGATGATTCTAAAAATGCTTTTCCCGACAGCAGCTATCGCTTCATCAATTTTGTCAGCTCGCCATTGGTCATTGATTTCAACAAAAAACGCTTCCTCGTCAAACCAGGTCAACCGAAAGTCCAGAAGCTCAGCTTGTCTCAAGCCGGAGAATTTACTCCCTTTGTGGTAAGAACGAGCAAAGGCAAGGTGCTCGGCGGCACTCGTCTCTTCAGCCATGCTGACAACCGTGAGATGGTGCTCATTTTCCCGCCAAAGAAGGGCAAGAAACGGATGGATATCCGATTCTACTCAGAGTGATCACTTGTCTGCTTACGAGCTAAGATTTTGCGGTGAGCACGCTGGTGAAACTTGAGGTCGAGCATGATCTTACCCACGATCAGGATCACCAACAAGTAGACTGGGCTACCCAGCACCATCGTTGCAAAGGCACCCAACAGAACCGCCAGATGCAGCACAACAATTCTGCCATAAGGTGCCATCATAATGACCGGCACTATCGTCCGGCGGTACTCACCTTTGCCCAAGTAATTGCTAAAATAGGAGAAAAGGTGGCTGACCACCAGCGCCAGCACTGCCCACAGACCACCCGCTTCCAGCGCAAGTGTCACTAAATGGCCAAATTCCCCAAAGGATGATCCACCGCTCGGCATCAAATCACCACCAAGCTCGTTCTTGCCAAGAAGCGCAACGACGAACACCCCATGCACCAAACAAAAAAGCCCGTAATGAAACGTGAAAAAGGGAATAAAGAAAAGCTTAGATGCGTGGTGTAGCATACCGAGCTTACCCTTATTTGCCTCGAGCTTGTGGGTAAGCTCAAAGGCTTTGCGTATGTCCTCCTCGCTATCCTCTCCCAGCTTGTCAATAATGCGCTTATCCAGTTTTCCCCTGAGGTCCATTTTCGATGGATCAGGCGCGCACGTGATCATCTTAAGAATATTAATCCCCCCGATGATTACATTTTCGGCCCAGTAGAGTATCACCACATTAAAAATACTCCAGCCCCACACGAACACTCCAACCAAGGGTATCAGATTGGCGGCAATGAGCAACGCGCTGCTCGCATTGAGACCCTTCATCCCGGCGGCGCTGCTTACGTCGGCGCTGCTTGCGTCGGCGAGATTTATTTGATCATCATTACCTTCGCTCATGTAGAATATCCTATCCAGAGGATTCGTAGCCGCAACTGCTATCTTCTTAGCCCTTGCTCCTTGACTCCCATTGCTGATTCCTGTCTCATTTGCCCATGCCCGATGCCTCCAGCACCCGTCACCGCACCAGTGGATCCACCGCCCGCGATGACTATCTCGAGCAAATCCTCCATCTTATTGAGGACAAAGGTTACGCACGCGCTATCGACATCTCAAAACGTCTAGAGATTTCCCAGGCAAGTGTCACCAATATGCTCCAGAAGCTCGATGCGGAAGGTCTAGTCACCCATGTTAAATATCGCGGCACCACTCTCACCGAGGAAGGCATGCGCATCGCACGCGCCATTATCGACCGCCACGAAACCCTGACGCGCTTTCTAGAGCTCTTTGAGATCGATAAAGATACCATCTATCGGGACGTCGAAGGCATGGAACACCACATCTCACGAGCCACCCTCGAGGCGATTCGCTCACTGACCGATCACCTGCAAAAGAATCCAGACACCTTGGCTCAAATCAAACCAAGATGATGCGTTCTGAGCATTAGCTAAACAACGACATCAAATGTCGCCGCCGGCACTTGGCAAACCATCGGCGGATTCACCATTCATTGCCTTGCCATAGGGGCTCTGTAGGTGTATGGAAGCCCCCCGCGCGGACAACAAATCCCGTGCACCTATTTCTATGCTCAAGTGGATCCTTCAGAAAATAGTCGGCAATAAGAACCAGCGCGAAGTGAAGCGTCTTGGTCCAGTCGTTGCTAATATCAACCGCATCGAGGAAGGCTACCAAGCCGATTCTCATGATGAGCTACTTGCCAAAGTCAAGAAATGGCAAGACCACCTGCATCGCTATCTACCTCTCGAAACGGCAACTGTTCGCCAGCTCCAACTCATGGATGAAAGTGGGCTATCCGAGGTGGCAGTCGCTCTGAATCAACGTCTTGATGCACTTCGCGAAGAGTTCCCTACACTACCAAACGCAGTAGCGCAGGTAGAAAGCATCGAGGATGCTAAAGCCGCCTTCCGCGCAGTCGAAGAAGATCTATTTGACGCCGCTCGCGCCAAGTATCTCAACCAGATCATGCCAGAGGCTTTTGCCGCTGTCAAAAATGCCGCTCGCCGTCTTTGTGGCCAAACCATCCAAGTCTGTGACCAGTCAGTCGCATGGGAGATGGTCCACTTTGACGTTCAGCTTATCGGAGGTATCGCACTACATCGTGGCATGATCGCGGAGATGCAGACCGGAGAGGGAAAAACCCTCGTTGCTACCCTGCCCGTCTTTCTCAATGGCCTCACCGGAATGGGTGTGCACGTCGTTACCGTAAACGACTACCTCGCCAAGCGTGACTCGGAATGGATGGGTGCCGTATTCAAATACCTCGGACTCACCATTGGCTGCATCCAAAGCCAACAACCTTCACAGCTCCGTCGCGAGCAGTACCAGTGCGACATCACCTACGGCACCAATGCTGAGTTCGGCTTCGACTACCTCAGAGACAACGGCATGTCCTCCTCCAAAGAGGAACAAGTCCAACGCGGTCATTACTTTGCCATCATTGACGAGGTCGACTCCATTCTGATTGACGAGGCACGCACCCCCTTAATTATTTCTGGTCCATCCACCGTTTCAAACATCGAACAATACGGCCGTTACCGACCACTCATTGAGCAACTCGTCAAACGTCAGAGCTCACTTTGCAACGAGCTCGCAAGTGAGGTCAAAGAGCGTCTCGAAGCAGAAGACGAGGTCGGTGCTGGTCGCGCTCTCTTCAAAATCAAGCTAGGCAATCCGCGTAACCGCCAACTCATGCGCTTCATGGAAGATCCGGATACTCGTCGCCTAATCGAGAAGACCGAGCTTTCCATGTATCAAGACGCTCAGAAGCGTGACCTGTATGCCATCAAAGAAGAGCTCTACTACACCATCGACGAGAAAGCGCACGATGCTGACCTCATGGAGCTCGGCCGCGAGTATCTCTCACCAGATGATCCAGAAGCTTTTGTTCTGCCTGACCTCGGCACCGCCTACGGCGAGATCGATGCCGACCTCTCCATGGAGGAAACAGAGCGAGCTAGCCGCAAACAAAAACTACAAGAACGGCTCGACACCCAAGGGGAGAAAATGCACTCAATCTCCCAGTTGCTAAAGGCATACTGTCTCTACGAAAAAGATGTCGAATACGTCGTCACCGAGAACAAAGTCATCATCGTTGATGAGAACACGGGACGTGAGATGCCTGGTCGTCGCTGGTCAGATGGCCTTCACCAAGCGGTCGAAGCCAAAGAAGGAGTTGAGGTTGAAGAAGAAACTCAGACCTACGCCACGATCACCATCCAGAACTATTTCCGCTTGTATCAAAAGCTCGCCGGCATGACCGGAACAGCTGAAACGGAAGCCGCTGAATTCCACGACATCTACAAGCTCGACGTTCTGCCTATCCCCACCAATGTTCCTAACATCCGAATCGACCACAACGACCAAGTGTTTAAAACCCGCCGGGAGAAATATAACGCGGTAGTCACTAAGATTCAGGAAGCCTACGATCGCGGCCAGCCTGTCTTGGTCGGCACCGCTTCTGTCGATGCCTCCGAGCTCGTCGGCAAAATGCTCAGACGCGCTAAGATCCCGTGCAATATTCTTAATGCAAAGTATCACCGTCAAGAAGCTGAGATCATCGCCAATGCTGGTCAAAAAGGTTCAGTAACGGTCTCCACAAACATGGCTGGTCGAGGCACAGACATCAAGCTTGCTCCCGGAGTTTCCGATGCAGGCGGACTCTTTGTTATCGCCACCGAACGCTACGAATCACGTCGTATTGACCGCCAGCTACGTGGTCGTTGCTCACGCCAGGGTGACCCAGGCATGTCTCAGTTCTTCATCTCTTTCGAAGATGACCTCATGCGCAACTTTGCCGCAGCCGACCGCCTAACTAACATGATGCAGCGCTTTGGCATGGAGGACGGCGAGGCACTCGAGCACAAATGGCTCAACCGCTCAGTTGAGACCGCGCAGAAACGAGTCGAGCAGCGCAACTACAGCTGGCGAAAGCGTGTCCTTGATTTTGACGACGTCATGAACAAGCAGCGGGAAGTCGTCTACGGCTACCGTAACGAGGTGATCAATTCTGAGAATCCTCGCGAGCTTATCGACGAAGTTATTGATAAGGCGATCCCAGATGCTGTCCACAACTATCTTGAGGAACGAGATGAAGGTGCCCCGGATTACGCCGAGCTACTCAACTGGGTCAACTCCACCTTCCCGATTCAACTTACTCTGGATAACAGCGGCTTCCATGATCGTGATACCGCTGGAAATGCTGAGTTCTTGGTTAGTAAAGTGAAACAAGCTTATCAACTGAAGATGCAGCAGGAAAACCCTGAGATGCTCGACATGCTCGAGCGTCACATCATCCTCACAGGTATTGATAAGCTCTGGCAAGAGCACCTCTACAACATGGATGCACTACGCGAAGGCGTGCACCTTCGTGCTCAAGGGCAGAAAGACCCACTGGTAGAATACAAAAACGAGGCATACTCACTCTTTGAAGTTCTCATGGCGAGTATTGAGAATGAGACCCTCAACAATCTGTTCCGCTCGACCACCAACCTTGAGCAATTTGAGAACTTCATGCGCAGCCTCCCACAGCAGCTCACCAGTGACGCTAATGCAAGCGCGCAGGCAGCGACTGCAACGGGTGGCATTTCTCAGGCCAATATCGCGCAAACGGGCAACACCAGCAATCTTGCCATGACTCCCAATGATGACGGCAAGCAAATTAAAATCAATCTGCCGACACGAAGACCAACCGTCAAAGTTAACCGCAACGACAACTGCCCCTGTGGCTCCGGCAAGAAATACAAAAAATGCTGCGGTCGTGAGGCATAGATTCCAGTGACCCCACCCCCCCCATGAAAAAAACATTTCCACTTACCCACCCCAAGATCAAACCTGCGCGCCTGGTCGACTCTGTGCGCGCAGAGATCAGTAAATACATCAAACGCGAGCGCCGCAAGAAACTCCCTGATGGCATCGACTTCTGGGACTTCGATTGCAAAGTCGGCGCAGACTCAGCTACCGCAAGTGAGCAGCACGTCTCCGCCGTCTCCCATTCCATCGGCGAAGTGCTCGAAGCAGGCAATGAAACTGTCTACGTCGAAATTATTGCCAAGCCTGCCACGCGCACCAGTCGCCCATCAGAAGGCACCAGTCGCCCATCAGAGCCGGAGCAAAATACTCTAGAGAGTTAAACACTCTCACAGTTGCTCATATCACATTTGCCTACATTGTGTTTGGCAAAAACACTCAGCTCAGCTGCCACTGGCGTCCCTCTCCTCCTTGATCACGGAGAGCATATCATAGAGAGAGAGCAAGATCACCATCAGGCCATAGAGCACACAAAGCCCCCACCACAATAAGAACAGCCAGACATTACTGGCCAACCAACCAGAGAGTGGCCAAGCACCAACAACGACAACCACAAGCAGCACGATGATGAGCTGAAGCAGCACCTTTCGCCTTAGCTTACGGCTGAGCAAAATCATTCGTGCTAAATTGGCGCACATCATCGCCCATCCTACTCTCTTTGCTGACATCAGCATCACTTTAGGTTTTCATTCGCCAACGCCAAATACCAAATGAGATAAAATTTACCTCTTTGGTGCATTTCTCAGTTCAAAAAACTCAAAAACCAGCTATCAATCCAGCGCCATGCTTGACATCAAAGCCATCCGCGAAGACGCCGACACCATCAAAAATCGCCTCAGCACAAGAGGTGGTGAGGCTCATCTACTTATCGACGAAGTGCTCGCATGCGACGAGACACGCCGCAAAGGCGAGACTGACAAGCAAGGCCTCCAATCCCAGCGCAAACAGCTATCCAAACAAATTGGTGCCCTTATGGGCCAAGGCAAGGCGGATGAGGCAGAAGCGATCAAAGAACAAGTCCGCGTGCTTGGTGAGCAAATTGGAGAGCTCGATATCGAAACTGAAAAAGCAGCAGACCGCCAAAGCGAACTGCTGATGAGCATTCCCAACCTACCCTATGAAAATTGCCCAGTGGGAGCAGACGAGGATGCCAACCCAGAACTTCGTGTCTGGGGCCAAAAACCTGATATTGCCGAGCCACTCGATCATGTTGCATTGGCAGAGAAACACGGCCTAATCAGCTTTGAGGATGGCACCCGAATCACTGGCTCAGGATATGTCGTCTACCGCGGCCAAGGAGCCCGGCTTGAGCGGGCCTTGATTCAATTCTTGCTCGATACCCAAAGTCAAGAACACGGCTATGAAGAGGTCAACGTGCCGCACATCATCAAGCGCGAGTGCATGGAAGGCACCGGACAACTACCTAAATTCGAGGACGACATGTATGGCATTGAGGACAACGCCCTGTTCCTCGCCCCCACCGCCGAAGTACCAGTCACTAATCTCTACCGAGACACCCTGCTCAGCAGCGATCAACTCCCCGTCAAACTCACCGCCTACACCCCCTGCTTCCGCCGTGAGGCCGGTAGCGCCGGGCGCGATAACCGCGGTATCATCCGCATGCACCAGTTCGATAAAGTCGAGCTGGTTCAAATAGTAGAACCTGGAAAATCAGCCGAAGGCCTCGAAGAACTCACTGGCCACGCCGAAGCCATCCTTCAGAAACTCGGTCTGCACTACCGCGTTATCGAGCTCTGCACCGGAGATATTGGTTTTTCAGCCACCAAGACCTACGACATCGAAGTATGGTCCCCCGGTCAGGACAAGTTTCTCGAAGTCTCATCCTGCTCCAACTTTGCCGACTACCAAGCGCGCCGCATGCGCCTGCGTTACAAAGATGCAGATGGCAAAAACCAAATCTGCCACACACTCAACGGCTCTGGCACTGCTCTACCTCGTCTCTACGTGGCACTAATCGAGCAATGCCAGCAAGCAGACGGTAGTATCCGCATACCTGAAGCTCTGGCACCCTACTTTGGCTCCGAATCTATCAGCTAGTGGCGCCCAATAAGCGCTACAGCTGGCAAGAAAAGTTGGCACAAAAAGTCAACACAACCATCAAAAACTAAGCGTAGCTGCATTGCATAGTTTTATTATTGTGCAATTATAGAATTAAATAGCTGAGAAAGTAGGTTTAGCACTTAAAATCATCTTAGAACGTGCAACTCACGCCCTAGCGGCCACTGCCTCAGCACGGAGCTGCTGACCGGCCGCCGCTTCCCCCTGCACCTGAGCCACTACCATTCTTGTTACAACCTACCATAGCAAGTAAGGCAAAACCCAATACCAGCAACTTCATTATTATACCATCTGCCTTCATATGTGGGTAACATACACCCATCAGGCCATAATTCCCCACTTTTTCATCAGGGAATATGAGATCCAATGCAAAGATGCGATAGAATATCGTCAATACCCTACCCTTTCTGCTTTCCAAGTTTCTACTTTCAGCTTTTGCTCACAGGCGTGCTCACGGCAAACAAACCCAGTCCCAGCAAACATCCGCTGCATAACAAGCGGGCTTTTCAAAACACACTCGCAAAATGGTTTGTTAGGGAGGGTAAATCATACCCATGGCGTGACACCACCGACCCGTGGGCTATCTTAGTCTCAGAAATCATGCTGCAGCAGACCCAGATCGCTACAGTGTTGGGTAGCAATGAGAATGGAACAGGGGGGCATTACCAGCGCTTTATGGCGCTTTACCCCACCCCGCGATCCATGGCAGAAGCCAGTGAACAGGAGATCCTCAAGGCCTGGGAGGGTCTCGGTTATTACCGCCGTGCGCGTAATCTGCACGCCGCTGCGCGCGCCATTACCCGCGATCACAAGGGGCATTTCCCGAGAAGCTTCGAGCTCGTTCGTTCGCTACCCGGTATCGGTCCCTACACCGCGGGAGCGGTAGCATCGTTTGCCTACAATGAGCCACAAGCCATTGTCGATGCCAATGTAGCACGCGTATTTTCTCGCCTCTTTGATTTCCAGGAGCGTGTCGACACCACCAGCGGCACCAAACAACTTTGGCAATGGGCTCAAGAATTACTGCCTGAAAAAAACGCACGCATTCACAACTCAGCCATCATGGAGCTCGGCCAGAGCTACTGCTCGAATCAATCTCCAGAATGTTCACAATGTCCGGTGAGCCAGTTCTGCCAGTGCACTGACCCGACTCCCCTGCCGCTTAAGAAACCAAGCAAGAAAACTACCCGCGTCGAGGAATTTGCGGTTTTCTCACAGGACTCCCACGGCCGGGTGTTACTACAATTACAACAGCAAGGACAACGCAGGGAAGGCATGTGGCATATCCCACGTCGCGACCACCATGAGACCCTCGATCTGGCACTCTCGCTCAAAACCAACTACGCGATCACCCGCTACCAAGTGACGCTGCGTATCTATGCAAGTCATCCGGATCAAACCAGCGTGCAAGACCACGAGGCATGGCACTCTCTTGATCTGTTGGAAGGCCTTCCCATGCCAAGCCCAGACAGGCGAGCACTCAGCAGTCTATTGTCTGAATCTATTTAGCCAAGGCACCGCTTGACTACCACTTGACTCTTCACAGATCATTATTCACCGTTCTTCAAACCCTATTTCCAAGTGATTCAAAAAGCATTCATCCTCGGCGCAGGCATGGGCACTCGGCTACAGCCGCTCACCAATGTTCTGCCGAAGCCTCTGGTTCCTATTTTCCATGAGCCGATGGTTAATTACGCCCTGCGCCACTGCCAGGCAGCTGGCATCACAGAGTTCGCCATCAACACACACCACATTCCCCAAGCATGGAGTCAAGCCTACCCACAGGACCGCTTCAACGGCTCACCGCTACATTTTTTTCACGAGCCCTTATTACTAGAAACCGGTGGTGGAATTCGTAACATTGCCTCATTCATCGATAATGATCCTATCCTTATCTACAACGGTGACATCCTCACCGACATCGATATCAGTCAACTCATCGAAAACCATCAGGCATCTGGTAACATCGCCACCCTGGCACTGCGCTCATCTGGTCAAAACTGTAATGTGAACATCTCAGGCAATCAAGTATCCGATATGCGCAACCTTTTAGGGGATACACCCGGCGCCCATCAATTTACTGGCATCTACTGCATTGAGCCTGAGATTCTTGAGCTCATTCCTGATGAGGAAGTCACCTCCATCGTTCCCGCCTTTATTCAACTCATCGAACAACAAAAACTTGGTGCTGTCGTGCTTGATGATGGTGACTGGTTCGACATTGGCAACCCTGATGCATACCGCGCTATACACAAGCACCTCCGGCCCAAACACACTGATGCGATACACCCCAACGCCATCATCGACCCCGAAGCCCATGTCGATACAGACACATGCATTATTGGCCCAGACGCAGAAATAGGAGCTCACGCCAAGCTCACCAACACAATCGTTTGGCCCAGTGCTAGCGTTCATGCGGGAGCTCGGCATGATGGGGCAATCATCACAGGCTCGTGATTTTTAATTCTTGATTCTTCATTCACACATCCTACATCCCCAACATGCCAGCTGATACACTCCTTACCGCAGCCCGTAATTACCTCAAACTCGGCCCTACGCATAGTTGTATCATGGAGCCAATCACTAAGGGCGCATCGGGTCGCACTATCATCCGCCTCAGACCCGAAGGCCACCCCACCTATATCGGTATTCACTACACCTTAGATCGCAAGGACAACGCCAACTACCTGCCGGTCTCAGACTTTTTGGCAAATGCTGGCTTCAATGTTCCCGGGGTCATTTACGATAATCCAGGGCGCCGTGTCGCACTGGTCGAAGATCTGGGTGACACCGACTTACTCAGCATGAAGGATGAGCCATGGGAAGTTCGCGAGCCGATCTACCGTTCCGCGCTCGAGCAGCTCGACAAACTCTTCTACACCCGCGCACCCAAAGACCTCGAATTTCAGCCACCATTCGATGAGGCAATGTATCGCTGGGAACAAAACTATTTCTACGATCAGCTCGCCGATGAATACCTTGGAATGAATCCTGCCGTCGTCGATGAGCTCTCCGAGCACCCTGCCCTAGCACAGATGGCCAAGGACCTGGGTGCCTCATCACGCAATTTGGTCCACCGAGATTTTCAAAGCCAAAACATCATCGCACACGATGGCAAAGCATGGTTGATCGACTTCCAAGGTATGCGCCGTGGCCGCCAGGAATACGACCTCGCCTCGCTCGTTTACGACCCTTACATGAATCACTCTTCAGAAGACCGCCAGAAGCTACTCGAGCTATGGGAAGAGATCAGCGAAGAAGAGCCCATCGCCCCCATTCTCCAAAAGTGCGCTACACAGCGACTCATGCAAGCCATGGGGGCCTATGCCAAAATTGGGCGCCAACCACAACAAGAATGGTATCTGCAGCACATACCAACAGCGGCCAAGATCTTACGCGAGGTCATATCAGGATCTAACCTTGAAGAACCCCTGCTACCTGTGCTAGATGAGATTGATTCACTTTGACACCGCAAGCCTTTAAATCTCGGCTCCGCATCGCCACTCTCGCACTGGGAGTTGGCGTCATTGTATTGTGTCTCAGCAAAACAACACATTGGGTGAAGCAGCTCGATGCATCATTGGTGATGTTTGCCATGAGCTATCAGCACGGCGAGCAATTTGTCAGTGAGGTTGATAATGAATCGGACACCATCACCATTGGCAGCTTCAGCAAATTAAAAGGGCAAAAAAACCATCTGCAGAGTATTCACATCACTGATGACCCGAGCAAGATTTTCGAACAATCTCCGCCATCAGCCTTGGACTACGCGGTCATTTTAACCTCCCTCTACAAACACGGCTTTAGAGACGTCATCCTAACGAACCATTTGAATTGGGACCAAAAGCAAGGACTCGAAACCCTGGGTCTTGGACGCCAGATGGCATTATTTTCACATTCAGCCATTTCCATGCCAGTCACTCGAGTTGCCACACCACAGCCCATGCCTGAGGTTTTGCAGCGTAGCCTCATTTCCATGTCAAACGTAACGGGCAACCACAAGCAGCTCCCCTTGGTCAACCACGCTCCCGTCAACTTTTTACTTAATAGCGGCAAACACACGCTCGCAGGATTCAGCGAAGTTGAGAGCATCTCTCGAACAGAAGGTGAAATTCCCCTCCTGGCACACTGGGAAAATCAAGGTCTGATACCCTCAATTGACCTCCTAGCCATCATGATAGCTCATAAAATAAACCCCTCAGATATCAGAGTGGATTGTGGTAATTATATACGCCTAGGCAACAGAGGCCCCCTCATACCCGTTGACAAATATGGCTACACTCCCCCCCCCGATAGATTAGCTCCTTCTGAAACGATTGCTCCACTTGCCGCAGAGCAACTCATCTCCCCCATCAATAAAAACGAATATCTCGCACAATTCGGTCAGGCACCTACGATAGCTTTGATTCATGCCGTGGGAGAGAAAACATCTAAAACCAACACCCTATCATCCGATCGTATATCTGATCTAATCGCGCTATCTCATCAATACCCTATCACTGACAGCTCGGCATCTTTTTTACGACTGCCATGGATTGCATCCGTTATATTACTTATCGATGTTGCATTACTGAGCTTTTGGTTTGGCGAGCTGACTCGTAGCAAGCGCCAACTGGCCTATGGTCTGTCCGCCATCGTTATTGTTCCCCTTTTATTCGTATTCCTTGCGGCCCTTCTCTACTTGTCACAACACTGGCTTAGCTTATCCGCACCACTCGCTACCCTCATTACAGTGTGGTGCTGCCATATATTCAAACGCCAAGCTAAGCCTCATCACTGAGCCAAGCCCGACCCCCGCGTTTCCTGAAATTTAGCATTCAGAAATCAAAAAATACTGCTTACATACATCTATGTCTTTGGACACCACCATCAACAAGGCCTCCGTCCTCATTGAGGCTCTTCCCTACCTGCAATCCTTCCGCGGCCACACCTTCCTCATTAAAATGGGCGGCTCCGCCATGGAAGATCCGAATCTAGTGCGCAAAGTCATGCGTGACATTGTATTTCTCGAAGTCGCAGGCATCAACCCCGTCATTGTCCACGGGGGCGGCAAAGCCATCTCTGCCGCCATGCAAGAAGCTGGACTGGAGGCGAAGTTCGTCGGTGGCTTCCGCGTCACCACACCGCAGGCGATTGAGATTGTCGAGCAGACCCTCTCCCATACCATCAACCCTGGGCTCGTTGACATGATCACCGAGTTCGGAGGTAAAGCCCAGGGTATTCCCGGCACCCAGGTTTTCACCGGCCACAGGATTCAGGCCACCGATGATAACGGCCAACAAGTCGATATCGGCCGCGTCGGCAAGGCCGTGGGCTGCCAGCTCGAGCTCATTGAGCA
>JAQXBQ010000049.1 GCA_029252325.1 Akkermansiaceae bacterium
ATCACTCTGCTATGCAGACTGAGATCATCACCAATCGCGAAGTGAATGCTGTCCAAATACCAAGTGGGGACCCTTTCGTCCTTCCTGCTGGTACCGCCGTGATCATTACCCAAACATTAGGAGGCTCTTATACTGTAGCCACTCAGTCTGGGTTGGCTCGCATCCCATCAGAAGATGCCGACGCTCTGGGCATAGACCCATCAGACACAGGATCAACAGAGTCAGCAGGTGATGCATTGCCATCAGATGCAAGCAAGGAGGACCACATATGGAATCAGCTAAAGCAAGTGTTCGACCCAGAAATTCCGGTTGATATTGTCAATCTGGGCCTTGTTTATGATTGTTCATTGGAGGAAAAAGAAGGCAAGACCATAGCCAATGTGAAAATGACCTTAACCGCGCCTGGTTGCGGTATGGGGCCAGTCATAGCAGCCGACGCACAAGCTCGCATCATGACCATTGAAGGTGTTGAAGACGCACACGTCGACCTCGTTTGGGATCCCCCGTGGAATCAAGACATGATTTCCGAGGAGGGAAAGATGAAGCTCGGCATGGTGTAAGCTACCCCCAAATTTTAGCTATCAGCCCCATTTGAGGGGGTCCACACGATAATATTCTCTTAGCTCCTGGTATACTTCGGGGTAGTGTTCGCTCAGTTGTTTAGGCTTCTCATAGAAAGTCTCAGTCGCCACAGCGAAGAATTCTGCTGGGTTGGTAGCGCCATACGGATCAATTACCGTTCGGCGCCCCTGATCAAGTTTCTTCTGAAAACGCTCAAAGGCGTGACCAAAAACTCTAGACCACTGCCGGTAAGAACCTGCGCCAGCTAGCTCCGGCACCCCATCAGCCGCACCATCAGCCTGATCCAACTGATGAGCAAACTCATGCAAGGTCACATGGCTGCCATCCTGCTGATTTTTACCGCCAGCTACTACGCTTTCCCAAGCAAGCACAACACTACCTGAACCCCAACTCTCGCCCAATCTTACATGCTGCTGACCGTGTTCATTTCTAGCCTTATAGGCAGAAGGGTATAGTAAAACGCTTCGTAATTTTCTGTAGAAGTCGTGTTGGCGATTGACTAGCAAAAGGCAAGCCTGAGCTGCTATGACATGCTGCATATGTTTGGTGACGGACTCCATCCCACCACACGCCTCGAAAGATTTCTCATAAATAAAAACATGCATCAACCCCTCTAATTCATCTCTAAGGGTGCTTGGTATCCTGCTGAATACCGCGAAGTCACGTTCAATAGCTTGGCGATCCTTGTCGCTGAAACGCATACGCATCCACTTCTTTCTGCGCGAACGGATGATCGCCGCTTGAGCTGCGAAGCCCGCAGCTAGCAGCAGCACCACTGACAAAATAAGATAGATAGAAGTCATGATCCGCCAGTATTCCATGTAAGTAAGTCATCATACTTAACACCAGAACCACCAAAAATATCGAGAGCGCTGCCCACAGTCACGTCTACACTTCCTCCGCTTCGTTCCGAGACCAGCTCTAGATCAGCCATCGACGCTACTCCACCAGCATAGGTGATAGGGATACCAGCCCACTGTCCTAATAATTCTACTAATTCACCATCTACCCCGCCGCACAAACCTTCGACATCAGCGGCGTGAACAAGGTATTCACAGCACCACTCGGCCAGTGTCTCCAGAGTGGCATGAGTTACATCAATAGTGGTCAGCGTCTGCCAACGATTCATTGCCACTGTCCAACCTGACTTTGTGCTACGACAACTGAGATCGACTACGATATTTTCACGCCCAACTTCATTGGCAAGCTCTCTCAATCGATCTTCACGAAATTTACCATCATCATCGAAAAGCCATGAGGTCACAATGATTTGCGATGCTCCAGCTTCCAGCCATTCGACAGCATTGCAGATATTGATCCCACCTCCGAGCTGCATCCCTCCAGGCCAAGCCTGTAAAGCGTCACGTGCTGCATCTGCATTTCCTGCGCCCAGCTGTATGACATGGCCTCCTCTAAGCTCACTTTTCCGGTAAAGCTCAGCATACCATGCTGGAGCTTGGTCAGAGACAAAATTTTCAGTCGGGGCTGCACCCGTATCACTGAGGGTTGCTCCGACGATTTGTTTGACCTGACCATCATGAAGGTCAATGCAGGGGCGGAAACGTGTCATCTCTCTACTTATCCCCCTTCTGCGTCTTCTGCAAGCGCCTCCGCAAGTAACTTATTATATTCTTCGCGAGGAACCTCGATGCCTCCAAATTGCCTAAGATGGTCTGTCATCCACTGAGTATCGAGCAATACAAAGCTATGTTCTCTCAACCACTCAACCAGAAATACTAAAGCGACCTTGCTCGCATCCGTTTTCCGCGAAAACATGCTTTCCCCAAAAAATGCTTTCCCAATAGCAACACCATAAAGTCCACCTTGTAATCCATCCTCGTCCCATGATTCAAAAGAGTGACAATACCCAAGCTCGTGTAGATGGCTGTAACTCCTACTTATAACATCATCTATCCAAGTTTCATCTCTTTCGCTGCAGTTGGCTATCACTTCATCAAACGCCGTATTGACCCTCACCTCGTATGGTTCCTTTCGAAGCTTACGCTGAAGGCCGTGAGGTATGTGAAACCGATCATCCAACGGGATCATACCGCGCAGCATAGGAGCAAACCATAAAATCTCGCCCTCGTCAGCCATCGGAAATACCCCTTCTGTATAGGCACCTAATAAAACGTGAGGGGGTATTCTTTCCATCGATGAATATGCCTTATTGCGCAGTATTACGTTTTGTCATCGCATTGATAATGCCTTCAGCATCCTGCTCATCCTGATCGGCGACTGCCAGCCTTACACCATTAAGCAAAGTCAGATGTGGCGCGATCGACCCTAGGTTTTCATCCAAAATCGTAGCCTCAATGCCATAACTAGCCAACTCAAGTTTTGCCAACTCAGCCTGCATCAACATTGTATATTTGCGTAAAATTACCATCAAAGCTAAAAATAACTGAGCCACCAGGTCTTGCAACACAGAAATCCCTCACATGCGCGGCCGTGCAAATAATGCTTAAACTATGGGAAATCCTGCTTGACTCAGACCTTCGATCCCCCTATCTCATGCCCCCCGCAGAACAGTCTGCTTATTAACAACTACTTTTTTCTATGGCCACTACAGAAGTTATTCTACGCGAAAAAATCAACAGCCTTGGTTCCGAAGCCGACGTTGTCACCGTCAAGGCTGGCTACGCACGCAATTTCCTTATTCCCGAAGGCAAAGCTTTCGAAGCAAACAAGGCAAACCTCAAGCACCTTGAATCACTCAATGCGAAGCGTGTTCAACGCGAAGCCAAAGAGCTTGAAGCTGCTAACGCACTTGTATCCAAAATTGGCAAGCTGAAGTTGGACTTCACATTGGAATCAGGTCAAGGAGGTAAGGCATTTGGCTCTATCACTACAATCGATATCCACAAAGAGCTTGCTAACAAAGGCATCGACATCGACCGTCACGCAATCCAGCTCAGCGGCCCGATTAAGACATCAGGCAAACAAAACATCGAGGTCAAGCTGCACTCCGAAATCACAGCAACACTCAAAATCAATGTCAAAGTTGATGGCGCCGATGCTGAGTCTTCTGAGGCATAACAAACACCCCTTAGAGTTCATCAACATCTAGGATTCAACAATAAATTTCAACAAGCCCTCGCCTACTATTAGGCTGGGGCTTTTTTGTCGTTACGATTACCTAGTTGAAGCGAATCAACCCAACTCTCTAACGTATGAAATAGACGTTCACTTCCTTCCCCACTGAACGGTTCATGCCTGAGCTCCTCAATCTCTTCATAGTGCTTAGCTAAGCTAGGTAAGTTATCAAAAAACTGCTTCGTTATTTTTGCGGGGCAAACCCAATCCTGTTTGCCTTGCGTACAAAGCAACACCGTTTCAGCGGGGATGTCCTCCACATGCTTATGAATTAGGTTTGAAAAATCCAGTAAAGCCGTACCCCAACCAAGAGATACACGGTTATGCCACAACCTGTGCTTTGTAATGCATTCCTCGTCACTGGTTAAGTTATCGTCAATTATCACATCTGTCTTAGCCGAGAAGTTTTCTGGCTTTACGTGTGTTGAAAAAGTGAAGCCAGGAACCACAGGGGCGAGTATTCGAGCCATACGGAGAAACGCTGATCGTCTTCCCCTACTAGGATTGACTAAAGGTGATGACAGCCATGCAAAACTGGGGTGAGGCAACTCCCCTTGCCCAGCCAGCACAAGATGCCTAGCCGCTAGCAACCCACCCATTGAATGACCCATCACACCATAAGGCAGGTTCCCACTGCGTTTAAAATACTCCAACGTATTCTTAATCACTGCATCGAGTAACTTAACATCTCCGCAATGCCCCCTAATACCCGGGCTGTGTCCATGTCCGGGAAGGTCAGTAATAATACACCGGATACCCCTGTCGACAAAGGGATGCAAGACATCGAGGTAGCGCTCAGCATAATCACCGTGGCCATGGTAAAAAATGGCCTGCGCACGAACATCAACATCATCAGCAGGATGAATAATGAGCTGATGAAGCACACGGCCATCTATATCTGTGCGCAATATCTCCTCCCTCATTACTTTAAGGTGGTTGCCAGCTTTTTAAAAAGTGCCGCGTCTTCGTCACGCTTTACTGCGCGCAAACTATGCTGAATTTCTGTGATATATCGCAGCAGAATAAAACCTAAATCCCCACTGTCAGTTACCGCAGTTTTGGCCTTATCTGATATTTCAGGATGAAGTCGTAAGAGTGCATCAGCATCAAACTTTCGACCTCCGTGAAAGCAGTCAATTAAATGAGTCGTTCCTCCAATCTGAATTCGCGCCAAAAAGTGACCAGGGTAATTACACCCATCCACTTGGCAGCCTAAGCGACGCCCAAGTAACATAAACATACATGCTAGACTCGTGGGATTACCTTTGCGTGAATCAATCACATGGCAGATATCATAATTCTCCAAGGCATCTGCTTGTTGAGAATCGCCCTTGAAGCGGCCAGTTTTGAATAACCAGCGACGCAGATCATTCGCACTAGGCGCAACAAGATCCTCGCCAACCTCCTCAGCCAGCATATCTAAACTATCTGATAATGATGGCCGCAAGGTCACACCATCATGCATAAAGTCGCATATTTGTCTGAGGAAATTTTCAAAACTCTCCCAGTCATCAGCGAGTGATTCCACGCCCGAAGTCGGCACTAACCACTCATCTCGGAGTGTTTCCCTTCTGCCTGGCTGAAGCAAGCGAGATAGACGCTTTTTACCAGCTGTATTGATGTTAATACCAAGCGCAGCCAAGTCATGACTTATGTCTCCACTTAGCTCAGAAATACGCTCTTTGACGATAGGGCGAACTGCAGGATCCTTATCGTCAAGCAAGCGAATCAAGTATGGCAGATCCTCACACGCATCATCACCAGCGCTTTCTGAATGTCGATCTACTTTGGGCATGCCAGATATTAACCTATATTAGGGTTTTTCTCCAATCATAATCTACATCAAAAAAAGCTCCCACAGACAAAGTCCATGAGAGCTCTTCAACCCTATGTATGAAACAAAATTCATTCTTCCTCGACTAGGTCCTCATCTAGCTCCCCTAGCTGAGGATCCACTTTGAACCTGAAGCCATTTTTCATATTCTTAAAGAAATCAATGTTGTCGATTCTGCCACGTACATCATCTGGAACAGCAGCTTTGTCCTTGGCCGTCTCGTATGGCCCTTCGAATAAAATTTCACCTTCCTTGTCTTTCACTATCACTTCGTGGTGGGTGCCAGTAACTTTAATCGTGACCGACCCCTCCTCATCCATCACCGTCATTGAGGATTGAGAATTAAAATTAAACATTCGCTTGTTGTTGCGTGGCGCTGGGACTTGATCATCGAGTTGATTGAGGCGATTATTTTGATCAAGATCTCGCAATTCTTTCATGTCGAACTGAATCGCGCCGTTTTCTTCTAGCTGTTTACCCAGCTCCTCAAGTCGACGTTTCATCAACTCCCTCATGCGGTCATGATCATCCTTTGGTAAGCCGCCAAGACCTTGCCACAGAGGGTTGTTTTCTTGATCAGGGCGAACCGCGCCATTCTGATCAAGCATTAGCTGATGCTCAGCCAATACTACCTTTTTCTTGAGCAACTCACCGCCCTGCACAAACGCAACCTCCACCTCGTCACCGGGCTTCTTGGCCCTGACTGCATCACGGAGCGCATCAAAGTCGCCAATCTTTTGGCCATCAAATTCAACCAAAACATCAT
>JAQXBQ010000195.1 GCA_029252325.1 Akkermansiaceae bacterium
CTTTTTTTAAGGCCCCCCTACCAGATGACGCTTCGCATCATGACCTGGATGGAGAGTTTAAGTATTTCTACTACTTCGAAAATGCTCGACTACGGTGGCACGATTCACGTCGTTCAAGGTAATACCCTCGGTCTTCCAAGTCATGACTTCCGCATCGATCATATTTGCAGTAGTTGGGTGTCACTGGTAAGTATGGTGGCTTGTGCTGCCGTTATTTGTGTTGTTAGAAATAGGCGCCTGTCTCACTGCCTTGTAGTATTTCTGATGTCATTGCTGTCGACCTGGGTGTTGAACATTGTGCGTATTTATTTGGTGATCAACGTGAAGATACGTTACGGGCTGGATTTAATAGATAGTGCCTATGTAGGGATCTACCATTTTATGTCGTTTATGTTAGGCATCGGCTTGGTGTTATGTACTGATGCATTGGTTGTCTTTCTCTATTCGCGGGCGAAGAAAGATGTGGTCGATAGTGATATGATAAGGCGAGCAAAGAGCCCGCTAGCAAGGCTTTGGACGTGGGTTTCTCATATTGAGCTAAGTCGCTTATTCGCTTACTTTGTGTCTTTGAGGCCTGCTCAGATTGGGCGTGTTTCCTTTGTAGTGATTGTATTGATGTTGGGATCTCTCATCGCCATGGAAGCGGTCGTGACTTACCACCGCCAGGCGGTTACCAAGATGGAATTCATGTATGATGAGGATGGACTCACAAAACTGGATGAAAATTCATTTGTTCCAGACAGGGATGGTTGGGAGCTCACTAGTTACGACACAGAGAGACGCGATATCATGAATGTCTGGGGGGCGTTTTCAAGTACGTGGCGACTCAAATATAACGGATTGACGGTCACGTTTTCATTAGATTATCCATTCCATGAGTGGCATGATGTTAAGCGCTGTTACTACAAAGTGGGGTGGCAGCTTGTTGACGAAAAAATTCTGAGGTCGCTTCCTTCTTTTGAGTGGCAGGCATCTGAAACCGATATGTTGATACCTAATGGTGATGCTGGTTATATTTTGTGTAGTAATTGCGACCACCTGGGTGGTCCTGTGGTGCCAAAGCCAGCAAAGCATGATATCTCGATGCTCGTATATCGCTTGCAACCTAGCCAAATGACTCCGCCATTTGGTGATTCTTATGACCAAGATCGCCGCACTTTATATCAAACACAATGTATGGTGGCTAATCCACGCCCCTTAGACGACGCAACCAAGGAGCAAATTAGGCTCATGTATGTAGATTTCCGTGAGCAGATCAGAAGGGCCATCGCTAGCCAAAGCCAAAACAAATAGTAGATCATTAAAACAGCATAATGAATAACCCATACGGTCAATATAGACTTGCCAAGCTGAGGCATAAATCCACTTTGCGATATGCATGGGTTTTGATTACGCGATTTCCTGTTTTTGTTATTTGGCAATTATCGCGGCTCGTTCCTGATGAGATAGGCCAGCGATTACGCAAGCGTTTTGGTTTCCTGCTTGCTCCGTTTCGATCCTTGATTGATTTGGCGATGTTTTGGCTCACCACGAGGGCGTGGAAGCATTTTGCCTTTGCTGCTCCAATGATTCTGTTGTTGTTCTGGATTTTCTCAACGCTTTTCCTCGCTAATAGCATGAGCGAAAAAGACTTCTACAAGCCATATCGCAAGTCGATGATGTCAGCTCTGCAAACTGGGAATCACAAAAAGGCAGATTTTATGGCTGGGAAACTTCTCTCGGTAAATGCCTACCAGAGAGATGAAGAGATGCTCTTTGCTGCAATGATAGCGGCCAATGAAATGGGGAATACCCCGCGGCGAGATATGCTGCGGCAGCTTTTGACGACCCAGTTAAATTCAGCACGCACCCATCTTTGGTCTGCGACGGCGTTGCTCTCTGATCGATCAAGAGGGCTTGGTAATGTGCCACTGGCGATTGAACATATCAAAAAGGCAATCACCCTTAGTGATAATGAGGAAGAGATTAAGCGCATGAAAATGCAGCTGGTGAATGTCTATTACCGGGCTGATCGTCCAACTGCTGCGCTCGAAATACTCAATGAGCTTGGTGTTACTGATTATAGGATGGGTGTTTTGCGCGGTAGTATCTATCTGCGAAACAATGAAAAACTGAATGCTAGGGAGGCGGCTCTTTACACTCTATCGAGCCTAGATGCAGATGATGTCAACAAAGAGGACTATTTCAAAGTCAATTTCGATGCTCTGAGTATTCTGTCAGATGCGGGGGGGAAGCTAACATCGATAGAGAAAAAGATCTCGGATCTGATATTGTTGATGGAGAAAAAATTAGCCCTCAACCCAGATGATACCGAGTTGAAGCCAATCATGGCGCAGTCCTACTTGTTACTTGGCCGCACCTTGTTTCAGAAAGATGATCCATCCGCATATCTTAATATGCTGGATGCGTTCGATAAAGCGCTAGCCGTCGCAGATGTGATGCCAGCTCAAATTGGACAATTCATTTTGTTCATTAGTGGGATTCCTGAAAATGGTATTCGAGAGGCTCTCATCGAGGGTAGAGGTGTTGCTACGGGACACATTTTGCTCGGTCTTAATGCTTGGAAGAAAGGCAAAGGGGATGTGGCAGATTTTCATTTTCGTCTAGCTACGGCGCATCAGCCTCATTCTCTGAGGGCGCTTGAATACGTGGCACTTCACTACACCCGCAGGCCGGTTGGGGGCAGTTTTAAAATGTCTCTCACTCGTAACCCAGTGTGGCGACAAGCCATCACTTTGCTCGATATTGCAGCAAAAATCGATGAGGTGCCACTTGGCAGTAATCTCAAATTTCAGTGTTTAGTATTAGCTGAAAAGCAGCGTTGGTATGAGATTATTGTGAAGCTTGAAAAGAATATTGATAAGATATCTG
>JAQXBQ010000054.1 GCA_029252325.1 Akkermansiaceae bacterium
TGATCGAGTCTGTAGTGCCTGAAGTGAAAATAAGCTCGTGCGCATGCTTGCAGTTGAGGTGCTTGGCTATTGTCTCTCTGGCGGCCTCATGGGCTGCAGTGGCCTCTCTGGCTAGTTTATGAGCAGCTCTGTGAATATTTGCATTAATGTGCGAATAATAATGCGTGCTGGCTTCCATCACCTGTGTTGGACTTTGAGAAGTCGCAGCATTGTCCAAATAGATCAACGGCCTACCATTGATTGTTTGGTCAAGAATGGGGAAATCTTTACGGATGGAGTGCGGGTCGATGCCTGACATGATAATAAAATACGTTACTCGAATAGGTTAACATTGAGTTTTTTGAGGGTTTCCGGAGTAAGGAGAAAGTAGCTGGTTTCATCCTCTTGATCCGGGCCGATGGGAAAGCTGTCTATTTTTCCAAAATTTATATAGCCGCCCGGAGTTTGTGTTACCCTAAGAGTCTTTGTCATAGGTGGTAGGTCATTTCCTTCGTTGTCAAAGCGACGCAATGAGAGTTTAACCGTGATATCTGGGTTTGCAAGTGACAGCATTGCCTGAGCGTGCAAGGGACCAAGCCACCGCTGAGTTGTCATGGAATCTAGATAGCCGAGGAATTTGTCTGCTCTGTTCGGGTTTAGTTTGGCTGAGGCGGATTTTCCATTTTGTATGGCTGTCCAAGTTCCGGTGAAGTGGTCATAACTAAGCTCGGAATCAGGCTGGCCTATTCTCTGGATGCTAATCTTGGTGATGTCAATTTTTGGAATGTGCCAGACGTGGGAGGTTCGCCATTGCCATGTGTTTTGGGCTATCTTAGCGAATGTTTCTGCGCCAATCTGCCAAATATTAGGTTTGCCTACAATGTGAGCATATAAGTTTTTTTTCTCAGTATCGCGTCCAAACGCAACTCTCATACTTTCATTTTTAAAGCTAATGAAAGCTATCTGAAGAAATGGTTGATCAAGGCCATATGGGGATAAGTCGGTAGCAGCGTCTGTTACAAATTTTTGTATTTTATCCCTTGTGATAGCCGTCATTAAATCAATCACAGCATCTTGATTTGCTTCTTTCCAGCCAGTTCGGCTCAGCACACGCCAGGTTGTTTTTGGTGTGCGTTGAAGCATGATGGGGGTTTTAGCCTCTGGACGGATAATAATAGTTTTGAGTTGAGGGCCATTAAGATGAGTCATGGTTTTGGCCCGCAGGTCATTGACTCCTGATTCTAGCTGACTGAGTGAGGTTGTGTTGGGGCTGGATGCTTCTGAGGTTAGGGGTAATTCAAACACGGCATCTGGGCGGTCGCTTACTGTCGCCAGCGCTGTATTATTATTGTCCTCTGCGGGAGGGTAGATGTGCAGAGTGATCTCATCTTCCTTGCCTGCAAAGTGTATTGATAATTCGCGTGTTTGGGCGGTGGTGTCTTCACCAGATGCTAGAGTTACGTTTTCACGATCTTCGACTTTTAGTGCCGTTAGTTGGCCGAGATTAGCAAAAAGAGCATTGAGGCTATTAGGATCGGCTCGTAGCTCCAAAGGCTTGCTGATTGTCCATGCTGATTTCAAATTTTGACGAGAGAGAACGACTTCTCCTTGAGCGTTTTGAATACGCACATTGTCGAGATATTTAGGGCTGAAATAGAAGGGGTGATGATCTCTAAAGCGCTCGAACTTATTTTCAAATAAACGGTGAATAGCGTTTGCGGATTCTTGGCTACAGACGTAAATATTGTTGTCCTGTGCGTCATCTGGAATTTGTATGAAGATGGAGGGTATTAATTTATTGTCTTCTAATTTATTGTCTTCTCCATTGCTGGGTATATGCCATGCGGTTTGCCTGCCGATGAGGTATTGGCAGACCTTTTTACCATCCTTATTTTCCATCACCACTTTGATGTGGCCATCTTCTAGCCCACATTCCTCCAGTGCGACCTCATCGCGCTCAATAACCTCTTCAACCTGAAGTAGAGCAGTGAAGTGCATCAAGGCTTTCATGTAGAGAGGGTCTGCTCGATCTTGCCATGGTTTGGTTGCCATCCAGCGGTTACCATCCACACGAAAATGAGCAAGGTCGCCTTGGCTGTTGGTGAGTGTGATTTGTCGGACTTCGTCGAGATCCTTTACATCGAATAGCTTTTCGCCGGGTTGAACTGAAGGTTTCCCAAAGAGTAAATGACGATATTCTTCACCGGTGAATACGACAACTAATGCACAAAGTAATAGTGTGATTACGGCTAATAATATGGTGAATGAGATACGCACAACAGCGATTTGGTCGTCAGAGGCTAGTTGATTAAGATAGGAGCACTACGCCCGACGGGTATTCCAAACAATGAGCGCTAACAATATAGCGGCGGCAGGGATAAAGATGAGAACCAACTTGGTAATGAATGCATTGTGGGCTGGTAAAATGGTCATTTTATGCCGGTAAAGTTTCTTGGGCCCAATGCCGATAAGTTGCTCACGGCCGATGAGCCAATTAATACTAGATTGGATGAAGTCTGCTTGCTCTGGGCGGGTTTTACGGTCGGCTAGGAAGTCTGTGTTGCCTATGACGACCATCTTGGATACCAAATTTGCAGTATCGTCTGATGTAGCTTGTCCACGTATGACCGCAGCAGACAGAAAGAGGGGTTCAGCATAATCTTCTTCGGGATTAAAGAGGGGGCTTTGTTCATCGAATCGAGTTTCACCCCACCAGCCAGATACAGCTTGAGCTAGCCCAATGGGCTGGATGCGCTTGTTGAGAAGGCGGTCATCGTTTTCTCTTACCTCAAGGCTGCAGCTTACTCCTTCAAATACAGTTGATTTGCCCTCTAACGAGTTGTTGATCTCAGCTCCACGAGAAAAGATGCATTGGACATTGGATAGCGTTTGGCCATTTTTTACCGTAATTATTCTATCGCTGCGTGCTGTGATGCCGTAGCTGCGAAGAAAAATTCGCAAATTATCGAGCTGAGCGGTAGGGTCGAGTGTAACAAGCAGAGCGGATTGCTGTCTGTCCCAGTATTCAGTGAGTATTTTCATTTCACGTTCATTCAGGTCATAGGTAGGCCCGATGAGTGCAAGTGCTTCAGCGTCCTCTGGGATAGTGTCTATGTCTGCTAAGCGTATTGGACGAAGCTCAATATTTTGCTGGAGAAGAATGCGCGCCAAAATGATCCAAGCAGGTTCGCCATCTTCTGCTTGTAAGTCCATTTTATCAGCGGCCAGGTAAATTTTACGCGGTGATCCTTCGATAGAGCTGATGAGGTTTGAGGTGATTATATCTTCATCTTGCCACGCGACGATAGTCTGGTTGTCATCCTGCAAGTAAAGATCAGAGATACGTATTGCGCGCACGTGATTGGATGATTTTTTTACAGTATTAGTAACTGCTGTTGCATCAGTTGGTTCGCCTGCGGCGGGCGTTGTTTCAGTGCCGCTTGGAATGCTTGCCTGGGCATCGCCGTTCGCATCAGTATCATCGACAAAACCATCTATAATGATCATGTCTTCGCTGTATTCTATTCCATAGATAGCTTCTAACTCTAGGGTGCGATCTGTTTGCCGAAGCGGATCGATGAATTCAAGCTCGATGGCTTGGCCGGCGAGGCGTTGGTATTCATCGAGTAGGTGGTATACTCTCGAGTAATGAGGTGATGTGCGGCGCATCACAGCAAAAGCTTGCAAGGGAGCTCCGTGGTTTTGAAGTATGTCGCTATTGAGAAACTTTTCACTGAAATCAGATAAGGTGAAGTTTCTTTTTTTGGTTAGGTCGTAGCGCTTATGGTTGGCGCAGCTGAGGTAGTTGATTGCAACTACAGCAGTCACGAAGAGAGCTATTTGAATGATAACATTAACCGTTTTTCCAAAACGTCGAACAGGACGTGCGGCTGAGTTGGATGGTGCTGGTGTTTCAGGCATGGAGATAGCTGGTTGAATGTTAAGATTTCCAGCGTCGGAAATCTAAGGTCAAGTGTGTAAGAAATAGAAAAAACGCGGCCATGCTTAGATAATAAACAATGGGCCTGCTATCAATAACGCCGCGAGTGAATAGACTCAGGTGTTCTTGAATGGCTACATAATGAAAGACAGATACGGCTTGGAATCCTTCGCCTGTGTAATACGGAACGAATCCTAAGAAAAACAGAATGACGATCATGGCAATCGTGATGATGCCAGCTACAATTTGACTAGAACTCAGTGTCGATGCGAAACAACCGATAGCTAAAAGAAAACTTCCGATGAGTAAGAGGATCGCATAAGTAGCAACTAGATGACCCATTTCTACTGGAGGAGGGTTGCCTGTAACAGCGGTGAATATTTTCAGGTGTAGAAGGATCGGTGACCATAGCAGTGCATAAAATGCAAAGGCTGCAGCGTATTTGGATAGGACTACTTGGGCACTGGTAACTGGGGCTGTCATTAGAGTTTCAAGTGTCCCTGTTTTCTGCTCCTCCGCAAAAAGTCGCATCGTCAGGAGTGGGAAGATAAAGAGGAAGTAAAACCAGAAATTCGGTGAGCTGAATGCGATGAAGAGGAAATTTTCACTCAGGGGCGCATCTTTCATTTTCTCCATGGCCGTGGTCATCGATAGACCCTGCATGAGCGAGACGAGTCCTAGGATGACCCACCCAAATGGGGTTAGGAAAAAGTTTTTGAATTCCTTGCTGAAGAGTATGAGAAAAACGCGCATGAAAGGTGGTGATTTGTTACACGGGAGATAAGCGAATTTGGCTTGTGGTGAAAGGGAATAGTCGCGCTTAATCTAGGTTTTCGGGTCCAAATGCATGGGGTAAGAGCATATTAAGCGTAGTCTCGTGATGAATACGCCCTGTTTCATCAGCCAAATAGACTACCATTGAGGGGTTGAACTCATGTAGGACTTGGCGGCACGCTCCACAGGGGCTGCCAGATCCTGAGAGTGAGAGCGCAATAGAGTGGATAGACTGGTGCCCCACGGAGACGGCTTTATACAGGGCAACTCGCTCAGCACACATGCTCATCCCGTAAGACGCATTCTCGACATTACAACCAGTGTAAGTCTTGCCGTCATCAGTCAACAAGGCTGCTCCAACTTTGTATTTTGAATAAGGAGCGTAGGCCAATTCGCGAGCTGATGATGCTAGCTTTGCTAATTCCTTTGAGTTCATTATCTTTTTTCGTTTTTGGTGTGTAGAAGCTTTGCGGCATCGAGAGCAATATGCATCATCTCTTTGAAACTGGATTGGCGTTCTTCGGAACTTGTAGACTCACCCGAGCGTATATGATCTGATACAGTGCAAATTGTAGCTGCTTTGGCTCCATATTCTGCGGCTACACCGTAGAGGCCAGCAGCTTCCATTTCGACACCAAGAATGTTCATCCTCTCCATGGTGTCAAACATGGTAGAGTTTGGGCTATAAAAAAGATCGGAGGAAAATAAGTTGCCGTTTTCAACATTGATTTTCAGCTCTTGGGCCGCGGTATTGAGTGCTTTAATAATATGGTAATCGGCAATTGCAGCATAGTCATGACCTTGGAATCGCTGTCGGTTGACGCCTGAATCTGTGCTGGCGCCTATGCCAATGAGGATGTCTCGTATTTTGATCGACGATTTAATAGCACCACAGCTACCTACACGGATGAGGTTTTTGACCCCGTATTCAGTGATGAGTTCTTTGGCATAGATGGAGATGGAGGGGATGCCCATACCGCTTCCCATTACAGATACAGGTATACCTTGGTAGCTACCTGTGAATGCTAGCATGTTGCGCACACCATTGACTTTTTTGACCCCGGTTAAGAAATTTTCAGCAATATGTTCAGCTCGGAGAGGGTCTCCGGGAAGTAGGCAGGTTTCGGCGAAGTCGCCCAGTTTTGCTTCGATATGTGGAGTCATGTGATGGTATATGTGTATCTTTGAAATGCTTAAATATCCAGTGGTTTACCGTGTTCAAATGGAGATAAATGGAATGTTTGAGCAACTGTCTGTGCGATGTCAGCGAAGGTTTCTCGAAAACCAAGGTCCGCTGAGGGCGTATCGTGTTGATAAAGAAGTATGGGTACGTGTTCGCGAGTATGATCTGATCCGTGCCAGCTAGGGTCGTTGCCGTGATCGGCGGTGAGGATGAGTAAATCGTCCTTATTCATTTTCTCAAATAATTCAGGTAGTTGGCTATCAAATTTTTCGAGCGCTTTACCGTAACCATGGGTGTCGCGCCGGTGCCCGTAGACTGCGTCGAAATCGACAAAGTTCGTCATCACGATACTTCTTTCGACCGAACGGTCCATAGCCAACAAGGTTTCATGCCATAGCTCCTCATGTCCAGATGCTCGTATTTCCTCGCTTATGCCTGTGTGAGCAAAGATGTCGCCAATCTTACCTACACCGATGACTGTGCCGCCGTCATCGACAAGTTTCTGGAGCACGGTGGCGCTGGGTGGCTTCACTGCGTAGTCGTGGCGATTTCTCGTGCGTTGGAAGTTTTCGGCTGATGTCCCAACAAATGGGCGTGCGATGACTCGGCCGATGTTTAGAGGCGTGAGAATATCGCGGCAAAGTTTACAAAGCTCATAGAGCTTTTCGAGCCCGAACGATTCTTCGTGGCAGGCGATCTGAAAGACACTGTCAGCAGAGGTATAGAAAATAGGTTTTCCGCTACGCATATGGTCCTCGCCCAGCTGGGCGATGATTTTCGTGCCGGAGGCATGGCAATTTCCAAGATGCCCGGGAATGCCAGAGCGAGTTACAATCTCGTCTAGTAATTCCTGCGGGAAGGAGTTTTTTTTGTCGGGAAAATATCCCCAGTCCCAGAGTGCCGGAACACCCGCCATTTCCCAGTGTCCGCTCGGAGTGTCTTTGCCTGATGAGATCTCCTTAGCGCAAGCGTGCTTGCCCAATAAAAAACGAGGTGGGTGCATACCGCTTGGAAATGCTCCGGTGCTTGTTTTATATGCATCAAGAAGGCCAAGTGAGGCCAAGTGAGGTAAATAAAGTGGCTTTCCTTGTTGATGGAATTGCTCGGCAATATGCCCGAAGGTATCAGCTCCAGCATCGCCAAATTGGTGAGCATCAGCGGATGATCCGATACCAAAGGAATCGAGGACCAGCCAGATGATACGTGTGGGGGGCATGAGATTAATTGCTTATTGTCTGGTGTATGACGGGTAAGAGTTCAGGTGCGCTATCTGAGACTGTAATCGCTTTTTTTATTGATGCGGCCGCCTGATTCCAAGCGCTTTCGTTTTGGGCGTGAACTGTTGCTATCGGCCTATCAGTGGATTCTCCAATGGTAATGAAATCACTAAGCCCAACCGCGAAATTGATATTATCCTCAGCACGCATGCGGCCTCCTCCGAGTTCGACCACCGCCATGCCGAGTGCGCGGGTATCAATGCTGGAAATAAATCCCGATTGTTCAAGATGCACTGGTTTGATGACTTCGGCTATGCTGAGATGCTTGTCAGGTTGTTCAATCAGATCGTGAGGCCCTCCGAGGAAATTCACCATTTTTGCGAAACATTCAGCAGCCCTGCCGCTTGCCAGTTCTACTTCCAGCATAGCAGCAGCATCGGCCGGGTTGTCCGTTATTTCTCCGAGCATGAGAAGCTCGGTGCAGAGTGAGAATACGACCTGCAGTAGGCGAGGGTTCTGATGCTCGTTGGTGAGGAAATGAATGGCCTCACGCACCTCGATCGCATTGCCCGCGGTCGATCCCAGCGGTTGGTTCATGTCCGTGATTAGGGCGCTCGTATTTACCCCCGCAGCATTTCCTATGTCTACAATACTTTGAGCGAGTAACACTGAGTCTTGGTGGGTTGGCATGAATGCGCCACTTCCCGTTTTCACATCCATGCAAAGGCAATCGAGCCCAGCGGCAAATTTTTTCGATAGGATAGAAGCGGTGATGAGTGGGATGGACTCGACGGTCGCTGTGATATCGCGCGTGGCGTAGAAGCGCTTGTCGGCTGGTGCAAGATTACCAGTCTGTCCGATGATGGCCACTCCGCATTCACGGACTGTTTTACGAAATAAGTCGTTGTCTGGAGTAGAATTGTATCCTGGTATGGAATCGAGTTTATCCAAAGTGCCACCAGTATGACCCAGTCCTCGTCCAGAGATCATGGGCACGTATCCGCCACAAGCTGCTAGTAAGGGGCCCAGTATGAGGGAAACACCGTCGCCGACACCTCCCGTGGAATGTTTATCAATGATGGGCCCCGGGAAATTCTCCTGTTTCCAATCGAGCACATCACCAGTGTCACGCATTGCAAGGGTGAGCGCAGTGGCTTCACCAAGTTCCATACCCTGGAAATAGACAGCCATGCCAAAAGCCGCGATTTGCCCTTCGCTAACCGAGCCATCGGCAATACCGTTGGAAAAAAACTGCAGCTCTTTGGCGCTCAGCGATTCGCCATCACGTTTCTTACGAATGATTTCCTGCGGCAGCATATTAGGAGAAAATTTTGGTAATGTATGGCCAGGCGATATGACCTAAGTAAATACCAAGAATTCCCATGACCCCTGCAAGGGCATTGGGGGCGGGTAATGGCATCTTGAGTGCGGTGAAAAGTATCCCTACGACAAATCCTGTTAACAGGGACAATAGAATGATGGTTAAGCATTGTGGCATAAACCATTTCTAAAGCATCAACTTTGCTAGGGCAAGGATCAGATTACTTCACCACTTTTTTTGGATGTATGCAATATAGCGGCCACGGCCTAGTAAGGACTTGATGGCTAATACAGTCTCGGGATATGTCTTGGTCGAATTGTCTTGGATACGACGAATGAGCCTTCAATGGTCTCATTGAACGTTCCTTGTGATCGCAACAACCGGACTACGATTCTTCCATGCTACTTGAGCAAGTCGAGAATCGGCTGAGGCCATACACCAAAGAGTAAAATACCCAGCATGAGAATCACGAGCACACATTTGGTGATAATAGGTAATCGCATTGGGCTCGGATCACGTGGTTCATGCCAATACATGGCTTTTACGACCTTGAGGTAGTAATAGAAACCTGCAGCTACGCTGACAAATGCGATGCTGAGTAGCCACCAAGAAACGCCATTTTCTATGGCCGACTTGAAGATGAAAAATTTGCCCCAAAAACCTGCAGTGAGTGGCACTCCCGCGAGTGCTGCCATGGCAACAGTAAGCGCTAAAGCCAGAGCTGGGTTACGTTTACCAAGACCATTGAAGGCTTCAAGTTCGTCGCTATCTTCCTCGGATCGGATCAAGGCTAGCACAAAAAATGCGGCAAAAGTCATCAATAGGTAAGAGCCAAGGTAAAATGAGACTGATACGTAATCTTGGGTGGCGACACCCATGAGCAAGAAGCCAGCGTGGGCAATGGAGGAGTATGCCAGAAGTCGTTTGAAATTACTCTGAGAAATGGCTGCTAAGTTACCATAAAGTAGCGTCGCTCCCGCCATGATGAGTAAGACAGTGCAAATTGAGTTGCTGGTGAGCTCGGAGGCTAAGAATGGAGATATGATCGTCATCAATACAAGGAATCCTGCGGCCTTGGAGGCTACCGATAGAAATGCAGTAATCGGGGTGGGAGCACCTTGGTAAACATCAGGAATCCAGAGCTGCATGGGGACGGCCCCAACTTTGAATCCGAGCGCTATGAGGATTAGGGCGATACCAAACAACAGATGGCTTTGATTGTAGGAATCACCTGCAAGGATTTCTGCGTAGAGTGAAATGTCCGTCGTTCCCATTGCACCGTATATCCAGGCAATACCGTAGACGAGAAAGCCAGTCGATAGGGCGCCGAGAATGAGATATTTTACACCTGCCTCCAGAGATCCTACATTACGACGCATGAAGGCAACCATTACATAGAAGGTGATTGTGACTAACTCGAGAGATACAAAAATAGAAACGAGATCTGTTGCTGAGGCCATCCACATGAGGCCCGCACAGGCAAAAACAGGTAGGCAATAGAATTCACCAGTGGCGGAGTCGTCATCATCACCAGTGGTAAATTTAGTGAGCACTTTGCTGAAGTCGACAGACATTAGAAGCACAAGGATCGTGCTGATTACTGCAATGATCTTATAAAAACGGGCGGTTTGATTGTCGCTGTAGAAACGTTCCATCCATTCTGGAACCGGGCAGCAAGATGGAGCCGGGCAAAAAAGCATGATAAGAATCACGGTTAACCCGGCAGCAGCGACTAGCCCGATTTGTGATTTGTTGCCTTTTGTGAAGGCTTCAATCATCAGTAGGACAAGGCCAAAGCCGACGGTGATGAATTCTATAAGGTGAGCTTGCATGATGATGAAGTGAGCTTGGAGTTCCTCTGCTAAGAATCAGTTGGAAAGGAACTGAAGAATGATTTTGGGATAGATGCCGACTACAAGAAGTGTAATGGCTAAAATATACGATGGTATTTTTTCGCAGTTATGAATGTCGGAGGCATTTTCAGTAGCCTTCACTAATGGGCCTTGAAAGCTATTGCGATAGGCGCGGAGCATATAAACGGCACTGATGACGACACCCCAGAGTGCGATAATTGTAGTAATTTGAACCCAACCCATGCTTTCACCCGGTGTCCAGTCGGCAAACCCAGCAAAGAATACCATGACCTCACCCGCGAAGTTGGCCAAACCGGGAAGACCTATGGATGCCATGCCTGCTAATCCGAAGAGGAATGCCAGTGCAGGGGCTGTTTTAGCAAGGCCTCCGAGTTGGGCGATTTCAAGAGTGCCTGTTTTCTGTTCTACAACAGAAGCAAGTGAGAAAAGAAGGGCGATTGAGATGCCGTGGGCAAACATGAGCAGCACAGCAGCGGGAACAGCAATAGTGTTGTCGGGATTGGCTGAGAGTGCGGCAATGGCTAAGAAGATGTAACCCATGTGCATTACTGACGAATTGCCAAGCATGAGGTCGAGGCGTTTTTGATTGATCGTAACCAGTCCTACCCAGATGATGTTACCAAGAAGAAGAACACAGATCCATGGTAGCCAGTGCAGCATACCTTGTGGGGCCACTTTCATGCCAATCACAAGAAGTCCATAGAGACCAAATTTCTTCATCACGCCAGCGTGTAGCATTGCTACTGGTGTGGGTGCGCTTGCATATGCTGGGGCTGCCCAGCTGTGCAACGGAAACAAAGAGACAAGGGTTCCAAACCCAATAATAAGAAGGAGAGCTACCGTGTTTTGTGCTGCGACTGGAATCTCCTTTAAATCGCTGAATGCAAAGCTTCCAGTGTGTGCGGTGGCCAGTAACAAGCCCGCAAGCAATATGATCGAGCCAAATGCAAGATAGATGGTGATTTTCCACGCAGCTTGTTTGCGGTCACCACGACCCAGTATTCCGATCATTAGAAAAGTTGGTATCAAGGCAAGCTCGTGAAAGGCGTAAAAGAAAAATACATCCGTTGATAGAAAGGCTCCGATAGCTCCTGCGGCGATGAACAGGGTGCTGGAATACCACAGCTTTTCGCGTCCTTCAGGGCATTTGCCACTATAGACTGCCGCTAGTGTGACGATTACGCTGAGAATGACCATGATTGCACTGATACCAGTGATTCCAAGTGAGAGGTTGATATTGGGATCAGCCAATACCTGCAGACTAAAGCCGTCTGAACAAGCAGGGCATGACAGGGCGTAGGTTGCAACGAGTATATTGGCTAGTGAGGCGACAACAGCTGAGAGTCTAGCCGGCAGGCCGCCAAGGATGCCAATGGCAGCCAAAAGAGGAATGAGAATGAGAGCGAGTAGCATGGTATAGAGGAATAGGTCTTAGATGTCCAATAGGTCTTATTTGTTGATAGGACGTATTATTTTGAGGCAAAGACGGTGAAGTAAATAACGAGTAATACACCGACAGCCATAAGGAAGGCATAGCCGCTGAGGCTTCCTGATTGAGCGTATCTACGGAAAAAATTGCCGATGCCTGTGGCTGAACGAGTCAAGCCTCCGACGAGCAAAGTGTTAATGAGGAAGGCGTCTAGGAAATGGACGATGGCTGCGAGCGCATCTTGGAAAATCTTGATGATCCATGCGTAGATCTCATCAAAGTAAAACTTGTTGCGGAACAAGGGGATGCTGAGCGGGTCCTTGTCTTTCCCTGAATAGATCGTGAACGCTAAAACTGCACCAATGAGAAACGCTCCGATAGAGGTCCAGAATACGGGGTCATCAAAGTGGGGCATCACATCGAATTCTAGACTCCATGACGAAGGCACGGGAAATATGGCTGAGATGTGGGGGGCGGCGAATGACATTACCGCAAGAATTACCAGCGGCACTGACATGATAAGTGATACTTCGGAGGCTTCTTTGGAGCCATGTTCTCTGGCTTTTCCTAGGAATGCGACGATGAACAAACGGAACATATAAAAAGTTGTCAGTAGCGCAACAAACGCAGCAACCCAGAATAATGGTTGATGGTGTGCGGCGTGGAGTATGCCTTCCTTCGAGTAAAAGCCAGCGGTGAAAGGGACTGCGGTGAGTGCCATCGTGCCGATAAGAAATGTAATGGCTGTGATGGGCATTTTTTTAAGTAGGCCTCCCATTTTCCAGATGTCTTGTTCGTGATGGCAGGCGTAGATGACAGCACCTGAGCCAAGGAATAAAAGAGCCTTGAACCATGCATGAGTAAACAGGTGGAACATGCCAGCTTCTGGGGCAACCAAGCCAACAGCCATGACCATGTAGCCGAGCTGGGAAAGTGTTGAGTAGGCGAGGATTTTTTTGATGTCATTCTGCTGCGTTGCCATCAGTGCTGCAAAGAGCGAGGTGATGCCACCTATCCATGCGATGACTTGTGGGGCAGAGCCAATGAGCTCTGCGGTATCTGGAGTGATTCCCAACGAAAGGAATAAGCGGGCCATCATATAGACGCCGGCGGCGACCATAGTGGCTGCGTGGATGAGGGCGGAAACAGGGGTGGGGCCCTCCATGGCGTCGGGAAGCCAAACATGAAGGGGGAGTTGGGCGGATTTACCTACAGCACCACAAAAAATTAATAATACGACCATGCCAGTTAGGCATGTGCAAAGAGATGAAAACTGGCTGCCGTCCATTTCGGCAAAAACGACTGTGCCCATAATTCCCCATAACATGAGGATGCCGATCATAAATCCAAAGTCGCCGATGCGATTGGTGAGAAATGCTTTTTTTGCAGCATCTGCCGCGGAATCTTTGTGATACCAGTGACCAATAAGTAAGTAGGAGGATAGACCGACAAGCTCCCAAAAAATGAACATCATGATAAAGTTCGATGCCAATACAATTCCCGTCATGGAGAACATAAAGAGTGAGAGGCAACCGAAGTAGCGTGCCTTAGCCTCGTCGTCCTTCATATAACCCAGTGAGAATACGTGGACAAGTACACCAATACCAGTAACTACAATCATCATGCCCTTGGAGAGTTGATCAAGCTCCAGGCCGATTTCGAGATTGAGTCCCGAGATATTAATCCAGTCGAGTGCTACCACTGAGGCATCACTACCAAGTAGGGAGAAAGAAACGATGAGCGTTGCGATAACGCATAAGCTTGATAGTAACGCAGATGCGGTGGCGCTGCGTTTGAGTCCTAGATGAATTATGACAGCGCTAGTGATTGGGAGAATGAGAAGTAACCAGGGATTCATGTGTTGAAAACTTAATGGGTTATTGAAACTTGTGATGACTGATGATGCTGGTTTAGCCCTTCAATGAGGTTAGCTCGTCGGTGTGTATTGTTTGTCTGGCACGGTAAAGAGAGACAATGATGGCTAAACCAACAGCAACTTCGGCGGCAGCCACCGTGATGATAAAGAAAACCAACATCTGCCCGTCGTAGTCTGGGAGGCCGTTGTCTGTTACATTAAAGCGAGAGAATGCAACTAATGTCAGAGATGCTGCGGCAAGCATCATTTCTAGGCACATGAAAATGACAATGATGTTGCGCCTTATGATGACACCACCCAGACCAATAGAGAATAGCAGGCCTGAAATGATGAGGTATTCGGTAAGAGAGGGAGTGGGCATGATAGCTGCAGTTCTACGTTATGGGATTAGCCTTGGTCCGGTATGTCGCTATCCTTGTCGCGGTTGTTTTGGGCGACTGATTTTCTGGATAAGGCGACGCAGCCGACTGTTGCGACAAGCAAAAGTACGGCAATGACTTGAAGCGGGAAGTTGTATTCGGTGAAGAGCTTGCGACCAATAAGGTGAATGTCAGGAAGGCTCCCGCTGGATAATTTCTTATAGATGACGCTGTCTTGCTGATAATCTTCTGCGGCAACATTGAGTGATAAGGCTGGTGCAGATGGCGACTTCTCATCAGTGACGAGGACACCTGCTAGCTGAATGAGCAATACCACAGGGATGAGGACTCCCGCGGTGAGGGCGATGCCTTTGCGCGGGTGGCTTTCCTCATCTTTGACATCGAGTAGCATGATGATGAAAATGAAAAGTACCATGATCGCCCCAGCATAGACTAGGATTTGAAGTATGCCGACAAAGTAGGCATTGAGGCCGATGAAGATGCCGGCCAGGCCGAGAAAACTTAACACCATAGAAAGCGCAGATGACACTGGGTTGCGCATGAAGACGACCATGAGCCCTCCAACGAGCATCATGGCTGCAAAGATATAAAAGATAACGGATGGCATTTTTCTGATTACTTAAAATTATTTGATCTCGTTCCACTTGTTGACGAGACCTGTGCGGACTCCACCAATTTCATACAGACGGTCTTTATCATTCACCATTTCAGCGCGTGAAAGGCCTGTCATTGCGTAGTCCTTACGGAGGTAAATGGCTTGTTCTGGGCAGACTTCCTCACACATTCCACAATAGATGCAGCGAGTCATGTCGATATCAAACTCTGCTGGTCGTTTCTCAACTTTTGCCCATGGATCATCAGACTCTATCTCGGTGGGTATGATGGCAATGGCCTTCGGCGGGCAAATGAACTCGCAAAGTTGGCAAGATACGCAACGTTCACGGCCTTTTTCATCAGTTACCAGTGCGGGGACACCACGGTAATAATCGGGTAGCTGGTCATCCCATTTAGTCTCGGGATACTGCATGGTGATTCCCAGTCCTGAAGAATTAAAGTTTCTCTTAGCTCCTGGGGTTTTACCCAGAACAGCTCTCAGGGCGTGACCAAAGGTGATGCTCAGTCCCTTAATGACTGCCGGCAAGTAGAGCTTCTCGGCGAGGGTTAGCTGAGGACGTTTAATTTTAATAGTGGCCATATTCTTTGGGCGTATGAATTGTGCGAGAGGGTTAGTTCAGCAGCATAATGATGCCGGCGGTGATAAAGATGTTAACCAAGGCGAGCTCGAAGAAGACGACCCAACCAAGCTTCATAAGCTGATCATAACGAAAACGGGGAACTGTCCAGCGAACCCAGATGAAGAATATGACGAATGCGATGACTTTGGTAAGGAAGATAAGTATGTGCAACAGGCCACCAAACGCCATGCTGGAAATCGCCGTATCTAGCCCAAAGCCAAGTGACCAACCTCCAAAGAAGAGGGTGACGATCACCGCTGAGCCAACAATCATTGCTGCGTATTCTCCCAAGAAGAAGAGGGCGAACTTCATGGATGAGTATTCTGTGTGGTAGCCACCGACGAGCTCAGTCTCACACTCTGGAAGGTCGAAGGGCATGCGGTTGGTTTCAGCAAAAATGGAGGTGGTGAATACGATAAAGGAAATACCTAAAGGGATCATTAGCAGCCATTGTTCTGTGCAGTTTTGCCAATAGGCCGCATTGAAAACGCTGCCATGCTCGTTCCATAAAGGAAGAAGGGTCCAGCCGTTGTTTGCCTGTGATTGCACAATGTCGGATAAGTTAAGTTGGCCAAAGACCATTAAAATAGGGATGAGGGAGAGGCCTAGTGAGATTTCGTAGGAAATCATCTGTGCGCACGATCTCACTCCTCCTAGGAAAGAGTATTTGTTGTTGGATGCCCAACCGGCAAAGGTAATGCCGTATACACTGAGGGATGCAATGGCGAAGATAAACAGTGGGCCTGCATCAATGTCAGCAATGACCAGTTTGACTGGCTGATCAAAGACGGTAATGCTGCTGCCGAATGGAATGATGCAAATACAAAGAAATGCGGGAGCAGCTGTCAGGGCTGGTGCAATCCAGAAGAAGAATTTGCGTACGTGTGCGGGGACCAGATCTTCTTTGAGGAATGCTTTCAAACCATCGGCAAGAGGCTGGAGTAAACCGGAGAAGGGGATGTCCTTCTTGGCCCCAAAGAGGGTCAGGGGAATACCGACTCGGTTGGGACCTACTCGATCCTGAATGATGGACGATACACGACGCTCTGCATAGGTCGAATATGCGATAATGGGTAGCGTGAATACAAAGGTAAAGACGATGATCTTAACCGCTGTAGTGAGGATGAGGAAGAGAATTTCAGGATCCATGATATGGAATGATCAGTTGGTTAATTAACCTACGATTTCGCCGTTTGCGATGCGCTGGTTTTCGCGATCTAGAAGAGGGATGGTGATTTTGGTTTCAATAATAGCTTCGCCAAGTTCGCTGATGTTTGTGAGATGTTTGCCGTCAAGCTGAGGGATGGTGTTGGAAACAATCTCTGAGAGCTGATCGACACTCAAAGGCGCCTGCTCAGGGGCTTCACCACTAATAGCTAAAATGATATCACTGATGATTTCCCAGTCGTCGCGGGCGTCTGCCGGTGGGGTGCAGGCTGCGTTTAGTTTTTGAAGGCGGCCAGTCACGTTGATCATACTGCCACGTTTTTCTGCTGAACTTGCCCCTGGGAAAACGATGTCACTGGCATGGGCTGTCGGATTCGTTGTGTCAAAAATAGAGATGAGAAGCTCAAGCGCATCTAGGTCTTCACTTGAGAAGTCAGTGTCGAGGAGGTTTTCTGAGGCGACGACGACGGCCTTGATTGTGCCTTTACTGATGCCCTCTTTGATGGCCTCGAGTTTTTGAGTGGGGTCTTCTAGTCCGAGGATGAGGCCGGCTCCCGTGGTATTGGGATTTTGATCTTCTGAGATGAGCATGCTGTCAGACTCCTGGGTATGAGGAATGATGCTGACAGAGTCGGTTTCGAGCTCAGCAGCCAATGCACGCATCATGAAGAGTTCTTCGTTGGTTTGTTGGCCAGATGCAATGATAGCAATTTCACTGCTTTCAAATTGCTTAAGGGCGTCGCCGGCAGCTGCGATAGCATTTGCCCAGCAAGTTTCCTCGTGCACGCCATCAGCCTTGATGAGCGGTGAAGTCAAGCGGTTGTCATGGCTTGGACATGTGTAGCTCAAGCGGTGGCTGTCGGGCATCCAGCATGAGTTTACATCGTCGTTTTGGCGCGGAGTAACGCGGAAGATTTTGTTGCCACGAGTCCATATGTTGATGTTGGTTCCTGTGCCACAATTGGTATCAATGCTTGGGGTTTCCTTGAGGAACCATGTGCGCATTTGGAACCGGAAGTCATTAGAGGTAAGCGCTCCAACAGGGCAAAGATCAACGGTGTTGAGGCCGTAGTTGTTGTTGAGCTCTCGGCCAGGATAGACCCCGACGGTGGTGTGTGTGCCTCGTTCTGAGAATCCTAGGACGGGCTCCTCGGCAACCTCATCCATGAAACGAATACAGCGTGAGCACATAATGCAACGCTCGTCATCTAGGCGAACACGTGGTCCGATCTTAACGTTTTTCGGCTTTTTGACCTTATCTTCTTTGAATCGTGAACTTCCTTTGCCGTGTTCTACGGAGAATTCTTGAAGACTACATTCACCAGCTTGGTCACAAATAGGACAATCTAAGGGGTGATTGATGAGTAGGAACTCCATGACACCCTCACGGCATTTTTCAACCAGTTCGCCTTGAGTTCGGATTCCCATGTTTTCGCTGACGGTGTTTGCGCAGGCAATAACAGGGCGAGGCATCCAGCTGATTTGTTGGAAGCCATTTTCGTCATAGTTAGGATCTTCGCCGGGATTAGGGCGTGGTGGCATCCCCATTTGAACGAGGCACATCCGGCAGTTGCCCGGTGACGAAAGCTTAGGGTGGTAACAGTAGTGGGGGACTTCTTTTTCGGCCTGTTTGCAGGCTTCAATCATTCGTGTGCCTCGGGGCACCTGAATCCAATGTCCGTCAACTTGGATGTTAACCATGCCTTTTTCAGCTGCGGTATCTTTTGGGAGCTTGGTAGTAGTGGAATCGCTCATTTTGATAATGTGCTGGTTAGTCTCGAGTAACTTCGCTTATTGGTTAATGAATGAGAGCTGCCGCTTGGCTTCATCGGAGAGGTATTCGTTGTCCTCGGAGGTTTCGGCCTCGAGTTCATCACGAAATTTGGAAATGATAGCTTCAACTGGCCATGAGGCGGCTTCACCAAAGGCGCAAACAGTGCGGCCATCAATTTGGTAAGCTACGTCTTCGAGTGTTTGCACGTCTTCTGGAGTAGCTTCACCATTGGCAATTCGATCGGAAATCTTGCGCATCCACATGGAGCCCTCACGACAAGGGGTGCATTGTCCGCATGATTCGTGAGCGTAGAAGTGGTTTATATTGTTGAGAACCCAAGATATCTTGCGCGAGTCATCCATGACGATGACTCCACCAGATCCAGCCATTGATCCGCATGCAGCGATGGTATCGAAGTCCATAGGGATATCGTAGAACGATAGGTTACGTTGGGAGCCGTCTGGGTTTTTGATTTCGTATGTTTCCTCACAGCGCATGATCTTAGCTGATGACCCGCCTGGGATAACGGCTTTAAAATTGCGCCCATCTTTGGGACCGCCACAAATATCATTGAGAAGTTCGCCCATAGTTATTTTGCCAACTTCGACTTCGTAATAACCTGGTTTCTTGACGTCACCAGAGACACAGAGGATGCGGGTACCTGTGTTTCGAGGCGTTCCAAGTTTTGCGTATTCTTCGCCGCCCATACCGATGATGTGCTTCACGTGACACAAAGATTCAACGTTGTTGACGATGGTTGGAGACATGTAGAGGCCAAGTGCCGCTGGGAAATATGGTGGTTTAATTCGCGGGTAGGGGCGCTTGCCCTCAAGGGACTCGATTAGCCCAGTTTCTTCACCACAGATGTATGCACCAGCACCACGGTGAAGATAAATCTCTAGATTGAAGCCTGAGCCGAGAATATCCTCACCGAGGAAGTTTTTGGCACGAGCATCTTCGATGGCTTTCTCTAGAATGCCGGATGCTTCTGGGAATTCTTCGCGGATATAAATGTAAGCTGTGTTGGCTCCAACCGCGAAACAGGAGATGATCATGCCTTCGATCAGTTGGTGAGGATCTTGGTGGACAATGTAGCGGTCTTTGAATGTTCCGGGCTCTGACTCGTCACAATTACAAATCAGATAGACGGGTTTGGTGTTGTTCGGTGGAATGAATCCCCATTTTACACCTGTCGGAAATCCAGCGCCGCCTCGACCTCTGAGACCCGAGGTTTTGACTTCGTTGGTGATGGCTTGTGGCTCCATCTTGAAGGCTTTCTTGAGTTGTTCATAACCACCATCTTTAATGTAACAATCAATTGAGTTGTCCCAGCCTTCACGGTCGATGTTTTTGAAAATCAAGCGGTGTTCACGCTGGTCTGGTTCTTTGCCAGGTAGGTAAGTGATGTTGCTCATGATTGGGTGGTCTGGTTAAGCGGTTAAGATTTTGAAGCTGAGTCGTATTTGTCGAGTAAGCCTTGGGCGTTGTCTGGGGTAACGGCTTCATGGAAGTCGTCGTTGACCATGCAAACGGGTCCCGTGCCACACGAGGCGAGGCACTCGGCAAATTCCACTGACCATTGGCCGCATGGAGAAACAGCGATAGGGTTGTGGTGAGAGTCGCTTTTAGAACGGTCGATGCCGGTAAGTTCACAGAGGCGCTCCATCAGCTCTGCTGAGCCAGTCATGGCGCATGACAAAGTGCGGCAAACACGCATGTGGTATTTGCCGGGTGCATGTTCACGTAGTCCTGGGTAGAAGGAGACAACTTCATGTACCTGCATTGGCTCTAGTTCTAACTTGGAGGCAACCCATTCGGTTGCTTCGGTGTTGATGAAGCCAAAGTTGTGCTGAATGATGTGAAGCAAGGGCAGAACAGCAGAGCGTTTTTTCTCTTCTGGGTATTGCTTGATACGTTTGTTGGCTTCGTCGTCAATCTCAGGAGTGACAAGAAAGGGTGGGAATGTGTTGTTGTCCATTTTGTAACTGGAATAACAGGGGTGTTCTAAAGCGGCTGAGCGAATGTTTTAGTTGTAATTATTATCGGTCGCATTCGCCCATTACGAAGTCGAGCGAGCCGAGAATAGCTGGCACGTCCGAGATCATGTGTCCGGGAATGAGATGAGAAAGGATGGAGAGGTTTACAAAAGATGGGGATCTAATCTTCATACGATGCGGCACACCGCCACCTTTAGAATTGATGTAAAATCCGAGTTCACCCTTGGGGTTTTCTGCACCAAAATAAACTTCACCAGCTGGTGCTTCGATGCCTTGAGTGGCCACAATGAAATGGTGAATAAGCTCTTCCATGCTGGTAAGCACCTTCTCCTTGGCAGGCAGCATATTCTTGGAATCTGCAATGTTTACAGAACCATCGGGTAAGTCGGCTATTACTTGGCGAATGATGCGTATTGACTGGCGCATTTCTTCCATTCGGCAGAGGTATCGGTCGTAGGAGTCACCATTTTCACCGATGGGAATGTCAAAATCATAGTTTTCATAACCAAGATATGGATTGTCTTTGCGAAGGTCTCGAGTGACTCCTGAGCCCCTGAGGCACGGGCCAGTCATTCCCCAAGTGATGGCATCTTCGGCAGAGATGGTGCCGATATCAATCATGCGCTTAAGGTAAATCTTATTGCGGTCGAGTAGCTTTGAAATCTCATCAATCGATTGGGAGCACTCATCGAGGAAGGTTTCGAGGTTGCCGATGAAACCCTCAGGCAAGTCGCGGATTTGACCGCCAACTCGGGTGTATGAGGTGGTGAAACGTGCACCCGTTAGTTGCTCGCAGAGGTTGTAGGTTTTTTCACGCTCGGTAAAGGTGTAGAGGAACACGGTCATGGCGCCGACATCCATGGCGCAAACACCAACTCCCAACATGTGAGAGGCTATACGGGCAAGTTCACAGCAAATGACACGGACGGCCTGACCACGTGGGGGTAATTCCCAGCCCATGAGCTTCTCTACCGCGCATGTGTAGGCTACATTGTTAGCCAGGGGAGCGAGGTAGTCCAATCGGTCTGTGTAGGGAACAAACTGATTGTAGTGCATGTTTTCCGCGATTTTCTCGTCTCCGCGATGAAGGTAGCCAACGTCTGGATCGCATTTGGTGACAATTTCACCGTCCAGCTCCAGAATGAGTCGTAACACACCGTGAGTGGCTGGGTGGGAGGGACCCATGTTGAGCACCATTTTTTCACCGAGTAAATCGTCGGTTTCTGCCTGATAATCAGAGTCGAGCCCAGCCTGTGTTTTGGCTGCGGTGTCGGGTGCTTGGTATGGAGTCGAATTCATGAGAATTTGCCAAGGGGAATGAGGTCCAGATTTAGGTAATAAGCAAGCACTTTGTGAAATATTTCACAAGCGTATGACATACGCTGTATGCGGTCTGCTTTGATGAGAACTTACAAGTATTTATAATGAGTAAAGACTTTTTGCTTAACTAATACAAACTATGAGCATTAGAGCAGATCTGCTGTTCTGGTGCACCTAAAAGTCGATAAGTTCAACATCAAAGATAAGGGTGGCACTGGGTGGGATGACAGGGGGGTAACCATTGGAACCGTAGCCTAATTCATGAGGGATAATTAAGGTGCGCTTTTCTCCTCTAGTCATATCACCAAAGGCTTCATCCCATCCTTGAATCACCATGCCCATGCCAACAGCAAAGATAAAAGGCTGATTCCGGTCGACCGAGCTGTCGAATTTGGAGCCATCAAGCAGGTAACCTGTGTAATGAGCAGTGACAGCCTGCCCCTTGGCTGGTTTATCGCTACCTTGGCCTGCTTCCGTGATCACATACTTAAGACCAGATTCGGTGGTTTCGGCGTTTGGATACTTTTCAGCGATAATTGTGTCTGACATGCCGAAGGCCTTGTACACAAATTTTTCAATCTAAAACAAGAAACGCGTATGCTGAAAACTCGTTTATACATGTGGATGCCGTGAAATCAACCTATGGATGGGTGGGGTATGACTTTAATAAATGACAATTGACTTGAAAGTATCTGAATTTTCAGTAAATACTGAAATTGATGAATGATGTAGATGTTTTAGCAGATCAGA
>JAQXBQ010000059.1 GCA_029252325.1 Akkermansiaceae bacterium
CCTTCTGATAGGTATTTACGAAACATTGCAGCGTATTTCTCGGGTATTTCTTCCTCCAGTAATTGGTTGCTGGCCTCTTCACTTTGATTTGTCGAACGGTTGTCTCTGGCTTCCGAGGTGCTGGATCGAACTGTTTCTTGTTGTGCTGTAGTTTTTTCAGTTGAGTTGTTTTCCGAGTTGTTACTTTGGGCGCCGTAAAAACCGATCAGAAGGGCGGCAGTCAGAACGAAGATGGCGATGACTAGTGGTTTTGATTTCATGGCTGGAAAGGTGAGGGATGCGTTAAACTGAATTGAAATAGCTCATGCATGTGTTTTGCGATGAGCGTAAGGTAACTTAAGTTGTTGGCTTAGGCGATGTTTTTGATGTGCGGGATGGCCTCGATGAGTTTCTGAGTGTAGGGGTGTTGTGCTTTGTTGAAAACATCCTCGGCATTACCGTATTCGACGATTTTTCCCTGATGCATGACGGCGATGTTGTCGGAGATATAGCGCACCACAGAAAGGTCGTGGGAGATGAAGATCATGGTGAGGTTGAGGTCGTGACGGAGCTTGAGAAGGAGGTTGAGAATTTGCGACTGGATCGATACATCGAGGGCGCTGACGGGCTCATCTGCGATGATGAGCTTGGGCTCGGGGGCCAGCGCGCGTGCAATGGCAATGCGTTGGCGTTGACCGCCTGAGAACTCATGGGGGTATTTCTGCCTAAAGCGTGAATCAAGGCCAACGCGCTCCATGAGTTGGGCAATTCTGTCGTCAAGATCAGCTGTTTTCAGCTTTTTGTGCCTCTGGGTGATCGCCTCTGCAAGGGTAGAGTTGATGGTCATCCGTGGATTGAGAGAGGCGTAGGGGTCCTGGAAAATCATTTGAAAGTCGAGCCGGCGACGTCTGATCTCGGAGCGAGCCAGAGAGGAGAGGTTTTCGCCTTTGAGCATGACGGAGCCTTCTGTTGCAGGGATGAGCTGCATGATGGTGCGTGACAGGGTGGACTTACCACACCCTGATTCTCCGACGAGGCCGAGGATCTCGCCTTCTTCGATGCTCAAGTCGATGCCGTCGACGGCTTTGATGGTGTCTGTGACTTTGCGCATCAATACTCCCTTTGACACAGGGAAGTGGGTCTTGATGTTATTAAGCTCCAGAAAGGCCATGTGTTTTTTGTAAACGCTAAAGACTAATTACTAAATACCAAAATGAGGTTGTTCAGAATCCTCATTCAGAACCCCATGGCGTCCATATCAAAAATAATGGTGACATCTTCTGGGGGGGGAGTCTGTGCGAGGATACTACTGATGTGGTGGGAGAGTTGCCTCGCAGAGGGGGCAAGCATCATCAGCTGGAATCGGTATTGGCCGTGTGCTTTGGTGATGGGGGCGGGTAGAGGGTCGTGGAGAACCATGCCGGTGGGAAGGCTGTTTTTGAGGCGCTTGTGAAGGTTCTCCAAGGTGAACTCAGCACGGCGTTCGTGATTGGAACGGGTCTGGATGACGGCGCAGTGGCTGTAGGGTGGGTAACCAAACTGTTTTCTGAAGTCGAGCTCTTGGTCGGCGTAGCCTAGGAAGTCGTGATGGCGTGCGAATTGTATGGAGGGCGAGTGTGGTGTGTAGGTCTGAACGATGACTTCGCCTTCGAGTTCTCCTCGCCCAGCCCGGCCAGCGACTTGGGTGAGGAGCTGAAAGGTGCGCTCGCCAGCGCGAAAATCTGGCACATGCAAACCGAGGTCTGCGTTGAGCACTCCTACGAGGGTGACGTTGGGAAAGTGGAGGCCTTTGGCGATCATCTGGGTGCCGATGATGATGTCGATTTTACGTTGGCGGAATTTTTGCAGGGTATCACGGAGCGCGTTTTTGCGGCGCATGGTATCGGTGTCGATGCGGGCGACTCGTGCCTGTGGAAATACTTTTTTGATGACACTTTCAACCTGCTCAGTGCCGTAGCCTTGGCTGCGAATAGCTGCGTCGCCACACTCAGGACATTTTTTTGGTGGGAGGGCTTGGTGACCACACATGTGGCAGATGAGCCGGTCATCACCTCGGTGGTAGGTGAGCGGAATGGCACAATGGCGACATTCGCAGACATGGCCACAGCCAGGGCATTGAATGGAGCGGGCGAATCCACGACGATTGAGAAACAGGATGACTTGCTCACCCTCATTTAGCTTGGCTTCCATGCGGCCACGAAGCGGGTCAGAGAGGATGGCTGGGCCACCTTTGTTTTTTTTGCCCTCGATGCGCATATCGACAATGCGAATAATCGGTAGTGATTGTCCGTCGGCACGCTCTGCCAAGGTGAGCAGATGGTATTTGCCTGTCTCGGTGTTGTGAAAAGATTCTAAAGATGGGGTAGCAGAGCCAAGTAATACAGCTGCCTGCTCGAGATGGGCACGCAGCACGGCGAGGTCACGGCCGTGGTAGCGTGGGGCGCTGTCTTGTTTGTAGGAGTTCTCGTGTTCTTCATCGACAATGATGAGCCCCAGGTCGGTGAGCGGGGCGAAGATGGCACTACGAGCGCCAATGACGATACGGGCCGTGCCTTGGCGAATGCGATGCCACTCGTCGAATCGTTCGCCTTGTGATAGGTGGGAGTGCAACACGGCAACCTGCTCTTGAATCGAGGCAAAGCGGGATTTAAAGCGCTGTACGGTTTGTGGAGTGAGTGATATTTCTGGCAGGAGAACGAGCACGCTTTTGCCATTATCGATGCAATGCTGAGCTGCTTGTAGGTAAACTTCTGTTTTGCCTGAGCCTGTCACGCCGTGCATGAGCATCGGTTTTTCCGGCTTTTTGATTTGTTCGAGAACGAGCTCGAGTGCTGTGGCTTGCCCGGGATTGAGTGAGAGTGGTTGATCTTCGAGAAATTCTTCTCCTTCATCTGGGTCACGGCGCACTGCTTCATCTTTAAATTCAACAAAACCCTGTTTTTCTAATGCTTTGACGGATGCGGTAACTGAGCCTCCGCCGAGATCCTTCAGCGAAATCTGGCCTCCTGCAGCGTCGAGTAAGGTGATGATGAGGTGCTGACGGGAGGCTCTTTTAGCAAGTTTAGCCATGGCCTCTTCATCTGGTTTTTGACTCAAGATGACGGTTTTGCGCGTTTTTTCTGAGTGGGACTCTTGACGCACGGCCTCGGGCAGAAGTGCCCGCATGACGAGCTCCATCGGTGAGCCATAGTAGTTGGCTATCCATTTCCCAAGCTTTAGTAAGTTGGGGGTGATGAGCGGTTCTGGGTCGATCAGGGTGGCGATTGGCCTGAGGGTGAAATTGGCTGGCATCTCGCTGGTGATATCGATGATGGTGCCGGTGGATGCGCGGTTTCGAAGTGGGATTTTTACGCGGCATCCAGGTTTGGCGTCCATCCCGTCAGGGATGGCGTAGTCGAAGACCAGTTCAGATGGTCCATCTATCAAGACTCGGGCGGCGGGCACGAGTGTGTTGTAAAACCATGAGGGAAAAATCCAAGCTCCAAACTCTGTCGATAGGCACTGCGAGAAGGTTGGTGACAGATACTACATGTTTTTTTCAGAAAATTTGTCACAAATCCTCGTAGTCACGCCAATAGGAGGTGAAGATCATGCAAGCTGTAAAAACATTACCTATTATGAATACCGAGACCGACCGGGGATTGGACCGGGAATCCTTTGCCATTCTTGTGAAAGAGCATCACCGAGGATTACTCACCTACGCAAGGGCGCTGACCAAGGAGGATCACTCTTCGCGGGATCTTGTGCAAGATGCCTTTGTGGTGGCGTGGAAAAACCTGCAAACCTTTGATGTTACCCGTGACTTTGGCTCCTGGGTGAGGGGGATTGTGAGAAACAAGTGGCGAGAGTCGCTACGCAGAAACTCCAGGCAGGTGGCGCTCGATGATGATGTGCTGGAGCATCTTGAGGCCGACGCTAGGCAATGGGAGGGGCTACGTGACCAAGGTGGTGTGTTTGCCCGGTTGGAGCTTTGCCTGCAGAAGCTGCCCGAGAATCTGGCAGAGGCGGTGAAGGCTTTTTATTACGACGGATACAGTAGTGATGAAGCTGCTGATGTTTTGAGCGTGCAAAGTGCGACTTTGCGCAAGCGCCTTGAACGAGCGCGAGGTGGACTTCGCGACTGCCTCGCCACAAATACGAACCGTTAAACTCAAACACCAAAATTTACCAATATGAAAAATGAAGATAAGATGATTGATGCTCTGTTGCAGGAGAATTCAAGAGCGGGGGCTGGAGATGATGATCAGTTCCTGCAGTCGCTTGAGCAGCGACTTGATGAAGAGGATAAGGTTGTGGGCATGACCTCGGGCCGGAGCAGTGGCCGAGCAGGTAATAAACTTAATAATGGCCTGGGTCTGGGGCTGAAGGTCGCTGCCGGTTTGACAGTGGCTGCGGTCGGTTTTTACGGCTGGAAGCAGCAGCGCGAGACGGAGAAGACGACTATTGTGAGCTACCATGCGATTAACCCAGCTGAGCGTGAGCAGGGTAAGCAGGGTAAGCTGATGGTTTCTGAGAGTGTTCGCCAGCCCCTCGGCGATGGTGATAAAGCCCGCACAACTGATAAGAGAATAGATGATGCTCTGGTTGTGGAGGAAAAAAAGGATGGTAGCTCCGGGCGCCATGTCGCCAAACATGCGAGACAGCGTGAGATCGTCCGTGCTGTTGAGCGCAAGCCGGCTGCTCCAGCCTCAAGCATGGCGAAGGTGATCGCTGCCAACACTTCATCGAATACCGCTATTACAGTTCCAAGTGTTGATCTATCGGCATTGGCAGCGAGATCGAATTCAGATTTAGCTAACGCAAGTGGCTTCGGTGATAGAAATGACTTCGGTCATGGCTGGGAGTCGGGTGGTGAAATGGAAGGAAGTGGAATTGGAGTTGGAAGTGGGAACTCTCGTCAGCGTCTCAAGCAGCACGTTGGTAATCAATACGGTGCACTCACTGACAACGCCTTCAAATCACCTTGGAAGAACCCATTATCCACGTTTTCGGTGGATGTGGATACAGCATCTTACACTAACGTCAGGCGAATGATTCAGCATGGCCAGTCGATACCTGCTGATGCGGTGAGGATTGAAGAAATGATTAATTATTTCAATTACAGCTATCCACAGCCGAAGGGTAAGCACCCCTTCAGTGTCAATGTGGAGACGGCATCGTGCCCATGGAACACCGAGCATCGTCTGGTCAAGGTAGGTCTTCAGGGTAAGGATATCGCCAAAACCGAACGCCCGGCTACTAATCTGGTGTTCTTGCTCGATGTCTCCGGCTCGATGAACAGCCAGGACAAGCTTCCCTTGCTGGTGGATTCCATGAAGATCTTGCTCAAAGAACTTAATGCTGATGATTCGGTGAGTATCGTGGTTTATGCAGGTGCCCAGGGGCTTGCCTTGCCACCGACCTATGTCAATGAGGCGGGTCGCAAGACGATCTTGGACAAGCTTAATAACTTCAAATCGGGGGGCTCCACCAATGGCGGTGCGGGTATTGAGTTGGCCTACAAGATGGCGAAAAAACACTTCGTAAAAGGAGGGGTTAACCGCGTGATTCTGGGCACCGATGGTGACTTCAATGTCGGGGTGGTAGG
>JAQXBQ010000021.1 GCA_029252325.1 Akkermansiaceae bacterium
CCGTATACACGGAACTGTTTATCAATGAGTCATTTGTTATGATCCGACAAATTACTACTTCACCTTCTTGGCAAGTTCCTCGTCACTGCGCGACTTAGCCCACTCGAAGTATTCGTTAGCATCAATCACCTCCATGCTGCCTTTCATATTTGCATGCGCCTCGCCACAGAGCTGAGCACACACAACAAAGGTCTCGATTTTCTCTACTGGCCTGAACCACATCGGAATTTCACTACCTGGAATACAGTCCTGCTGGATACGCATAGGAACAATCGCAAAGTTATGAATGACATCCTTGGAGGAAACTTGAAGGATAGTGTTGCGATCCACGGGGAGTCGAAGAATCGAGGTAGAAAGGAAGTCATCATCACCATTAGGATCATCTGGATCAATTCCTAGAGAGTTGTCACCTGTAATGAGAGAGTTATCTGTGCGACCAAAGATCCCGTCGTTACCAGGGTAATGGTAAGTCCAGCTATACTGCTGTCCTACAACACGCACACGGGGAGCGTCCGGATCATTCGCAACAACCCTGTCAAAGGTGTCTGTCCGCTCAGCCCAGAGAGGGAAAGCAAAACCAAGCAGAAAAACAGCTTCAACAATGACAACCCCGATTTCAAGGTGTGTAGAGACATGGCTTTTGACACCCGTGTAAGAAGCTTTTGCGTTGCGCCTGTGCCAGAACTTAAACAGGCAGACGAAGAAAAAGATCGTCCAACCCACAAAAAGCACCAGCATCAGCCAGTGGATGACGGCGTTCATCTGGTCGACTTGCTCACCATGCTGTGAGCTGTTGCCAGGGTTACCTAAGAGATCAAGAATAGACATAAAAGTAGTGAGTGATGAAGTTTACTTGGCGGGATGATTAGTCGCTTAAAGAAGGGTCAAGATTTGCTGTTTCACGCTTAGCCATGCGAGCAACAAAGAAAATGATAGAGCCCAGCATTGGCAAAATGATGAGCAGCATAACCAGCATGGCATAGCCAGCGGCAACGGAACCGATGTGGTCTGCGCCTGCTCCCATACAAACGGAACAAGCGGTGATATCAAAAATCGAAGTCATAGATTTGAACGTGTTATTGATTAAATTTCGCGAGATTTACGGTAAAAACGAATGCCATAGACTGGTAAGACAATGGCCATGACGGCGCATACAGCTCCAAAAACCTTGAGGCTCATCTCAGAATAGGATGCGAATACAAATGCCCAGAGTACGACAAAGATACATAATAGTGTCGAAACTGTAATGAAGAGAATATGGAATCCTTTGAGAGACATCTGATAGTTTATTGGGTTAAGGCTACCTTCCGAAAAAGGCTTGGAATTCGATAGGGTCTGAGAAAGCAAATGCGAATATCGCCATTAGGCAAAAGGCAAAAAAGAGGCCCATACCAAACAACCAATAAACCATTTTTTTCTCATGGTTTAAGTGCATGAAAATCAGGGCGACGAGTGTTGCCTTGAAAGTGGCGATGAGTAAGCCGATGATGGCATCCACACTATCGAACCCACGCTGACCAAAATCGAGGAACTCGAATTTAGCAACAGCAACAGTAAGAAGTGTGCAGACAAACAGAACAGCACCTATCAGGGTGTATAGCTTGATGTGTTTTTTGATCGCTTCAGGTGAATCGGCCATTTTAGGTAATAATTGTTAAGTTAGAAAAGGTGATTGAACCACTTACATGAGGTAGAGGATTGGGAAAAGGAAGATCCACACAAGGTCAACAAAGTGCCAGAAAAGACCCCCGACCTCTACTCGATTTGCGAGCCACTCTGGTCGCTGTTCAAACATCTTGCGTCCAAAGAATAAGTAGTAAGCTAGCACTAAAGCTCCTGCAATAACGTGTAAGCCGTGCAGGCCTGTGATGGTGAAGTAAGTCGCGTAGTATGTGTTCCAGCGAGGACTAAAGACAGACTCAAAGCGCACTTGCTCTCTGGGAACAATGACTTCTGGGTAGTGAATTTTCTTATGATCAGGTCCCGCAAACCCTTCGATGTCACCAGGGTAAAGTGCAAGAATATCGTGATAATCCATTGCCTCAAGATCAGCAATATCAGTTTCCTGTAAGCCAGCAATTTCCTGCCAGTTGATACGATAGATATCATTCTCAGTCGGCTCACGATCGTCTTCCTCGAGCAATACCTTGAGCTTACTAGTAATCAGCTCGTGCTTTTTCCAGATTTTGTTGATTTTCTCATCTTTTAGGAGCCAGGAATTGGCAACCGCAGCTGCTGGGTCAATCCCCTTTTCCTCCGCCTTCATCACTGTGTGGCGGAAGTCGATACCATCAATGGCCAAGGCGATTGAGCTATCAGCTGTAACACCAGAAATCAGAGTCTCGTCTTTAAGCTTAAGCGTGCCCTTGTCTCCCTCTTTAGGGTTACTCAGCTTTCCCCAGTAGGGATTCACGGTAATACTGGCAGATCCCGTGTTCGGCACGAAAGTAAGATTCGGGGTAGTGGTTTGATAATCCTCCTTGCGCTGCTTCTTGAGCTCTTTGGTATAAGCAGAGACCACCTCGCTGAGTGTCTTGCTACCCTCTACCGCCTCATAGTATCTCTTACCCGGAAACTTAGGCTTGAGCGCCGCCCACGCTTCACGGCCGAGCTCAATATCAATTTCACTGTTATTGGCAGCCGCAGCGAGATAATCGACCTTTGCTTGATCAATGAGTTCCTTACTGATAGCGGTGCCTTTTTCGAACACATCACCATCGTTTAGAGTAAGCTTACTGGCGAGCACCATGCCTCCATCAGCATATTGTTTGCCCATGACCTCATAGTAAGCATCATCTACGCGACTTAGATTGATCTGAACTGACTCAGCGCTAATGTTGAAGTTCTTCTTGGGCGCGTGGTAATCGTGACTACCTCCCTGTGGGTGCGCGTGACCTTCGACCACTGTATAGTCATCTAAGCGAATCGCTTGGTGAGCAAACTTGGCATTATACTCGATCCCCTTGAGCACCATGAACAAAGCTGCACAAACAATAGTTATTGCCATGTAGACTTGGAACTTACGCCATTGCCCAAGCTTGAGAGAGACCCATGCAAAGACCACCGTGACCGAAGATCCAATCAGGATGAACGTGTTAATGAGACCAGGCAGCACAGGCAAAGTCCGCTCAGGCCATGGATAATCTGCGTAAATACGCAGGAAAATATATCCAGAAAAGAGACCGCCAAAGAGCATAACCTCGGATGCGAGGAAGAGCCAGATACCGATTTTAGAGTTGTTCAGCCCGGTGTCTTTCCGGGGTTCTACTACGAAAGGAATTTCCATGAGAAAATGTGCTAGAGTGTTGGGTGATAAATAATTAGTTTAGCCTTCTTCGGTTTTATCCACAGGCTTTCTCCACTGGGCATAGAAGTCTTCGTCTACCTCAGGGCGGGCATATTCGTAAGGTCCACGATAAGCAACAGGCTCTTCGAGGAAGTTACCGTGGCCCGGAGGCGTTGGCGTGGCCCACTCAAGAGAACATGCATCCCATGGGTTATCGCTCTCAACCTTCTTACCCATTTTCAAGGAAACGAAGATATTGATGATGAAAGGTATCTGGGCTACGCAAAGTAACCACGCAGACCAAGACATCATGACGTTGAGATCGATGTATTCGGCAATCGTCTTACCAAATACGTTGGCACTGTCAGGGTCAGTGGTGAGGTATGCATCACCTCCGTTGTACCAGCGACGGTGGAAGCCTGCCATACCCTGAATCAACATTGGAAAGAAAAGGGTATTCATCAAAATGAGTGATGGCCAGAAGTGAAGCTGGTTGAGCGTGCGGCTGGTGTAGCGCCCCGTGATCTTCGGATACCAGTGGTGAATCCCAGCAAAGAAGCCAAACAAAATACCTGGCGCCACAACGTAGTGGAAGTGCCCGATGACATAGTAAGTATCGTGCAGGTGGAGGTCCACTAAGTTGAAGGCAAGCGGTAGACCAGTCAGTCCTCCGATACCAAACATAGGCAGAAATGCACAGGCCCACATCATCGGAGGGGTAAACTTAATGGATCCGCCCCATAGAGAAATCAGCAGACAGGTCAACAGGATCACCGATGGGATTGAAATGAGCGTAGTCGTCGTCTGGAAGAATGTCGAGATAGCTGGCCCCATGCCAGTCATATACATGTGGTGAGCCCAAACAATGAAGGAGAGGAAACCAAGAACCAGCACGCCATACACCATCGACTTGTATCCCCAAATCGGGCGACGCGTATTGACTGGGATAATCTCGGCGACGCAGGCAATTGCGGGAAGCAGCAGCACGTAAACCTCTGGGTGTCCAAGGAACCAGAAAAGGTGCTGATACAGTAGCGGACTTCCTCCACCTGATGCATCAGCAAGGCCAATCTGCTGATGATAAAGACCGGATGGCTGGAAGAAGCTTGAGCCGAACATACGGTCAACCACCTGCATAATACCGGCAACTTCGAGAGGCGGGAAAGATAGTAAAAGAAGGAAACCAGTAACCAACATCGCCCAAACAAAGAACGGCAAACGCATCCATGTCATCCCTTTAGCTCGCAGGTTAATGATCGTGGTAATGAAATTCACCGATCCTAGCAATGATGATGAAATCAACATCACAAGGCCCATCAACCATTGCGTCTGGCCAGTCCAGAACTGGTGCGGATATTGGGCGTCGGCAAAGAACGAAAGCGGAGGATAGTTTGTCCAGCCTGATTTGGCGGCGCCTGACTCCATGAAGAAACTACCACACATCATAATTCCACCAATCAGGTAGAGGTAGTAACTTACCATGTTTAGCTTAGGAAACGCCATATCAGGAGCACCAATTTGCAGCGGAGTGACGTAGTTACCAAATGCTCCAAAACCAAGTGGCACAATGCCCAAGAAAACCATGATGGTTCCGTGCATGGCACCGAACATGTTATAGGTCTCGCCCGGCAGCTTACCTTCGGTCAGCCACTGAGCTTTCCAGTCTTCTGTAAAGAGCCAGCTCATCCATGCGGGTAGGGGCTCATTCGGATACGCGATACTCCAACGCATCACCATCATCAGGTAGAATCCGAACAACAAAAACAGCATCGCTGTGAGGCCATACTGAAGACCAATTGTTTTGTGATCAGTTGAGAAAATGTACTTCTGAATAAATCCAGGATTGTGATGATCGTGATGATCGTCGTGGTTGTCGTGGTTATCGCTCATGACGGATGTGTAATGTCTGATTTTAAGTCAGATTGATGTGATTGATGGTTGTGTAAAATAGGTAATCGACTTGATGTGATTGTCAAATCAGAGAGTGTCATTCATTAGATTCGACTGGCAACAGTGTCTTGGGGTCGACAAGCGTATTCGGATCGAGTGCTGTGCCTACCAGGTCAATGTTGTAGTCTGCGTTGAGTTCGGTAGCAGTCACCTGCCCTCCGTTACGCTCTTTAGAGACATCGAGAGCATTCTGCGCCATTTCGAGACTGATGAGCGATTCACTAGAGTTACCGAAGCTGTTACGGATGTAGTTGAGCACTCCAGCAAGTTGCTTGGCATCCATACCTGAGCCCATACTCGGCATGTTAGCATTGTAAACCTTACCATCCACAGTGATGGCCTCGTGGAGACCATTCAGAATGATCATCGCAGGGCGCAAGCTGGTGCCCGTTACCCACTCAGAATTAGCTAATGGCGGGTATGCAGCATTGCCTTCACCCCCTGGTTGGTGACAACCTGCGCATGCGGTGTATGCCTTCTTGCCAATTTTCAAATAAGCTTCCATCGCAGTCTTCGGGAGAGTTGCAGTGCTCGCTGCGCCAGGGGCGGTTGCCCGAACATATCCAGGTTTTACGTAGTTGTTGTAATCGAAGAGGCTACCGGCAATGACTCCGCCAGCAATCAAAAGAACAAATGCTCCCCCCAGAATAACCCATAGGGAAATGGGCTCTGATCCTTGGGTAAACATTTGGTTCTCGCGCTTCACCGCAGCGGCATCAACGCTCACATTAGTATCATCTTCGAGATCCGGTTTGCTAGTAGATGGGTCGGACATGGTATAAAGAGAAATTAAAGAATTAGAATGGAAACTTACTTGGTGGCAGCAGCGCCAGCATTTTGAGGAGCATTGTTCATGCTCTCAGGAAGTGCTGAGTCTCGCTTGAGGGTCAATAGGTAGTCAGTCAGCACGCGAGCCTGCTCACGCGGCACGACCTGAGTCATTGCTGTGGTATTGATGTTGATGGCTAAGCTGTCGCCCTGGCCAACCAGATCTTTGTCTTCGAACATTTGCAGCTGTGACGGGCAGTTAGACCAGCTCATATCAATTTCTTCACCTTGCTCACCAAGCTGAAGCTCTTCATTGCGTGGATTGTAGAGGTGGGCCACCGTCCATTGCTCGGCAGTCATCCCAGTTCTCGCTGCATAAGCTTCTGCGCGGTAACCGTAGTTACTGAGATCGGGGCCCATACGGGTAAGGCCAAGTTGTGCGTATTCTTCACCGCGATAGTCATCGTAGTGTGTCTCACGTCTTGTATCTGCATCTGCATTGGAAACTCCGGCAACATCTTTACGAAATATTTGGCTACCAAGATAGGTGGGGCGAATGAGCTGTGAGTGGCATGTGTAGCAACCATTAGCTGCATAGATCTGAGCCCCGTTCAGAACTCTGCCTGTGGTCTTACGCTGGTAAAACTCGGCATCCTCCTCGCCGGACATTTTGACAGGTGGCAGCGAAGCCATCTTAGCCGTGGGAATAGCGATCATGCAGAGCCAGGCCAAGCCGAAGCTGGCGAACATTCCGATGAGAAAAGATTTCAAGGTCATGGACTTAGTTTGAAGTTATCAGTTTAAAGTTAGTTGAAGCTTTAGGCTTGGGCGCTCTCTAGTTCGTCGATGTCACCTTCTGCTCCGTGTGGACCAAGAGCGGAATGATCACGATTCAACAAGGTTGGGTGTGAACTGCGGCGGCCGAGTCGCAACCACATCAGTGTCAGGTGAATGAAGAAGAAAATGTTTGCCCATAGGATGGCAACCCATGCGAATGTTGTCCCCACCGCGTATGGGTAGGTGCTATTGACCGCTTGCTTCCATGGCTGGTTGAAATTTTCTTGGGCCGCTCCTTGCTGGAAAGAACCTAGCAGAGTGCAGAACAAAAGAATCAAAAGAACACCGTAAACGGAGAACCAGAAGTGGGTGCGGATTAGTCGGCGCGATAGCCACTCACGACGTGTCACACGTGGCACGATGAAGTAGATGGCACCAAACATGCACATGCTAAAGAAGCCATAGAGTGCCAGAATGTCGTAACCGTAGCCTGCGAGGCTGAACTGAGAATAACGAATCGCATCTGGATGCGCGAGGATAACACCGAGAATTGCCAGCGCGATCATTCCAAAAATTCCCGCTACAGTAAAACGTAGTGACGGGCTGTGCGCTAGGGCTTCAGAATTACTTGCGGTTGTCTTCAGAACGTTAACTCCTGCAAAAATGAGTGGCACAGCAGCAAGCATAGAGGCCGCGGCTCCAGTGTATTGCAAAAACATCGGAATAGGAGAACCCATCACGGCGTGAAAACCTGCCCATGGAGCTATGATAGCAAGTGCCCAGAAGCCTCCTGCAGAGTATGAGTAGTTGTAAACCGCGCGAGCTGTGATTTTAGCTGTGATGTAGTAAGCACTGGCAATGCCGATCGGCACGAAGAACAGCAGAACTAAGGCTTGTCGATACCAGCCGTTGATCGCCGCCGCCATCAGTGGGTGCACATCAAAAACATTCACATAGAGATTTGCAGTCAGGAAGATCCAAGGGAACCAAATACAGGCAGCAAGGATATACCATTGGGAAATATAAGCTGCATCATCACCACGGCGAACACGGAAAGAAATCACAACCCAAATTGCGATTGCCGCATAACTGGCTAGTAATACAGGCCAGACAAATGTTGGAAATTCCATCCAGTGCTTGCCAGTGCCATGACCAGATAGAATACCCACTGTTCCAAGAATAACCGCAAGGTTCCAGACGTGGCCTGCTACGAGAAGAGTCCCAGCATTGCGGCTAGGCTGACGAGATAGACGAGCCATCAACCAGATCATTACGCCGAAAGCTGCTTGAGCTCCCCAGCCATAAACGAGAGCATTGATATGCGCGGGGAAGGCGCGACCATACTGAATGAACGAACCTTCACCCAAGAAAGCCGGGTTGTGCGTTTTGATCGAGGCGATGATACCTAGAATAAGAGAGACTGCCAACCAGGCAGCTCCGCTGGTGAAAAAGAACATCACAGGATGGCGGAGCGATCGATCGATCTCTGAACGCAGCTCGATATCCTCAGTGGTGGGAGCGTTACTTTGAGTGGACATGATTGTTTTTCTTGTAGGAAATTGTTTTAGTTCTGACCTGCGATCCAATCAGCGAGGATCTTCATTTCGTCTTCGCTGACGTTGGCCATGATGCCTTTCATCACTGCACTTTGACCATTGGCTCGTGTGCCGTCCTTGATGGCTTTCATTTGGTCATAAAGATACTGCGAATTCTGGCCCGCAAGACGTGGGTAAATTGGCATGATTGGCGTGTTGGCGTCTGCCCCGTGACAAGTGGCACATGCTTTCGCCATGTAGAGGTTTTTACCATCACCTTCAGCGAGCTCAACAGCTGGCTTATCGGCCGTAGCTACCCAATCAGAAATTGTTTTCATCTCGTCTTCAGTGAGATTCATCGCTGTGGTCATTCCCTTCATCACAGCACTACCACCGTTGGTGCGCACCCCGTTGTGGATATCTTTAATTTGTGCGAGTAGATATTCAGCATTCTGACCGCCAAGCTTTGGGTAAGCTGGAGAAATAGGTCTGTTTGTATCTGCACCGTGACATGTGTTACATGCTTTGGCGGTGTAAAGCTTGAAGCCTTCGTTAGATCCCTCGTCACCACCAGATGCGAGTTGCTCCATCGCGCGCTTATGAGATTCCGAACCCGGGACAAATTGATCTGTAGCTTGTGGCCCAGCTTTGATCTCATCGGTCAACTTATCGGTGACTCCCGCAGCCGGCAGTAACTCTGCCTGAGCCGCATCTACCTTGGCCCTGACTTCGTAGCGATCTGCGGCACGAACTTGAGCAACAGCATCCACAGGTGAGCCGGACTGCCAGTAGAAAAGGGCAGAAACGAGACCAAAAATACCGAAATAGGCAAGACCCCACCAGAAGGCGGAGAATCGGCGCAACGGCGTGTCGCGGTGATTTGAGAACTGATTAGACATGGTCCTTAAGAAGGGGTGATTCTTTGGTTGAATGGGTGGCTTAACCGCTTAGTTGAATAGGTTAGCTGATTCGAGGATGCGAGGATCACGACAAGGATAGAGGCTATTCTTGGTGAACGTGCGAAGATAAACAAAGATGAAGAATGCGCCCACCGTGACAAAGGCCAATATGTCGAGCCAGACGACACTTCCAGATGGGAGCAGGGAAGCTCCAGCCTCACTGCCCACAGTGAGTGAGGGACCACGCTCAGGTGCCACGATGATGTAGTGATCGAGCGCGTGCAAGATGAACAGGTAGATAGTGATCGGGATCATCAGAGCTGGATTTTTCTTAACGTCTTGGCGAATAAGAAACAGGAAAGGGAGAGCGAAGTGACCGAATACCAAGGCGATGTTAGCAATGTTCCAGTTGCCCGTGTTGCGCAGCAAGAAGTAGCTGGTCTCCTCAGTGATGTTTGCATACCAAATTAGGAAAAACTGAGAGAAGGTAACGTATGCCCAGAAAACCACAAATGCGAATGTGAGTTTACCCATAATGTGGTGGTGCTCAGGACTCATCACCGTCTGCAGGTAGCCTGCTCGGCGTAATAATATGGAGGTAAGAATGAGCAAGGCCATGCCATTGAGGGCGCAGCCAGCAAAGAAGTAAACGCCATACATCGTGGAGAACCATTTGAAATCAAGCGCCTTGAGCAGATCAAATGCGAGGAAAGTTGCGGTAAGAGCAAAAATAGGAAGAAAAGCAGCACAAAGTTTGCGTGATTTTTTGAGGCGCTCTACGCCAGGCTCAGGGTCAGTGTCTTGAGCAAGAGAGATCTTTTTGAGAATGTAAATGGCTCCACCAAGTAATACGAAGTAGCCAATCATGCGGCCAAGCCAGAATGGCAAGTTCATGTAGAAAGCCTTTGCGTAGAGCATGTGGTCGAATTGACCGTAGCTGTGATGCAAAATCTCCTTTGCGTTGGCATAGCTGGTCACACTACCAAGCACCTCACGGTGGCGGTTCATCCACTCAAACAAATGCTGTTGGACCTGAGGAAACAAAAATGGAATAGCAATAATTCCCATCCAAGGGAACACACTAGCGAGGTTTTCCATCAAGCGTCGTACCGAGATGCCCCAACCAGAGTTGGAGACGTGGTGTAGGAGGAGCCAGAACGCACCGCCTAAGGAAAAACTGATGAAAAAGGCAAAAGCAAACAACCATGAATAGGCATAACGACCGGCGACCGTATCAGATGCCGTATTGGCTGCCTCGTTACCGCTAAATAAAAGCCAGACGCTGGCTATGATACCGACAAGAGCAACGAGACCGCAGATGTTGATCCACTTACTCAGTGCTCCCTTTTTGAGATGCTCTCCGTCAGCCGGAATGTCTTTGGATGTTATGAAGTGACCCATGGTTACTTAAAAAATGAAATGTTTAGGAAGGTGTTAGAATGCCTAGTTGGAGGCTGATTTGCTTGCCGCTTGCAGAGCTCTTACGTAGGCGATGATAGCCCATCGATCGTTAACGGGAATGTTGTAGCCGTATCCACCCATGAGGCCCTTGCCCTTGGTGATCGTCTCATACATTTTGCCGTCTGGATAATTTGGCTTGGGGAAATTCATTAAGCTAGGAACAGCTGGGATACCAATGACGGCGACAATGCCCTTACCATCAGCAGCTTCACCGTGACATGGCATACAAGAAATGATGTAGCGCTCCTTACCGTGACGAAGAAAGCCGGCACGGGTTTCGTCAGTCAGACCGATTTCAGATGGCATTCCATCACCGTAGGCATCACCTATTTTGCCGGTATCGAGGTAGCTAATGCTGTTGCCGAAGCTGTGGTCCTGGCCAAAGCCTTGGGATACACCCCCTTGCTCAAAGCCACGGGGAATCGTCCCCGCAACAGGTTTGCGAGATCCCAAACCATCAGCGAAGAACTCACTAGGCTTCTGGGTTTTCACTTTATCTTGGTCGTCCATGTCAGGGAACAAACGCAACGGAGTACCGCTGAACTTGTCGCCTCGGAAACCGAAGAAACTAATCACCAATAAGACGATCAGGGCAAATGCTAGAAAGAAATAGCGCATGAGAAATAAGTTATCCGTTTTTGGTTAAGTAATAGTATCGGGAAAAGGGAGAAAATCGTTTTAGGAAGCAGGCTCCTCGACGAGTTCGATGTTCGAGCCACCGACATCTTCAAGCAGGGTCTTGGTTTCCTCAGATGAGAATTGAGGATCTCGCGCTTCGATCGCGATAAAGAATCCATCGTCTGTCGTGCGTGCAAACTGGCGACTTTCAAAAAGCGGGTGGTTGAGGCGGGGCAAGCCCATCAACGCCAACAAACCAAAGAGCGTGGTAAAACCTGAGAACAGGATAGTAAGCTCAAACATGATTGGGAAGAAAGCAGCTGTGGTGAAGATATTAGACGGCTTGGCTTGCACGACCGTTGGATAGATAACGACCTGAGTTGTGTAAGCGAGTGCAAAGGCAGTGATGATACCAAGCGTGCCGCCACAGAATACTAGATAAGGGAGAATCGACTTTTTCATTCCCATGGCCTTATCCAACCCGTGGATAGGATAAGGCGAATAGCAATCCCACTTTTTGTGGCCTGCATCACGCACCTTTTCCGCCGCCTTGTAGAGGGCGGAGGCACTTTTGAACTCGGCAAGATAGCCGTATACGCGTTTGGTATTCATCAGTGTAAGCTTTTTAGTTAAAGTATGAAACGAGAGGTTTAGTAAGTAGTATCAGGAAGTTCATGCTGATATGACGCTTTCGACTCAGCACCTTGATCATCAAGATCCTCCTTGTCGTCGTGGTGTGGATCACTCTGAGGCAGAGTCCACTTGACCTCGGCAATGTTGATGCAGGGCAAGAACTTAAGGAAAAGTAAGAAGAGAGTCAGGAATAGGCCGATCGTTCCTACATACGTCATGATATCTACCCAGCTTGGGTTATAGTATTTCCAATCTCCAGGGAGCCACATACGAGGAAGTGTAGTAACAATGATGACGAAGCGCTCAAACCACATACCAGCATTCACCGCCATACAAACGCCCATGACGATCCAGAGATTTTCACGACAGTAACGGAACCAGAAAAGTTGCGGCGATAGCACGTTACAAGACATCATCGCAAGATACGCCCACCAATACGGGCCCGCTATACGGTAGAAGAATGCGGCGCCCTCATACTTGGCACCCGAGTAGAACGCGACAAAGAGCTCCATCAAGTAGGCATAACCAACAATCGTTCCTGTCAGCAAAATGATCTTAGCCATGTTCTCGATGTGCTTCATCGTGATCAAGTCATGTAATCCATAAATGTAGCGTGCTGGAATCATGATGGTAAGCACCATGGCAAATCCACCGAACACAGCACCTGCAACAAAGTAAGGCGGGAAAATAGTCGTATGCCAACCAGGCACCACCGAAGTCGCGAAGTCAAAACTCACCACCGAGTGCACCGAGAGAACAAGAGGGGTAGAGAGAGCTGCGAGCAAGAGGTAAGCCACCTCGTAGTGACTCCACTGGCGGTTACCACCTCGCCATCCGAGTGAAAAGATGCCGTAGAGCAGCTTGCGAATTCCGGGCTTAGCTCGATCGCGAATAGTCGCCAAATCCGGGACCATGCCGAGATACCAGAAGATAAGAGAAATCGTAAAGTAAGTAGATACCGCAAAGACGTCCCATAGCAGAGGTGACTTGAAGTTCTGCCAGATCGCATTTGCGTTAGGAATAGGTGCGAGGAACCACACCATCCAAAGACGACCAACGTGGAACATCGGGTAAATACCCGCACAGACCACCGCAAAAATAGTCATCGCCTCTGCAGCACGGTTAATCGAAGTTCGCCAGTTTTGGCGCGTCAGGAATAGAATCGCCGAAATAAGGGTTCCGGCGTGGCCAATTCCAATCCAGAAAACGAAGTTCACAATAGGCCAACCCCACATGGTGCGGTTGCTGTTTCCCCAGACACCGACACCCGTAGAGACAAGATAAAATAAGCCACCGCCAACACCGACAATGGCGATGATAACGCTGGGAATGAAAAGCATCCACCAGATAGCTGGCTGCTTATTCTCTAGGATTCCACAAACACGCTCAGTGATCCAGTTATAGGAACGGTTGTTGAGAATAAGCTTCTCACGCTCCATGACTGGTATCACAGGTTTATTTGGGTCTTTTTCGATCGTAGTATCCGACATGGAAAATTATGATTTAGAAGTTGGTGATTGTTTCGGGGGTAAAAAGCTACTCGCTTAATACATTTCGATGGTAGCGCGACCAATTCCCTTGGCGCCCGGCATACTCGGATTAGGATTCTTAACGCGGGCAAGGTAGGTGGTCCGTGGCAGAGTGCCGATGTAGTGAAGCAGCTCGTAGTTACGTGCAGAATTACGCGAACGAACGACCTTAGCTTTATCTCCATCCTGTAAGTTACCAAAAGTAATGGCGCTCGACGGACACGCGTCTTGGCAGGCTACCCGAACCGAGTCCAACTTAGGACGAAGTTCACTATCAGCCATTTTCACATCTACAGATGAGCCCCCTGCGATGGTTGCCTTCTTCTTCAATCTAGCTTTCACTTTCGCTTTGGCTGACTGAATGCGCTGCACACAGTAAGTGCACTTCTCCATCACACCACGCATACGAACGGTTACGTTCGGGTTACGCTGTAGATGTGGAGCTTCACCAACTGCTTTCTTACCACCAGGCCCCTTATAGAGGTTCTTCTCGATCAGTGGGTTGCGCTTGTTGTAGTCAAAGAAATTGAAACGTCGTGCCTTGTATGGACAGTTGTTGGCGCAGTAGCGTGTGCCGATACAACGGTTGTAGGCCATCGTGTTGAGACCGTCCTCGGAGTGCACCGTAGCGTTGACTGGACAAACTGTTTCACAAGGTGCCGACTCGCACTGCATGCAGGCAACTGGCTGGGGAATCATCTCAGGATTGTCCTCATCACCATCTGTGGCTGAGAAGTAACGATCCATCCGGATCCAGTGCATTTCGCGACCCATGGCAACTTGCTCCTTGCCTACAACGGGAATATTGTTTTCTGCCTGGCAAGCGACCAAACATGCGTTGCAACCGATACAGTTATTGAGGTCGATAGTCATCGCCCACTGCTGGCGCTGATCGTAGAGATGCTTGTCTGCTTGAGCTTTTTCATGCCATGTCTCACTACCCTTTTGCTTGTAGAGAGATATGTTTTCTGGCGCGTGCGAGTCCATGCCTTGAGTTTTGACTCCCTCGATCTGGGCTGCAAAATCAGCTTTGTGGCCATGGTGGTCATGCTCCATGGTGGAAATTTCACGAGCAAGTGCACGGCCATACATAGCGTGGTGCTCTTGAGTCATAGCGATAGAGTAGCGCTTATTAGCACTCTCTACCTTCGCACCAGTGGCAAGGTAAGGAGTGTTATTGGTGCGGAGCGCGTAGGAATTAAATCCACGGTTCACACTCACCAAGCTAACATCCTTTTCGTTTTTGGGACCGCGCTTGAGCTCATCGTGCTCGTCAAAGCCTTGCCCGTAGCCGAGTGCGATGGAGACCACATTATCTGCATGACCAAAACCAATCATGATAGCGACCTCAAGCTCCCTGCCATTGACCGTCACCTTGACAAGAGGATTGGCGTGATCTTTTCCTTCACCGTCAGGCCCAACACCTGCGTTTTCTGTCTCGATGCCATACACCTTGCCTTTAGGCTGAAGCTTAAGAATTTTATCGTAGACCCCTAAATCCTTCGCTGTTTTCGGAGAAACTACCGCAACGTTGTCCCAACAAACCTTAGTGATTGGGTCTGGCGCTTCCTGCAACCAAGCGTTGTTTGCATAACGACCATCGTAGATGGAGCCGTCAGTAGCAAAAACGACCTCCAAACTTCCCTTACTAGGCGCAGAGGGCAGATTGATGGTCTGGCGCGATACAGCGTTGAGCGTTGTAGCTGCTGCAAATGATGAATCCTTCCAGAAACCATCGCGCAGGAACTTGAGCCAACTTTTATCCGATCCATCGGCCAATGCAGCGAAAGTTTTGCGAACCGCATCGTAGGAAACTGATGTTGTCTCACCATCTTTGGATGAATCAAACAACTTACCATCAAGGAGTGCCAACAAAAGATCATTCTCAGAAACTCCATTATAAAGCGGCAAAATGAGAGGCTGCACCACAGCCAATGAACCATTACTAGTACGTGCATCAGACCAGCTCTCTAGGTAATGTGCCGCGGGAACGTGCCAATCTGCAGCATTCGCGGTGGCGTCATTGCGCAGGCCGAGGTGAATCAACTTTGTCTTCTTAGCCGCTTCAGCAAAACCATCCGCATCGTAGACTGGGTTACCAGGAGTCAGCAGTATAACAGCGTCAAGCTGACCTTTGTTAAGCGAAGAAATTAGGGACTTCATATCACCCAGATTGCCGCGACCAGAGTTGACCGCCTTGAGCGTTTTGCCGTAGTTGCCAAGAAGTGAGTTAATGGTAATGCAGAGGTCCTGCAGCTCACGAGACTGGCGCGAGCCTGCCAGCACGACTGACTTACCAGCATTTGCCTTGAGATCCTTGGCGCATTCTGCGGCCCATTGCTTCTCTGTAGCTGATAGCGTGATACCTCCTTTGACAAGCACTGACGCGCCCAGCTGGTTGGCGATTTCAGCTGCGATGGCTGGCACCTGGCTTGGGGCAATGCGCAAGCGGTGATCGGCCATGCCGCCTGTGAGGCTGAATCCACCCTCCGCAATGTATAGGCGGTTCATTGCCTTTGCATTGGCTTTCTTGTTGTAGCCAGCACCTTCGATGAAGCGGTTCTTGTAGAATCCGCTCACTGAACCTTGCTGGTCCAGCTCGAGGAAGTCACTATCGAGTGAGAGAACGACTTTAGCGCGTGAGAAATTGACCACGACATCTGCATCAGCACCAAAGACTGCTGCATTTGCCTGCTTGCGAGCATCACCGGAAAGTGGCTCATACTGGAAGAACCTCGCATCAGCGAACTTCGCTTTCAGCTCTTGCATCAGACGACTGCGGGTAGGTGACACATCGTCACCAAAGACGAAACCGATGTTAGCGGATGGATCAGCAATATCAGCTAGTGCCTTCTCAAAATCAGCGCGGCTTGCTTGGGCTCCATTCTGTAAAAAATCGCGGGAGCGTGCTGGATCATACATGTCCAGGATTGAAGCCTGCGTGAATGAGTCAGTTCCAGCATGCTTGTCAAAAAGCTTATTAGGCTCAAGCTTGGTGGGGCGGCCGTCGTGAGTGGTTACCACGAGCGGCACAGCTCCATTGGCACGAGGCATTGAGCTAGCGAAGTGCACTGGCTTGCCAGGAACACTCCATTCTGGTGACTCGGTAAAGGGAACGATAAGGCTCTCGGGGCGGCGACAAGCGGCAAGACCCATGCCAGCGAGGGCCGAAGAAGCGCCCATTAGCTTCATGAAAGATCGGCGGGAGACTTCACGCTCCTCTTCGGTTTCCATTTGGGCGCTGCCATCAACAAATTCGCGATCCAGCGCATCTTGAAAGCGTTCTGTGCTCTCAAGCTCGCCGAGGCTTCGCCAGATCTTGGTGCCCCCATTACTTGGGGCGTTAACAGCTGAATCTGGTTGGTTGTTCTTCCGGTTGCTCATGTGCTTATTGGGAAATAGGTATATCTAGAAAGTTGTGAATTAGTGCTAAATCTTTGATTTACAGCATTGTATTAGCATTTAGGAAGCCGTTTAGCGGTGACAGGTCGCGCAGCTTTCCTTGGGGTGAATACTCCAGTTCTTCTTCAGTAACTCGCCGAACTCTTTCTGGGTGGTGACACGCTCTCCTTCTTCATTTTTGATCTCGTTTTCGAGGAGATACTTCTCAGCATTGTAGTCTAAGTTGTATACCTCTTCGAGAGGCCGAAGGTGATTTTCTGGCTCACGGTGACAATCGAGACAGAACGCCATGCTTAGGCTCTTATCGTGATGCACCTTCTCCATCTTGTGAATGTCACCATGACATGATTGACACGACACCCCTCGGTTGACGTGCGCGGCATGGTTGAAATAGACGTAATCTGGCGACTTGTGGATACGCACCCACTTGATTGGCTTCTTCACAGCACCCTCAATCGGAGCATGATCCTCGTCCACACCCATCGCAGCACGCAGTGGGGCAAGCTTTGGACTCCCCTTTTGAACATGCTGGTGACAATTCCAACAAGTGTTCGCTGTAGGCACGCCAGCAGACGCAGATTTGTCGACCGAACTGTGGCAGTAGCGGCAATCCATCCCGAGCTGATCAACGTGCAGAGCATGATCATAATCAATGGGTTGATCAGGCTGGTAGCCTACTCTCTGCGCCTTTGGAGTGGCGTAATACGAGAACGCAGCAGTAAGACCTGCTACAACAAAAATCAAGCACACCGCAATTTTAAGCGGCAGCAAATTGGTCCATCGAGGGAAAAAATTAGCCATGACGTCACGCGGGTTCTAGTGATTGTGAAAGATTTCACAAGCAAATTTTTTAGAAAGAATTTGGCCTAGTCTTGCGCCGCCTATTTTCGAATTTTCACGCCAAACCTCCAACTTATGCTTCGTAGCATTTTAAAGCGCCCAGAGGCAAGGGAAACACGACCAGAAAAATCATCAGAATTGACGACTGGTCAATACTGGAAACAGAGCTAGGCTTGGCAACTCATAGCTGTTCAAAGCCAATCGTCCGCCATCACTCAAAAACGAATTTTGACTAGCTCCTGCAAAAATCCTCTCGGTCAAGGTGCACCTACCATCAAAAACCTTCAAACCCCCATGAAATTCTTCATCCTCCTCTTTCTCACTACACTCTTCACTTTTCACTCTTCTTTTTCCATCGCCATGGAAAAAGGGCCCAACATCATCCTCATCCTTGCCGATGACCTCGGCTACGGAGACTGCACCGTCACAAACCCGGAGTCGAAAATCAAAACCCCGCACCTTGATCAACTCGCCACAGAGGGGCTCAGCTTCAGCGACGCCCATGCCGCAGCCAGCACCTGCACCCCCTCTCGTTACGGACTACTCACCGGGATCAACCCCGTGCGCACCGGAGTGCTCAACACCCTGCTATCCGAGGGCAAGCCCATCATCTCGGAAGAAGAAAAAACCATTGCCCATCTACTTCAGGATCAGGGCTACACCACCCACATGATCGGCAAGTGGCATCTCGGCTTCAATAAAGGAGGTAAGAAAAAGGACTTCGATTTCGACCAACCCTTCATCGGCGGGCCCATTGATCGAGGCTTTAATAGCTACTTCGGCATCCATTCCTCCCCTGGTGCGTTCCCGCTCTTTTATCTCAAGGACCGCAATGCCGTAGCCAAGCCCTCTGAAAAAACCTCTTGGGAGAAAATGAAAATCGGAGGAGGAAGCTCAACCATCAAAGGCCTCAAGTCTCCCGACTTTGATCTCGACGAGGCCAGCCCCACCTTCTGCCAAAAGGCCGTCGAACTCATCAAAAACCACGCCGAGTCCAAATCCGACCAACCCTTCTTCCTCTATTACGCCTCCCCTATCCCCCACAGCCCCTGGGTTCCAAGTAAAGCATTCAAAGGCAAAAGCGGCCACGGCGACTATGGGGATTTTGTCATGCAGCTCGACGATATTGTCGGCCAGATCAATCAGGCCTTGAAGGACGCAGGACTCGACCAAAACACCCTGCTCATCTTCGCCAGTGACAACGGCCCCGGCCCGCACGCCACCCGCCTCATGGCCACAAAAGACCACCATTGCGCTGGCCCGTTGCGCGGCAGCAAA
>JAQXBQ010000069.1 GCA_029252325.1 Akkermansiaceae bacterium
ACCTCTGCTTAGGGGTATATTTAGGGCTCAGCGTCTCTCTGCTCAGCCCCTGCCTCGGTGAGGAGCTCGATTTCAACCGTGACGTGCGCCCCATCCTCTCGGACAAATGTTTCTTCTGCCACGGCCCAGATTCCGATCATCGCGAAGCTGGTCTGCGCCTAGATATTGCCGAAGGTGCCTACGCCAAACTCAAAGAATCTGGCAAGACTGCCATCATCCCGGGTAATTCCGATCAAAGTGAGTTTATGATTCGTATCCTAGACAAAGAGGACCCCATGCCTCCGGTGGAATCACACAAATCCCTTAAGCCTAAGGAGATTGAAATACTCAAGCAATGGATCGAGGAGGGTGCCGTCTATGAAGATCCATGGGCTTACGTTGCACCCGCCAAACACACGGCACCTAAGGTCACAAAATCCGACTGGCCGGCCAACTGGATTGACAACTTTGTGCTGGCGCGTCTGGAGAAAAAAGGCCTCGCCCCATCGGCTGATACTGACCCCGTAACCCTGGCACGCAGGCTGTCCTTTGACCTCACTGGCCTGCCTCCCGAGCCCAAACTGGCCGCCGATTTCAAGGCAAAGAAAATCAGCTACCAACAACTTGTCGATTTGCTGATCGCGTCCCCTCACTTCGGTGAACGCATGGCCATCTACTGGCTTGACCTAGTACGCTTCGCGGACACTGTGGGCTACCACGGAGATCAGGACCAAAACATCTCCCCCTACCGGGACTATGTCATAAGCGCCTTCAACGAGAACCTCGCCTTTGACCAGTTCACCCGCGAGCAGCTCGCCGGAGACCTCTTGCCCAACCCGACGACTTGGCAAAAAGTCGCCTCCGGATACAACCGCCTGCTGCAAACCTCGCACGAGGGCGGCATCCAAACCAAAGAATACAACGCCATCTACGCCGCCGACCGGGTGCGCAATGTCTCGGAGGTCTGGATGGGAGCCACCGTGGGCTGTGCCCAGTGCCATGACCATAAGTATGATCCTTACACCATCAAGGATCACTACACCATGGCCGCCTTCTTTGCCGATATTCACGACAAGGGCTACACCGGTAACACACTGCCCACGATTCGACCACCTGAGATGGTCGTCTTTAATCCTGAGCTTCAACCGAAGGCAGACCAGCTTGAATCGGAAATGGCCGAGATCGTACCACGCCATGCTCAAGACCGGCTAAGCCACTTAGAGCTGCTACGCAGCAAATGGACTGGCCAGTTAAAGGGATTAAAAAATGCCAAGCAAAAAGCGGCTCTGCAGGCAAGGATTAGCGATGCCGAGCAGAAAATCGCGGCGACCGCTCCGCAAGACAAGCTCAAGTCTTTCCTCTACCTGCGCAAGCAACATCAAAAACTCGCAAAGCAAGGCCGACGAACCATGATCACCGTCGCTGAGGAGCCACGCACCATGCGCATCCTGCCCCGGGGCAACTGGCAGGACGATAGTGGTGAAATCGTCACCCCGGCCATTCCTGAGTTCATGGGCCAACTCGAACTCCCCGAAGGCCAACGGGCCACGCGTCTGGACCTCGCCAACTGGCTGACCGATCCCGCCAAGGGCAGCGGTGGTCTTACGGCACGAGTCATGGCCAACCGTTTCTGGTATCTCTTCTATGGCCGCGGTGTTTCCCCCTCCCTCTCCGACTTTGGCGGCCAGGGCCAAGCTCCGGTCAACCCCGAGCTACTCGATGCTCTGGCTGTGGCCTTTTACGAATCCGGCTGGGATGTCAAAGCACTCGTCCGCCTGCTAGTCACCAGCCGTGCTTACCGGCAGTCCTCTCTGGCCACGGCCGAGATGCTCGCGCGAGACCCTGCCAACGCTTTGGTTGACCGGCAGTCACGCTACCGCCTGCCCGCCGAGCTGATCCGGGACAACGCCTTATCCGTCAGCGGGCTTCTCGTCGATGAGATCGGTGGTAGCAGCGTCAAACCCTACCAGCCCGCTGGCTACTACCGACACCTGAACTTCCCACCGCGTAAATACGAGCAACACAATGACCCCAGACAATGGCGCCGCGGCCTCTACGTCCACTGGCAGCGCATGTTCCTGCACCCGATGATGAAGGCCCTCGATGCCCCATCCCGCGAAGAGTGCACCGCCGAGAGACCACGCTCGAACACACCCAATGCCGCCTTAGTACTCCTCAACGATCCGACATTTGTTGAAGCGGCCCGCGTCTTTGCGCACAAGATCGTCACCAAGGGAGGGAAATCTTTTGACCAGAGGATCAACTACAGCTTCCAACACGCACTTAACCGCGATCCGGACATAGAGGAAAAAGCCGTCTTCAGAAAACTTCTAGAATCCACGCTTTCAAAATACGATGGCCAAGAGGATCAAGCCAGCCAGCTAGGCAAAGCTGGCATGAGCCCCGCAGCCACAGATATCCCTCCCGCCGAACTAGCCGCATGGACGGCAGTGTCCCGCACACTCTTCAACCTCTACGAATTCACCTACCGGAACTAACCACCATGCACTCAAACCTAACAAGACGAACTTTCCTCGGCCAAGCTGGGCTTGGTCTTGGCTCCGCGGCGATGTCCTCGCTCATGGGAGTAAGGGCTGCCTCGGCAGCTTCGAATATCTACCCGGCTGCTCCTCACTTTGCCCCTAAGGCAAAGAGAGTGATCTTTCTCTGCATGGCCGGAGGCCCTTCACACTTGGAAACCTTCGACTACAAACCCGAGCTCGATCGCCTCGATGGTAAGGCAATGCCAGAGTCCTTCACCAAGGGGCAACCCATCGCCCAGCTGCAGGGCAAAGAGCTCAAGGTCCTCGGCCACCAAGCAAAGTTCCGACCCCACGGTCAGAGTGGTCTCATGGTCAGCGACTACCTGCCATGGACGGCCAAGATGGCAGATGACATCACCGTGATCAAATCCATGGTCACCGAGCAGATCAACCATGACCCCGCCCACACCTTCATGAACACTGGCACGGCCATCAGTGGCCGCCCCTCCATGGGCGCCTGGGTCAACTACGGCTTGGGCTCGCTCTCCCAGAACCTCCCGGGCTTCGTTGTTCTCTCCAGTGTCGGTGGCCGCAATCCACAACCGATCGCATCCAGACAATGGTCCGCAGGCTTTCTCCCCAGCCGCTACCAGGGTGTGGAGTTCAACGCCGCGGGGGACCCCGTTCACTACCTCAGCCGGCCCAAGGGAGTCAGCATCAAACAGCAAGACGAGCTGATCAGGTCCATCATTCAGCTCGACAAGAAAAAGCTCGGCCAGATCCACGATCCTGAGATCGAAACCCGCATCGCCGCTTACGAGATGGCATTCCGCATGCAAACTTCCGTTCCTGACCTGATGGATATTTCCGAAGAGCCCCAGAGTACGCTTGAGATGTATGGTGCTACCCCAGGGGATGGTTCCTATGCATCCAACTGCCTGCTTGCACGTCGCCTTGCAGAAAAAGGCGTGCGCTTCATTCAGCTCTACCACCGCGGCTGGGACCACCACGGCGACCTCGATAAATACATGAAAGTCTGCTGTGAACACACAGACCGCGCCACCTGGGCCTTACTCAATGATCTCAAGCAGCGCGGTATGCTTGAGGACACCCTCATTGTCTGGGGCGGCGAATTTGGTCGCACTCCTATGTATCAAGGCGCCAAAGGAGGAGCCGGACGCGACCACCACATCAAAGGATTCTCCATGTGGATGGCAGGAGCTGGCATGAAACCCGGTATGAGCTACGGCGAAACGGATGAACTTGGCTACAGTGCCATCAAGGACGTCGTCAACGTCCGCGACCTGCACGCCACCATGCTCCACCAGCTCGGTCTCAACAGCAACCGCTTCACCTACCCTTTCCAGGGCCTCGACATGAAACTCACAGGTGTCGAACCCGCCAAAGTGATTAAGGGCATACTGAGTTAAACGCTATCATCAACGTGGCTCCATCGATTCAATCACTGTCCCATCATTGTTGATGAAGATAGCCTCGACTTCATTTTGATTCGCCCAGGCAAGGCCTGCCTCACCCCCCATCACGTAGAGTGCCGTGGCGAGCGCGTCCGCGTCTGTGTTAGACGGGGCAATCACGGTGCAGGATAGCAAGTCATGCTCAGGAACATTTCCCGTGGCGGCATTCCTAATATGCCCCTCTTTGAAGTATTGCCCTGAAGTCGCCATGGAGGTGTTGCTCAGCGTCACACGCGGCCCCTTGATGTGTGAGTGGGAAGGCGGAATGTAAATGGCCACCTTCCATAGCTTCCCCTTGGCGTTGTTGCCACGAGCCTTGACCTCACCTCCGATCTCCACCAAGCAATCAGCGATCTTGAGTTCATGATACAAGTAATCAGCAATGCGATCTACCGCATACCCCTTGGCAATGGCAGAGACATCGATACCCTTGCCACTGTGGTGAATATCAAAGGCTCCTCCGGTGCGGGCTTTGATTTCCTCCGCATGCTTGATGATCTCTCTCAACTCCGGGGAGAGTTGGAATTCATCTTTTACCAGCGTACGATTATAGCATGATATTTCCGAATCAGCTTTCCACGTGGAAGCAATTCGATCAATACGCCCAAGATTTTTCTCCACCTCTGCCTTGATCGCCTCGGCATCGAAATTTAGCTGCTCATGCGCGCGGTATTGCACTTGATAGCTTGTGCCAAAAATACTCCCGTGGAAACTCTGATAAGCAGTTTTTTGTTGGGATACTATAATAAATACAAAAACACCTACAGAAACTAACAGCAGAGTAAGAATAACAGGGAACTTGCGGCTCATCGCTGGCTCACTTCAAAGGTTCCGATCGTTCGATATGGAGCAAGGCACTGTCAAAAAGATCATGTGCCGTGGTGATGGTTTCATCTGTATAAAGAAGCGACCACTCAAGCTCACCCTCTTCCTCGTCCATTTCAGATTCAGGGTAACCAACCAGATCAAGCACCTGATAGCTACGCGGGTTCTTGTTATCAACCTCGACTACGTAAACCAGCGACGGCTGATCCGGGTAATGTTCGTTCTTATCCCTCGGCGCGTTGATCTCGATCAGCAAACGATAAGGCGTTTCCTTTTCTGGGTCCTTGGGAACAATATAATCCGCGGGGTCGAAACTTTCGTTAGGTGTGGCCGAGCTCAGGGCATCAACATCCTCTGCCTGCTTTTTACCAGCCTTCTCCGCTGCTTCGCTTTCCGCCTTATACTTCTCATACTCGCTCTTCTTATAATGCCAGTAGGGCAGGCTGTTTTGAACGTCCGACGCCTTGCTGTGATAGAGGGTCTTGAGGTGATAGCGTGAGGTGTTTTCCAGCCAGATCGCCATGTGGGGAGGATTGTCCGCGTCAAAGGCACTGCCCCCCTTGAAGTCCAGCCGCATCTTATAGTGTGGAGCGGGTGTGTAGTTATAGACGACCTTGGTGTCGATGAGCTCAAAGCGATCCGCAGCCGGCCCAAGGTTTTTGCTTAAGCCAAGAATCGCCAGCACTGGCTTGGGCTGAATCAAAATAACGGCTACCAAGATTGCCACGCAGAGGATGACCAGCAGGGCGGTTTTACTGGTAAAGTAGTTTTTGAGTTGGCGGAAATTGTTTTTTAGATGCAGGGCAATCGAGCCAATAAACACAAACCCCAACAGCGCGTGCACCGAGACGGTTAGAATATTAAAGGGCAGAAAAAAACCCATCACTCCCGTCACTGCCAAGCTCAGAAAGAGAACGGCAATAGAGAGGGATACAACGTTTCGTTTCATATCTGATGAGCCAAGCTACCGCTAGGATCTCGCTGGCACAATCGCATTGTGCTTTTTAAGCTCCGCGTGGATTTTTTCCAAGGGAACCTCTCCGGGCGTTGTTTTAAGTCTGGCGGCTAGCACGGCCGCAACGGCTGCAGCCTGTCCCATGCCCATGCTACTGGCCTGCACGCGTGCCGCTGAGTTCGCCAGCCGATCACTGGACACAGAGCGCCCAGCAACCATGATGTTCTTCGAGCCCTTGGGAATGAGCGCACCCCGTGGAATGGTGGGAACTGTACCGTGTTTAAGATGCCTAGGCACCACCCCTTTTTCATCGTGCAGATCAATCGGGTAAAACGAATAGGAGAGAGCATCCTCAAAAACCCTGCCTGAAGTGTAGTCGTGCACCGTGATCATCGTCTCCCCCTTGATGCGGTAGGTTTCACGACTGGCAGTTTCATTCATCATCTTATTGATTGATGCCTTTTCACCTCCCGGTATCGTTTTGAAAAACTTGAGCAAGCGCAACACACATTTGCGGCCTGCTAGGTTTGTCTGGGTTTGTGTAGCCGCATTGGTAGAATCTGCACCAAAGATGTGATTGGTGTTGCCACGCGTGCTGGCGATCACCCCCATGATATTACCTGTCCAGGTGTCACCTTTCTGCAGCGTGCCATTTTTGATCGCCTCATTGTATTTCTTCTTAATGAGGCCCGCATTTTCCCGAACCACCTTTTCATCAAATCCCTTGAAGGTCACCACATGGGTTCCCGGCTGGCGGGTTTTGCCACGCAAGCGCTCCATGCCCAACATGCCCACCACCTCAGCCCCCCCGGTGCAATCAATAATCTGGGCGCATCGTAATTGATAAGCAACCCCCTGCCCCACCACATCGACCAGCCAGCCCTTTGCTGTTTGCTCTACCTTCTGCGGGAACTGATAGTAGGCCAGCGACACTCCCGCATCCAGACATGCCTCCTCCGCCAGCAGTGAATAGAGCTGCGCATTGATATCGACATGATAAGGAACATGCGAACCATGCACCTTGGTGAAATCCTGTAACTTTTTGCCGTCCACTTTTACT
>JAQXBQ010000078.1 GCA_029252325.1 Akkermansiaceae bacterium
GAGGATCATCGCATCGAAATGAATCCACATGATGGCTTATCTGAATTTCCACCTACCCTTGGCTTTGAACGTTACTACCATGTAAGAACTCAAAAGTGGTAATAAACTCACCCATTGTCTGAATACATTGTAAATTAGACATTCCACCAACCCGTCCTGAATCTCAGTGGCGGGTTTATTTTTTGCCCTTGTGCTGATAAGTTTGGTATACAAAGGGTCGAATTCATCTACCATCCGTAAATACATTTACTGCGCCGTGGCATCATGCGTTAAGTTAAGGCCTAATCCCTTACCCCAAAAATCGTACCCCTATCATGAAGCGCAGATATCTGAGAATAGTCAGGAAAGCATATCGCTATCTCAGACACCCTCACATTCGCAAGCGCCCATGGTTAACGGCACTTACAAAACCTCTCTTCCAACGCGACTTATGGCACCCGTGCAGGCATACGGTAGCAGGAGCACTCTCCATCGGTCTATTTTGCGCCATGCTTCCTTTACCCTTTCAGATGCTTCTAGCCGCTCTCGCCAGTATGAGGGCGCGGGCAAACATCCCAATTTCAATGGCTGCATGCTGGGTAACCAACCCCTTCACTCATCCCCCACTCATCGCGTTACAAATCAATTTTGGACACTGGATACGTCAGCATGTTCAAATTCCGCTACCCTTCGACAAAACCACAGAAATTGCTTTTTTGGGGGTCAAGGTTGTTGGTAGCCCCGCCGACTTTGTAGTCGGATTTTTAACCATTGGCGTTATTTTGAGTATCCTTGCATACCCCATCGTTTACGGGGTATCGATGTTTTTCCCTAACCGGGGGAAACGTCTGAATGCTGCGGAGAGACTTGATCAAAACTCTTCTCACTGACCCAACCACCACCATAAGGGGCCCCAAGCCTATGAGCCACTTGCACAGCAGGGAAATAGTATTTCTTATTAGATCGATTGCTCGAGGCCAGTAAAAGCTGCCTGATCAGAAGTCCTATGAGCGCAATCACAATCACAAAAGCTGAGAATACAGCAATCATCGTCAAGCTCTCAGAATCTGCCCAACTAGCAGCTGGAATATCATGATAACGAGTCATTTCGCGCTCTAAGCCTTGGACCAGTGATCTGAGCTTTAGAGGATGAGCCTCAACTTTTCTTTCAAGTTGAGGCATGATTTCAGCCAGCATAGCCGCAATATCCCTCTCAGGAATTGGATTAAATTGACCTCTAATGCCAAGGTCTAGACCATCCCCTTTGTGATATGCCATGGCCGGATTATCACCATAGGCCACGGGATCGAGTTGATATACGATGACCATACCGCGCCCTAAATCGCCAATCCACGATTCGTAAAGCTGATCAGCTCGTTCACGAAGACTTGAGTCTAGGACATGATGATAAATTACCAGATACACGGGGTAACTGTGATTCTGCTCTATCGCCGAGAGACTCGTGACGATCTCAGACAATATCTCGGGGCTATCAACAAAGACCTTTGCGACGTCTAAAACCTGATTATCAGGTTTTACAATATCTTTGGCAGCAACTGAATCCCCATTGGCCTGCGACTGTGCGCGACACTCGATGTATGAGCTTAACAAACAGATACACAAGAAGACCATTGAACTCCTCAAAAAAGTTTTTGTCTGCAAACTGACTAACGGCATATTACAATTCACGTTCACTAATCTAGACAACATCGATTGGTAATCAAGAATGGATCTTTTGATTTAGTCACCCAGCTTGTTTTTAGCTGCTTTTTTCTCTGCCATTTCATTTTTAATCTCAATGATAGCCGTTAAGAATAACAATGTTGCGGCAACAGAAATACAGCTGTCTGCTACATTAAAAGCAGGCCAATGCCCCCCACTAGCGGGCATTATTTTTTGATAAAGTGGCAGTTTGAAGTCAAGAAAGTCGACTACATAGCCTTGGCCAAGACGACCCCAAAAACTCTCATTTTTGTATGCTTCCAGCCAGAAGCCCTGGAATAAGCGATCCGTCAAATTACCGAGGATCCCGGCTAAAAGGAGTGGTGCAGACCAACGAGATAGGCCTGCAAAAGCTCCCTGTTTCCAAAAAAACAGAATTAAAATAAGCGCAATAACGAGTATCGCTAGAAAGACCATAGGAGCCCATGTAGTACCATTGCCTATACCAAAAGCTACCCCCTGATTGTGACGTCTCACCAGATTGAAAAAACCTTCGATCACTGGGCGGGTATCTTCACCGACGAAGTGTTTTGTTCCATCAACGACAACAAAGGGCACCTTAAAGGTCATTACCACCCACCATTTAGATATCTGATCCAGAATATAGAGCGGCACTGTAATCCAAAGAACGTGCTTAACCAGTGTCTCGAAAGATAGATTCTTGTTCATTGCTTATTACTTATAGCTTCTTTCAACTGGAGCACTAAACAAACGGCAATGCGCCCCGAGATCTGAATCATTTAGATAACCTCATTACAACGGCTACATAAATCTGCCACTAGTGGCTCATATCGACGGCAACGTGGACACATGTCATGATCTGTTGCCTTAGCCGTCGCAGTGATCTGCTCACCTGACTCGAGATGGAGATCAGCAAGTATGAAAAACTCAGTCACAAAGTCACGGTCAGCTAAAAGCTCGCGACACGGATGATCATCAGGAAGAGTCACCGTAACATCAGCCTCATTGTTTTTATTAAACGTCTTCGCCTGCACCTCTTTTTCAATCGCCGTTTGTATGATCGCACGTAATTCTAGCAGCATGTCTATCTTAGCGATGGCTTCACCAGATTCAAAATCTGGATCGATAGTTGGAAAATCCTGCTCATGCACACTTCCCTTGTGCCCCGCATGCTCCCAGGCTTCATCCGCTGTAAATGCAAGAATAGGAGCCATCAAGCGGCATACAGCATCAAACACACGGTGCATCACTGTCTGAGCAGCTAATCGACGCTGCGAATCCAGCGCATCACAATACATTCTATCTTTAGTGATATCAATGTAGAGAGCACTCAACTCATGGGCACAAAATTGGTTGATCTCGTTAAAAACTTTGCGGAATTGATAGGCGTCATATGCTTTACCACACTCAGCAATCACACCATTGAGGCGTTCTAGCACCCACTGATCAAGCAAGGTCATTTCATCCTTAGCAACAGACTGAGACTCAGAATCAAAGCCATTGATATTACCTAACAAAATACGCAGAGTGTTTCGCAAACGACGATATGGGTCAGTGACTTGTTTGAAGAGCTTATCAGAGAAAGGAACCTCCGTTTGCCAGTCTACCGATGCAGCCCATAGCCGCACAATATCAGATCCAAACTGATCATAATAGTGTTTTGCATTGATTGGCTTACTGCCTGATTTGGAAATTTTCTTGCCTGAGGTGTCTACCACAAAGCCGTGAGTCATCACCGCTTTGTAGGGGGCTGCGCCTCGCGCTGCCACACTGAGCATCAGAGAACTCTGAAACCAACCACGGTGCTGGTCTGTCGCCTCCAAATAAAGATCTGCAGGTGCAGAAAGCTCCGGATGCCTGTCCATCACCGCAACATGACTCGATCCAGAATCAATCCAAACATCAAGTGTATCACGACATTTCTTACATCCTTCAGGAAGTCCAAGACGAGAGGCTAGCTCGGCGTCATCGAGCTCAAACCAGATATTGGTTCCCTCCTTTTCCACCAGATCCGCCACCTTGCTGATGAGTTCATTGTTGATGATCGCCTTGCCATCTTTATCAAAAAATACAGGCAATGGCACCCCCCATGTGCGTTGCCGAGAAATGCACCAGTCAGGCCTTGACTCTACCGTTCCATGGATTCGATTACGTCCCCATTTAGGAAGCCACTCAACCTTGTCAATTTCATCGAGGGCCTTGCCTCGTATGTCTTTAAGCGATATGAAAAACTGCTCTACAGCACGGAAAATAATAGGTGTCTTTGATCGCCAGCAGTGTGGATATTGGTGCTCGTAAAGCTCACGACCAAGCATCGCATCCGCCTCTTCAAGAATTTCGGTGATACGTTTATTGGTCTTAAATACATGCTGCCCTACCAACTCATCTAAGCCGCATTCATCAGTAAATTTTCCATCTGCATCGACTGGGGACAATAAGCCGAGCTCATTTTGCTGACCTGCAACGTAGTCGTCAGCGCCGTGCCCCGGGGCAATGTGAACGGCACCGGTTCCCGTCTCTGTCGTCACAAAATTGGCCAAGATAATCTTAGCGGTTCGTGGCAAAAATGGATGATTTGCCTCCATTCCCTCCAACTCGCCTCCTTTAAAGCCGGCATGTGTTTCGCTCAAAACAAATCCAGTCTTAGCAGCAAAATCATCGATCAAATCCTTTGCGACAATGAGCTTTTGCTCGCGTCCATCCTCATGCACGAACGTTGCACAAACATAATCAAATTGATCGTGAACAGCTATGCCAAGGTTGGCAGGAAGAGTCCATGGTGTCGTCGTCCATATTACCATAGAAGCTCCTGCAAGATCTCCTTCCGCATCCTTCAGGACAAAGCGAACGTAAACCGCCATGCTCTTTTTGTCTAAATACTCAACTTCTGCTTCTGCTAGTGCAGTTCCAGCACCATAACTCCATAGCACAGGCTTACGACTCTGGTAGACAGCATCCATTTCGACAAGCTTGCCGAAGGTCCGAATGATGTCGGCCTCATAGCTAGGATCGAGTGTTAAATAAGGGTTCTCCCAATCACCAAACACCCCGAGACGTCGAAAACTCTCCCGCTGGATATCGATAAATCCACGAGCAAATTCAGAACAGCGTCGACGAACCTCTGCAGGCTCCTCATTTCTGGCGTCTTGCATCACCTTGAATTCAATCGGAAGTCCATGGCAATCCCAGCCCGGAATATAAGGTGTCTCAAATCCAGCCATTGTCTTAGACTTCAACACGAGATCCTTAAGCACTTTATTCAAGGCGGTACCCATGTGCACGTCACCATTTGCAAATGGCGGGCCATCATGCAGAATAAAGCGCGGTGCCCCCTGATCCTTTCGACGCTTTTGTATCCTCTCGTAGAGCCCTTGATTATCCCAACGCTCAAGACGTTTGGGTTCATTTTTCACCAAATCCCCACGCATGGGGAAAGTTGTCTCAGGCAGACTAAGGGTTTCCTTGTAATTTTTTGCTTCCTCGCTCATGGCAGATAGTGACTTCTCGAGGCGCGGAAGCTAGACACTAAGCCCCATGGGGTCAATGGCGTAGTTATGTAAGCTCAGTGCTCTTGAAACACTCAAATATGCAAGTCTGCCGCTTAAAGAATCTGCTTACTGTGGTTTGACTCCAGGAGGCAGCCATTCCTTGGGCATCGGCTGTATCGCAGGAACCACTGGATTACCCTCTTTGTCGGTCTTGGCCTTGCTAGCATTGGAATACTGATCAATCTGATCTTGTAGCACACGCTCAGGGTAAACACCCGAGAACTCATTGACTTTGATGCCTTTACGGTAAAATTGAATGGTTGGCACAGTGCGGATATTTTCTCTCATTGCCCACTCAAGGTTTTGATTAGCGTCTACTTTTACAATGCGAACTTTTTTGGCGTTTACTTCAGCAAGTTGCTCCAACACGGGAGCAAGTTTTCGGCAAGGACCTCAGGTGTCGGTATAGAATTCTACTATTACCAGCTTAGACTCCGAGTCGATCAAGGCCTCGGCCTGCTCTTGGTTCATTTGGTCAACCGTTGAGTAAGCTCCCCTTTGCCCCCCTATGTCTTTAAGCCCATCTACCAACTGGTGCACCTTATCACATGAAGTAATCAAGAGCAGAGAAGCGACAGCCATGATAACTGCCATAAAATGACTTGATGGGCGAAGACGCCTTTTTGTCGGTAGATAATATTTCATGAGTATTAGTTATCATATTTACTTAATTTTTACAAGCTAGCCATTGCTCGATATTTAGTGTGGCAGATTTAATCTGTAACTTTGCAAAAAAACGTCTTAGCATACGCCCGTGAAAGTAGGCATCCTCGCAAACCCCAACAAAAAAGGAGTAGATCAAATCGTCAAGAATCTCTGTGTCTCTCTGAAGCGGCACAAACTAGTTCCCATACTTGAAACCATAACCGCAGAACTAATCAATGAGACAGGCGGTATTGATGCAAACAAGCTAGCAGCCACGTGCGACTTAGTGGCTGTTTTAGGCGGCGACGGCACCATGCTCAACGCTGCAAATCAGCTCGGACCGGCTGACATCCCAGTAGCTGGAATCAATGTTGGAACACTGGGGTTCCTTACTACCTGCACCGATAGCGAACTCGATATTTTCGCCAAGGCTGTGGCCGAAAAAGATTACACGCTCATCACACGTATGCAACTGCGTGCCACGATAACATCTGCTGAAGGAGAGAAGAAAAGCTTTCGCGCTCTCAATGAGGTTACGCTTGCCCGAGGTCAAACAGGTCGTCTAGTCGCACTAGATGCATGGGTAGATGGCGAACTGCTCAATCATTACCGTGCTGACGGCTTAATTGTAGCAACGACTACCGGCTCGACGGCTTACTCACTCTCAGCAGGCGGGCCTTTAATTGCGCCCAAAGCGGAGGTTTTTGTGATAACTCCTATTTGCCCACATTCGCTAAGCAACCGATCCTTGGTAGTTTCTCACAGCTCTCTCGTTGAGCTCGCTCCAGCTGAAGATGCTGAGTGCCCGATGTTTTTGACTATAGATGGCCGTGATGTCATGGCGATCAATCAAGGTGATCGCATTCAAGTAGAGCAAGCCGGACACGCACTACCCTTATTGAGACTAGAAGGTCGCAATTTCTACTCAACACTGCGACAAAAACTAGGCTGGGGGCGAGATTAACAGAACACTAGCTCCAAATCTCGCCACCAAACAACGTATCAATATCGTTCAAATACCTGCATCAATAATCCTGACCTCATGAGATACGACCCAGCCGAATCAGAACTTTTTGTTCATAATCGATCGCGATTATCTCCAATGCTTAAGCCAAACAGTCTTGGAGTAATGGACTCTAACGACTTAATGCCTACCAATGCGGATGGCACTCTTCCATGGAGGCAGAACTCAGACCTATATTACCTTACTGGTATCGATCAAGAGGAGAGCATCTTACTGATATTTCCCGATGCGGCTGAAGAATTAGATCGAGAGATTCTTTTCATCAAAGAAACCAGTGAGCATATTGCTATTTGGGAAGGTGAAAAACTTTCTAAGCAGAAAGCCAACGAGCTCTCAGGCATCAGTAACGTACAGTGGAACTGCCAATTTCACTCAGTATTAGAGCGCCTCGCTCGTCAAGCTGAACATATTTACCTCAATGCAAATGAACATCCACGCGCAAACTCGAATGTTCAGACTCGTGATGTTCGATTGTTGGAGAAATGCCAACACGACTTCCCTGATCATCAATTCGAGCGACTGGCGCCCCTGATGCACCAGCTCAGAATCATCAAGCACTCGGCTGAAATCAATATGATTCAAAAGGCTTGTGATATAACGGAAGCAGGTTTCAGACGCGTGCTTAGCTTCATAAGGCCAGGTGTAGGCGAGTGGGAGATCGAAGCTGAATTTATCCACGAGTTCATCAAACAACAATCAACTGGGTTCGCTTACAGCCCAATCATCGCAAGCGGAAAAAACAGTTGTATACTTCACTACATTAAAAATAACCAACGTTGCCAGGATGGCGAACTACTCCTCATGGATGTAGCCTCAGAATACGCCAATTGGAACTCCGACATGACCCGCACAGTACCAGTGAATGGAAAGTTCACCCAGCGACAACGTGCTGTCTACGATGCTGTATTAAGGGTTCTGAGGAAATGCAACGATATCCTGCGCCCAGGGCTATCGCCTAAAGAATACCAAAATCAAACCCTCAGCTTTGTTGAAAGTGAACTCATCGGACTGGGGCTGATTCATGAAGATGAAGCAAAGCAACAAGATGCCAGCAAGCCATTGGTAAAAAAATATTTCATGCACAGTACTTCTCATCACCTGGGTCTTGATGTACATGATGTCTGCCCTACAGATGAGCCCTATGCTGCCGGCATGGTTCTCACAATCGAGCCTGGCATTTACATACCTGATGAAAAAATAGGTATCCGTCTAGAAAACAACATTCTCATCAGAGAAACTGACAACCTTGACCTCATGGCCAACATACCTATTGAAGCTGACGAAATTGAGTCCTTGATGGCAGAAATAGCCCAATAAAATTGGGGCTCACTTGATTACCTGATGTTTTACAGACAAGACTAGTGGGCTTTCTTCAGCATTTTGCTCGCTCGCTTTTCAACTGAAGATGCTGCTTTAGCATCATCGTTAGAGCGCAAAAACTCGGCGAAATTAGCCGAAACAGTGGCATAGTCCATAGGAGCTTCCTTCACCTTGTCTTCGTAAATCTTAAGAGAAGCCTGGTAATTTTTCTTTGCCAGATCCTCTTCGCCAGTATGGCTTAGAGCTACCGCTAAGTTTGCGTATGCTTGAGCTGTTTCTATGTGCTTATCACCAAATACTTTTTGTCGTGCATCTAAAGCCATAACAAACATTTCCCTCGCTTGATCATAACATCCAGCCGCCAGATAGAGCGCCCCTATGTTGTTACAGATTGCCGCAGTTTCCTCGTCCTCTGAACCCAACTGCTCATTGTAGAGTTCCAGCGCTTTAAGATACAACGTTTCTGCAGCATCAAAATCTCCGCAACTCTTGTAGATATATGCTAAATTATTACACAAACTTGCGATATCAATTGCCGATGGTGGATCCATTCGTTCGAACAAATCGATACTGCGCTTGTAGAATGCAACCGCCTCATCTGTGTTGCCATCTGTCTCGTAAACCACTGCAACACTGGCACTCAATCGAGCCATTGCCTCTGTTTGTGAATCTTTGCCCTTGAGTAGATCTAGTGCCTCGAAGTACGATTTTCTGGCTTCTTCCAAGACACCATACTGACGATAAAAATCACCCTGCACCTCTAGCGAGAATGACAGCTCGTCAATATTCTCTGGATCTACTTGGTATTCCGAGCGCGCCTTTTCAACTGCTGCACCCGCGGCATTTTTGGCTTCGTCCCACCGTCCCGCTTGGCAAAGTTGCCTTACGCGGTCGTGTAGCATATGTAATAAATTGGCTGTGCCTGATTCCATACGTTGATTTTAGCTAGGTTGTGAATGAATCAATACGCTTATGTGTAAGATCTTTATGAATGTAGTAAACACTAGGGCAAAGCGCATGACCAGACATAAATCACTCGA
>JAQXBQ010000090.1 GCA_029252325.1 Akkermansiaceae bacterium
GCTTCTCCGCCCGTTCTTGATCACCCTGCTACTCACTCCCGCCCTGCTGGCCGCGGAGGACAAAATCAGCTTTAACAAGGACATCCGCACCTTGTTCTCCAACTCCTGCTTCCTCTGCCACGGCCCTGATGATTCAGAAGATGAGCATGGAAAATCTGTTCGTAAGGCGGGCCTGAGGCTCGATACCTTTGAGGGCGCTACTGCCAAAAACAAAGATGGCATCCAGGCCATCGTCCCCGGAGACCCTGAGGCCAGCGAGGCCTTCATGCGCATCATCAGCAAGGACCCGGAGGAGATGATGCCCCCACCCAAGCATGGTGACGCCTTTACGCCTGAGCAGGCTGAGATTGTCAGAAAATGGATCGAGCAAGGGGCGGAGTATGAAACCCACTGGGCCTATCAAAAACCCGAACGCCCCGCCGTGCCTGAGACCAAGGACGCCCCCGAGCACTGGCAACAACATCCCATCGATGCCTTCGTCCACCGACAGCTCGCGCAGAAAAACCTCACCCCCTCCCCGGAGGCGGACCGCCACACCCTTGCCCGCAGGGTGGCACTCGATCTGACCGGCGTTCCTCCCACCCCGCAGGAAGTAGCTACTTTCCTCAGTGATGAATCTCCCGATGCCTACTCCCAGTATGTCGACCGCATCCTCGCCAAGCCCACTTACGGTGAACACTGGACCCGCATGTGGCTTGACCTCGCCCGCTACGCGGATTCCGCCGGCTACGCGGATGACATCCCGCGCACCATCTGGTCCTACAGAGACTACGTGATCCGATCCTTTAACGAGAATAAACCCTACGACCAATTTACCGTGGAGCAGCTCGCTGGTGACTTGTTACCCAATCCCACCGAATCTCAGCTGATCGCCACCGCGTTCCACCGCAACACCCAGACCAACAACGAGGGCGGAACCAATGATGAGGAGTTCCGTAACGTTGCCGTGGTAGACCGCACCAACACCACCATGGCTACATGGATGGGCACCACCATGGCATGTGCCCAATGCCACACCCACAAGTATGACCCGATCACCCACGAGGAATACTTTCAGGTCTTTGACATCTTCAACCAGACCCAGGACTCGGACAAAAAGAATGAGTTCCCCACCCTGCCGCTGCTCTCCGAGGGTCAGAAGAATCAAAAATCACAGCTTGCTGCCCAGATCACCAAGATCGAGAAAGATCTCTCCGCCCCCGGCCAGGATGCCCGCCTGAAGGCCGCCGTGGCAGAGTGGGAAAAGAGCCTTACCTCGAACTGGCAAGTGCTGCAGCCTGCTAACCCCGTGGCCGCTTCTGGTGCTTCGCTCACTGTGCAGCAGGACGGTTCCCTGTTTGCCTCCGGTGCCCGGGGTGAAACCGATGACTACACCTTCAGCGCCCAGTCCCCCGTCGGCGAAATCACCGCTATCAAGGTCGAGCTGCTCGCGGACAAGCGCCTGGCACACTCCGGCCCAGCACGCACCCATAACCTGGTGCTCAACGAGATCACCCTGGGATCGGACGGCAATGGCAGCAGCAGTAAGCGAGGCCGCTTTGTGCGCATCGAGCTACCCGGCAAGGACCGCATCCTCCACATCGCCGAGGTCCAGGCCTTTGACGACAAGGGCAAGAACCTGGCACTCGCTGGTAAAGCACGCCAGAGCACTACCGGCTATGACGGCCACGCCCAGCTCGCCATCGACGGCAATACGGATGGTGATTTCTTCAAGTCCAAGAGTGTCACCCACAACAACAATGGTGACCCCGCCGCCTTCTGGGAAGTCGACCTCGGTGCCGAGCATGATCTTTCCCGCATCGTCGTCTGGAACCGCACGGACAGCGGGCTACAACCCC
>JAQXBQ010000116.1 GCA_029252325.1 Akkermansiaceae bacterium
ATAAGATAAGTTTTTACCCTTTTGAGTAAAGCGCTTGGCGCTACACTCAAATCGTTAATAGAAGTGATCAACCTACACCCTGCGCGTTTAAATCACCTAACATCATCAACCTATGAAAAATAACATCGACGTTATGCTGGTGGAAGACCACCCAGAATACCGTGAAACCATTGAATTTGTGCTGGGTAAGGAGAAGGGTATTGAGTTAAGCTGCCAGTTTGGAAATGCCGAATTGGCCCTACGTAGTCTGGAAAGTAAACCTCTCGGAGAGCATTCGGACATTATTCTGCTCGATCTCAACTTGCCGGGAATGTCCGGACTGGAAGCGATGCCGTGGTTCAAAAAATATGCGCCGGAATCCAAAGTAATTATTCTCAGTCAGTCGGGTAGGGATGCGGATGTCCTGAGCGCAGTTCAGTGTGGTGCTTCCGGCTATTTGTTGAAATCCTGTACGATGGCTGAGATTACGCAGGGTATTCGTTGCGTCAACGACGGCGGAGCTACTTTGGAATCGGGACTTGCCCGCTTTATTATGAGCACCTTGCGACCTAAGCTATCTGAGCCCGCAAGCGAGACTCCGCTCTCAGAACGTGAACGGGAGATCATCTCCCTCGTTGGAGATGGCTTGACCCAAAAAGAAATCAGCAGCGAACTTAAGATCAGTATTTATACCGTCACCGATCATCTCAAACACATTTACGAAAAGCTCGGCGTCGCAAACGCACCACAGGCGATCAGCAAGGCGTACGAGACTGGCATACTGCCCTCAGGCAAGAAACTTGATGAGTAAAAAAGCTTCTCCTATTTTTCATTGAGAATTTTGCTGTTGGTGCGGATTTCGCGCTGCAAGTGGAGTGCAGTGGCCTGCATGGCTTTGACCCGTTCTGGGTATTGGGTGGCCAGATCGGTGGTTTCTCCGAGGTCTTGCCGAAGGTTAAAGAGCATTGGCGAGGATTTGTGTTTGTCGTTATTAGCTGATAATAATTTCCAGTCGCCTAATCGATAGGCGATACGTTCGCCACTCATCCACACTAGTGGACGCTCGGCTAGACTTTCATTGGTCAGCAGCAAAGACTTCAGGCTGAGTCCATCCATGGTCGCCTCGGGCACCACATCAGCCAGCTCGGCGAAGGTGGGCATGAGGTCGAATGTTAGAGCTGTCTCTGTGCAAAGCCCTGGTTCGATATTGCTGGGCCAGTTGAAGATGCCTGCGACGCGGTGGCCGCCCTCGTAGAGTTGACCTTTTTTGCCACGTAGTGGTCCGTTGTCACTGCCTAGTTTCTTGTTGCCGGTTCCTCCATTGTCCGAGCAGAATATAATCAAGGTGTTTTCCCTCAGCCCTTGGCACTCGAGCTCGGCAATGATCTTGCCAACTTGGGTGTCGAGGTCCTGCACCATTTCCCGGTAGGCGCGGGAGGCTTCTGCCTTTTTGAGGCCAGGCACGGTGGTGAGCTTATCGAGCTGGTCGGGTTTGAAGCCTTTTTTGACCACCCGGTTTGCATGGTCTCCGGGCCCTTGGTAGGGATAGTGCGGAGCGGGGTGGGGGAGATAGAGCAAGAAGGGCCGATCCTTGTGCTGGCGGATAAATTCGATGCCACGTTCGGTAATGTGGTGCGGTGCGTAGCCGGGAATGTAAGTAAGCTTATCCTGCGCCCACCAGTCGAACCAGCCCTCCTGATCGATGTGGGAAAAGAGGTCGATGTTGCCGGAGACAAAGCCATGGAATTCATCAAAGCCCTGCTTGATTGGATTGAATTTGGTATCGTAGCCGACATGCCATTTGCCAAACATGCCGGTGGCATAACCTGCCCGCTTCAGCATCTCGGCTACTGTTTCCTGCTCCAGACCCAGGCCGGTGTGGCGGTGACTCTTGGCGGTGATCACGCCGTCAATGCCGCTACGCTGCTGGTAGCGCCCGGTGAGAAGAGCTGCGCGTGTGGGTGAGCAGACGGCCCCGTTGCTGTGGAAGTCGGTGAAGCGTATGCCTCCACGAGCGAGGGCATCGATGTGAGGTGTTTTAAAGGAGTTGGATCCGTAGCAGCCAAGTTCTCCATAGCCCAAATCATCCGCCATGATGATGACGAAGTTAGGCCGGGTGGGCTGCGGGCTGGACTTGCCCTGCGCCTCAGGGGGGCTCGCACTTCCTTTGGTCGCCGGCTGGGTAGAGCTTGCACTTCCCTCGGGCGTCCGCTGGATAGAGCTTGCACTTCCTTTGGTCGCCCGCTGGATAGAGCTTGCACTTCCTTTGGTCGCCCGCTGGTCCGCTGGAGCAGACTGAAGGGTGAAGAGTGCGGTGAGAATGAAGAGCGAGATGCTCAGGCGGGTCGGTTTCATAAGCTGCCAGCTTACTTTTTAGCGTGCCGGATCCAGCCGGGGTAGAGATAGGTGCCTTTACCATTGTTCTGCTGTTTGGCCCCAGGAGTGGAGCGTCCGTTGGCGATGTATTTCTCAGCGAGTAGGGTGAGGCTTGCTACGATTTCGGGATGCTTGCCGGAGAGGTTGTTGGTCTCGGCGGGATCGGCTTCCATGTCGAAGAGCTGGACCCACTCATGGACGGGAAGCTTTTTGAGGTCTCCCGTTTTGCCAGGGCGCGGATTGGTCCAGCCGCCCGAGCCCGGGCAGAAGGCGAGCTTCCACTTGCCCTTGCGGATGGCAAAGCTGCCATTAATGGAGTGGTGGACGACTGCCTCGCGTGTAGGAGCCTTGGCTGTGCCCTTGAGAACAGGCAGGATGCTGACGGAGTCTTCGGCAGCGGTGTCAGCCACCTTTGCTCCTACGATGTCAGCGCAGGTGGCAAAGAGATCGACCAGGCAGACGGTGTTATCAGAAACGCTGCCAGCTTTGACCTGGCCATCCCAGCGCGCGATGAAGGGCACGCGGTGGCCACCCTCGTAGATGTCGGCCTTGTGGCCACGGTAGATGTCGCTAGCGTAATGACCGTTCGGATCGTCCTTGCCCTTCTTGCCTGCCTCACCCATGCGGAACTTGAGTTGTGACTGATCCTTGAAACCTCGGCTAGCGGCGTTGCTGCAGCCATTGTCTGCGGTGACAATAATTAGCGTGTTGCCAGCAATGCCGGCTTCTTCCACGGCTTTGACCACTTCGCCAACCGACCAATCGGTCTCCATGACAAAGTCACCGTAGGAACCAAGTGGACTTTTTCCCCGGAAGTTCTTCGAGGGAACGATCGGGGTGTGCGGACTAGCCAGTGGCATGTAGAGGAAGAAAGGCTTTTCTCCTTGTGCTTCTTGCTTGATATAAGCCACGGCCTTTTCAGTGAGTATGGGTAACACATCGACCGCTTCAAAGTCGGCGTGGGCTAGACCTTTGCGAAGGAATTGTTTTTCGGTCGTGCATTCGCCGACAAAGCGCTCGTTCTCAATCCAGATGTAGGGTGGCATGTCCAGCGAGGCGGAGATGCCATAGTAGTAATCAAAGCCGATGGCATTGGGGCCGTTTTTAATTTTGCCTTGCCAGTCGGTGTTTTCGCCAGTCTTCGTCGGAGGCTTCCCGTCCGTGGTGGGCATATCCATGCCTAGGTGCCACTTGCCGAGCATGCAGGTGGTGTAGCCGTTCTGTTTCAACATGGAGGCGACGGTCTCTCGACGGGGTTCAATCAGAGGGGGGCTGAACCCATACAATACCATTTGCTTGAGCCGGCTACGCCAGTTGTAACGACCAGTGAGCACGCCGTAGCGGGTCGGTGTGCACACCGCGGAAGAACTGTGCGCATCGGTGAACTTCATGCCGGTCTCCGCCAGGCGATCCATGTGCGGGGTATCAATCTTACAACGATCGCCACCGTAGGTCTTCACATCTCCAAGACCCCAATCGTCGGCGAGGATGAAGATAATGTTAGGGTTTTCAGATGCAGGCCGCGCGTGGGCTGCATCGGTGGTGATGACGGCTGTGAAGGCCGCCAGTGCGAGACTTAGTATTTTATGCATGGTTTTTTCCCCGATGTTTTTTTCTTTTGCGCGCTTTCTTTTTTGAAGGGTTATCCGTGTTGAGTTTATCATCCATCGCCTTTTGTAATTTGATGAATTCCGCACGCAATGCTGTGACAACGGATGCACATTCCGGGTTGTCGATCTGATCGTCCATCTCGTGGGGGTCTTTTTTCAGATTGAACAGGCGCATCTTCTTTTCAGCGGTCGGATAAAAAATGAGCTTCCAGTCGCCGTCAATGATCATGCGCTGCCGATCCATGTACATGCCGTAGATCTTGTCATACTGAACCTTTCTCTCGCCTTTGATGAGGGGCATGATGCTTCTGAATTCGACATGTTCCGGCTTCTCGATTCCAGCCAGCTCGAGACTAGTCGCCATCGCATCCTGGAGATAAATAGGGGCCTTGATCTTGCTCTCCGGCTTGATGCCAGGCCCCACGATCATGAACGGCGCCCGCATGGAGTGCTCATACATGTTTTGCTTGCCGGCGAGGCCATGACGCCCGAGTGCGAGTCCGTGGTCGGCGGTGAAAATGATGTAGGTATTATCCGCTTTGCCGCTCGCATCCAAGGCGTCGAGCATGCGGCCGATGTGATGATCCATGTAGGTGATAGAGGCGAAATATTCCTGGCGATTCCGCTTCACCGCATACTCTGTGCGCGGATAAGGCATCAGGGCCTCATCACGCAATTTTTTCCCGCAAATGGCATTGGCATAGGGGTATTCCGGCAGGAAATTGACAGGCACCTTGAGTGAATCCAGCGGATACATCTCGACGTATTCTTTGGGTGCCTGGCGCGGATCGTGCGGGGCATTGAAAGAGAGATACATGAAGAACGGCTTGTCATCGTTTTTTACCTGCTCAAAGAATTTTACCGTGTTGTCCGCCACCACCTGCGACCAATGCGTGCCGCCCTTCCAGAAGCCGCCGTATTTGGTTTCCCACGGTTTCCACTCGGTGTCATAGGCGTCTTCTTTGAGCGTGCGGGCATATCTCTCCCTGGTCTGATTAGGCATGCCGCCGCGCACGTCTGCAAGCACATCAAACTTCGGCCCAACTATAGGCACATGCCATTTGCCGGTCATGTAGGTTGTGTAGCCGCCGGACTTCATGAGCTCAGCCCATTGCGGCGAGGTTTTAAGATGCTGCTGGGATCGATTCACAAAGGCGCCGGTGTTCAGCATGGTCCGGCTGGCGACACAGACGGCTCCTCCCCATGCGCCCATGTTGTAGGCATGGGTGAATGTGGCTCCGCGTGCTACCAGGCGGTCCAGATGAGGTGTTTTCACCTCCGTTAGACCGTAGGCACCAATGGACTCGTAGGTCTGATCATCGGCAAAGATGAACATGATGTTGGGTTGTTTTTCCGCCGCCTGCACGGTGACGGTACCGGTGACGAGTGCTGCTGCGGCGCAGATGATGGATGTTGTTATTTTCATTTTTCTCTCTTTCAATCAGAGGGTCTGTGCTGCCAATACGGACAACGAGCTTGCTGACTACTAGACAATTTTATCAGGCAATCAATCTTAACAAGCCTTTTTTGCCCTGTCGGCCGGTCTCTGCCAGGCGATCCATGTGCGGGGT
>JAQXBQ010000122.1 GCA_029252325.1 Akkermansiaceae bacterium
ACCCCGATCACCCGGGTCATATTCCCTTTTAAGCCGGGAAAGTTGCCACCGGGGTTGCCGTCTCTGTCCATCATGTTGGCGGTGATGACATATCTACCCAGGTCCGGGATGTAGGCAATGTCCGGGTCCTGGATGCGGTGGTTGTCCCAGTCATCCACTTCATCGGAGCGCGGGGTGATCGCTTTGCCTATATACTCGAAGGGCTCATTAATGTCCTTGGATTTCCAGGCCACGACCTTGTAGGGGCTGCCCTTGGATTCCCGGTCGCAGTAGATGTAATACTCTTCTCCGATCTTTTCGATGGTGGCATCTCCCACGCCGTACTTGTGCCCGCCATCGGGGTTGGGGTCAACAGCCTTGGCGTTGACCAATTTCCAGTCTCCTAATCCGGTGGTGGAGGTGAAGTGGGCCAGGCTGGTGCCATCCGGCCCATGCGGGAAATTGCCATGCTCTCCGAACATGTGGAACACGCCGTCTTCGTAGTAGATGCCGATGTCATCGCACTGCTTGAAGGGAAAGGTGCCCGCGGCTTTCCATTTCCCGCTGGCTTGCTCCAGGGGCCCTGAATAGGTGTAAACAATTCCTTCCTCGTAGAGATAGTAGGTGCCCTCTACCTTCACTCCATCATCGTACTCGTAGTGTTTGCCAATGATGTATTGGTCAGAAACGAGCTCCCAGTCCGCACTACTCCAAGAGAACTTCTTGGCTCGCCAGAGGTGGGCGGCTTCAGGCGTGTGGCTGATGATCAGGTGATAGGGGTATTCCAGCTTCGGATCGACGAAGAGAACCGAGTCATGGTTGTTGCCATGGGTGGTGGTGAAGACCGGATTATCGACCGGGCGCTTCCAATCCAGAGGGTCGAAGCTGCTTGTCTGTTTTTTTGCCGCGGCCTCACTGGCCTCAAACGATTTGTGTCCGGTTGAGCTTCGCCCCAGAATTTCGTGACGCTGCTGCGGGATCTGCGCCCGGTGTTTTTGGATAAGCTCTGCGTATTCGGGGTTATTGATCACATTGTTCCACTCGTGCGTGTCTTTGGTGCGGTCATAGAACTCTTCCGAGCCGTCATTGTAATGGATGTAGCGGGAGTGCTCGGAAACGATGGCATAGTTGCCCGGCCCGAAGCTAGTGCGTGCCATGTGCGGCCAATTTGCCTGTGGATTTTTTAGAAGTGGCACCAGTGAGTTCCCCTCAAGTTTAGCGTCGGAGTTTAATCCGGTCAGCTCCAGTAGGGTGGGGTAGATATCGAGTAATTGGGTGGGCTTTGAGCACACCTTGCCTTTAGCAATCCCCGGTCCGACAATGATCATTGGGGTGCGGGTGCTATCTTCCCACAAGCTGCGCTTGGCAAAGCGCTCTTTCTCGCCCTGGTGAAAACCGTGGTCAGTATAGAGGACAATGTAGGTATTGTCTTTGTGCGGGCTGTTGTCCAATGCATCGAGCAGTTTACCCACCTGATGGTCGGTGAAGCTGATACAGGCAAGATAGGATTGAACCAGCGGTTTCCATTGATGATTCTTTGTAACCCACTCCATGGTCGGCGCCACATGCTTGAGCCGGGTAATGTTGACTCCGTATTCTGAAATATCCTCTAAATCGTTTTCTATCACCTGAGGTAATTGCAATGTCTCAAGGGGATAGAGATCGAACCACTTCTGCGGTGCAAATTGTGGAACGTGCGGAGTGTAAAAACCCGTCGCCAGAAACAGCGGCTTATCATGTTGTTTCTCCAATTGCTCTACGCCCCAAGCGGCAATCTTGTGATCCGTCATCAGCTCATCTTTTTCTGGGAACACTCCCCAGTCCCATATTCTCTTCTCGGGAAAAGGACCGATTTTCTCTTTTGGTAGTGGCCCGAATCCACCGAATGAGCCCGCATAATTGGGCATGTGGTTTTTGTTCTGATTGCCATGAAAGAGCTTGCCGGCACCTGTGACGTGGTAGCCTTCTTCTTGAAAACGCTTCGGCAATAAGGTGTTTTTCTTGGCAACGGGAGAGGCTGAGAGATCTGGCGTCAGAAAGTAAACCCCCGACGTGCTCGGATAGAGCGAGGTCATCATGCTCGCCCGCGAGGGGTTACACACCGGCGCTTGGCAGTGCGCATTGCTGAAGAGCACTCCTCGCGCGGCGAGCCGATCCATATGTGGCGTCTTCGCCTGCGGGTGCCCATCCATGCAGCCGATCCAGTCGTTCAGGTCATCGATGGCGATGAGCAGGACATTGGGTTTGGCTGTGTCAGCTGCCTTGCTAGCCGCCTCTCCAGCGAAGGCATTCGTGCTGAGGCATGCAAGGATGAGAGCTAGTTGTCGTTTGTTCATACTCGTAAAAATCTATTACGAGTTCAGCCGAATAAAACTGGCGGGTCAAGTTCGGTTATTTGCTCGATACAAAAAACCCCGCTGTGGATCACAGCAGGGTTTTGAAAGTTGAAGTTGGCTGCTTCGCAGCAGTTCGAGTTGCTAGTTGAGGCCACTTCGCGGCTATCAGCTGCGCTTGCGGCGCAGCATCAGTGCGAGACCGCCAAGGCCGAGAAGCGCGGCGGATGATGGCTCGGGGATGACCTGAGTGAGTGTCAGATCGTCCCAACTCCCTGTGACTTGGTTGCTCCCCGAGATAAAAATGGAGCCGAAATTCACGTCAGAAGTGTAGGTGTAAGAACCGAACTCACCCGCAACGCTGTCGCTGAACGTGACGGTTCCGAAATTGGTGGTTCCGTTGTAACCGCTGTAAGTTGTGAGGTCGAGGGCCACGGTCAGCGTGCGTGGTCCGGAATAAGTGACGTCATCGGCCGCGACTTCATTTGTGAGGGCCGAGCCGCCAAACATATCGATGTCACCGCCTACTCTGTAAATCATCGTGCCGATTCCACTGCCAGTAGCGCTGGACGAGATAGAGGGAGTATTTGAAGTGTTGAAACCCAGTGACATCCAATCTCCACCACCTGGTGTGGTTACCTCAGAAATGGTAGCGGTGAGCTCGAATTTGCCTTCCCAAGTGTCTTTGGCACCGTTGATGTAGGAACCGAGGTTGAGATGGCCGCCTCGCTGATAAGTTTGTAAGGCATCGTAAGAACCGTCATCTCCGAAATATCCGGAGGCCGTCCAGGTGTCCGAGCCGCCCGCAGTGGTGATGGCGGAGTCAAAGGTCTCGGCGGTAGTCCCGCCAAGTCCGGCTGTGCCTGCGCCATCGAAAGTTTCCTCCACGATGACAAAAGCCGCATTGGCTGAAGTGGATGCTAGGATGAGTCCTGAGCTTGCTAC
>JAQXBQ010000131.1 GCA_029252325.1 Akkermansiaceae bacterium
ATTATATAATAATCGAGCTTTAAGTCACTTTTGTTGAGGATTTTACATCAACATTGTGGGCGCGCTCTATTGCCCGATGAGTTCCTCAAACGGCCAGGCCTCAATACTTTCCTGGCCCCGAATGACATCCGTTAACACGGGAACTCCCGTCAGATCCTCGGCAATGCCCTTGTTGGTGATCGCCGCTGTATCGAGCTCATCTTCGAGATGGTTGAACACCAGTCCCGCGGGCTCCATTCCCGTCGCCCGCATCGAGTCGACACTGAGCAAGGTCTGGTTGAGCGCACCCAGCCTATTGCCCACCACAAGGATGGTCGGCAGTGCCAGCTCCTTGGCAAAATCAGCCACCATGTAGTCTTTAAGAATGGGCACCTTCCAGCCGCCCACTCCCTCGACAATCACCACCTCGTGCTTTGCCGCAAGTTGATGGTAACCTTGGATCAGCAGCTCTAGCTCAAGCTCGGCGTTCTCAAACATCGCCGCTACGTAGGGTGCTGCTGCCGTTCGCAGGTAACACGGGTTCACCTCATCAAGCTCCAAGCAATTATCTGAAGCAGATAACAAGGTGTAGGCATCCTCACGCCCGCCACAGCAGATCGGCTTGTAGCCCACCGCATCAATCCCCTCTGCACGAAGCGCCCGAATAACCAGCGCGCTCACATAAGTTTTGCCAGCACCAGTATCCGTGCCCGTCACAAAAATTCCATTCATCACGTCTTCTTACAATGAATTATCGGCCCACCTCACTTGCACCTGGGCGGAGTGCCCCTGGATTCTCGCGCTTCAGGATATAGTTAATCAGAAACCAAATCGCTATCGCGACCAGGAGCGTCGCCAGCTTCGCCGGCCAATTCTTTTTCAGCATCTTCTTCATTGTTATTATCCTCGGGTACAAAAATAGCTTCCATTCTCGTGCGGAACTCATCCATCTTGAGGTTGCGCTCTAGCCTGCCATCCATACAAATTGAAATCTGGCCAGTCTCCTCACTCACGACTACCGCCACACAGTCGGTCTCCTCCGTGATGCCAATCGCGGCTCGGTGACGAAGGCCCGTGCTTCTATCTTGCAGCTCACGCGAGCTTACCGGAAAAACACACCCTGCACCTGCAACTCGGTTTTTAGAAATAACCATGCCGCCATCATGCAGAGCTGTTTTGGGATGGAAAACAGTGAGTGCAAACTCAGGCGACAACACAGCATCCAATTCGACGCCAGTCTCAAGATGCTCCTTCAATGAGATTGCTCTCTCAAAAGCAAATAATGCTCCAATTCTTTTTTTCGAAAGCTGGGTAACAGCATCACAAAAAGTATCCAAGAACTCATGCTTCTGAGTCTTCGAAAACATAAACAGCTTACTACTGCCAAGCCGCGCTAACGCATTACGTAGCTCAGGCTGGAAAATAATGATCAAGGCTAATGCCATGAGAGCTAGCACCTTGTATAGAACCCACCAAATAACCTGCAAATCAAGCAGCAGAGATAACAAAGACAAAACCACCAACAGTAGTACCAGCCCCACCAAAATTCTCGCACCACGCGTCTTCCTGAATGCACTATAGATCTGGTATAACCCGATCCACAGAATCAAAATCTCAATGGCTGAACGCCAGTTGTTTTGGAAGAAATCCATACTTACGAAGGCAAGCATAAGCAGAAAACCCAGCACTGAAAACTTCAATCTGCGTTCACCACACATAAAACCCCACTAAAAAAATCTGTTCATTCCCACATTTCTATTTAAACCCACCAGCAAGCAAACGTTCCATCCGTATGACTGACAACAACACCTTCCAAGAAATAGCTGACGCTATCCGCGCTCACGACTCCTTCATCGTCCTTAGCCACATCCGACCAGACGGTGACGCCATCGGCTCCCAAATCGCCCTCGGCCACGCTCTTGAGCAAATGGGTAAAACCGTGCATTACATCAACGAGGACGGCACGCCCGACAACCTGACTTTTCTGCCGGGCAGTAATAAGGTTCAGACCCCACCCGCTGAGCCTCTCGATGTTCAAGTAGCCATCGCACTCGACTGTGCCACCAAGCCCCGCCTCGGAGACAATGCCCTCAACGCAGCCAGCAAGGCTACTCTCTGGATCAACATCGACCATCATGTCTCAAACCCCAAGTATGGTGATCTCAATCACATTGATTCCGTTTCCCCTGCCACTGGCCAAATTCTTTACAACTTGATCACCGAGCAGGATCTGCCGTTTTCTGATCTTACACGTGATGCTATTTACGTCGCTGTTTCCACTGATACAGGATCCTTCCAATACTCCAACACCACAGCTGCCACCTACGAAATGGCAGCTGACCTCGTGCGCCGCGGTATTGATGTCGGCACGATCAACGCACTCACCTACGACAACAACCCCTATCGCCGTATTGAGCTGCTACGGTCCCTGCTCAACACGCTGGAGCTTGAGCAAAATGGCAAGGTTGCCCACTGGGAACTACCCAACAGCGTTAAAGATGAACTTAATCTCAAACCTGAGGACAGCGAAGACCTCATCGACCTCATCCGAGGAATTCAGGGGGTCATTGTTGCCGCGTTCTTTGAGGAACTGCCCGATGGCAAGATCCGAGTATCGCTGCGCGCCAAGGACAGCTCCGTCAATTGCAGTGAGCTAGCCCAACGCTTCAAAGGTGGTGGCCATGCACGTGCAGCAGGTATTCGCATGCCCGGTCCACTAGCCGATGCTCGCCAGCAAGTCTTAGCTGCTATTGGTGACGTGCTCTAGCATCTCACTGATCGTCTTCATCGCTCATCCCTTACGAAAATCTAGCAGCTATTCACCCTGCTCACATACCATGCAACCTGACCCCAATGCCCCCTGCGGCGTGCTGCTCATAGACAAGGAGCCAGACATGACCTCCCATGACGCTGTTGCCATCTGTCGCCGCCAGCTCAAGTTCAAGAAAATTGGCCACTGCGGCACACTTGATCCGATGGCGACCGGTCTTTTGATGCTGGTCATTGGCCGTGCCACCAAGATTCAAGATCTGCTGATGTCTGAGGACAAAGAATACCACGGCACCCTGACACTCGGTGCCACCACATCCTCACAGGACAAGGAGAGCGACATCATAGAAGTAAAGGAGGTCCCCCCGTTCACCACTGAGCAGATCACCACCGCTTTCGACAAATACACCGGCAACTTTGAACAAGTTCCACCGATGGTATCTGCAATTAAGAAAGACGGGGTGCCACTCTACAAGCTTGCCCGCAAGGGCATTGAAGTAGAGCGCAAACCCCGTGCAATCTATGTCACTGATTACTCCATCAATCGCATTGCCCTTCCCGAGGTAGAATTCACCGTAAACTGCTCCAAGGGGTTCTACGTACGCACCTACGCTCACGACATCGGCCAGGATCTCGGCTGCGGTGCCCACCTATCAGCACTTCGCCGCAGCCGCTCCGGCAAATTCACCGTGGACAAGGCAATGAAAGCCAGTGATCTTAAGACAGCCAGCGCAGACGACATCCGCAACTCTCTCATCTCCCTCGCCGAGATTTCACTCATGCGCGGAGCATGAGTATCAATCAAAATTCAACATTCTAACCATGGACTATTCCATTCTGATCTCCCAACGACGCGAACGCTTCGCTGAAGTAGAGCAACTCATCACTGATCCAGACCTATTCTCAGATCAGAAAAAAGCAACAGAGACCATGCGTGAGCACAGGAGGCTCAAAGAGCTTCTAGAAATGTGGGATGCGCTAGAATCAGCCAAAAAAAACCTGGAAGAAAACCGCGAACTCTCCAAAGAAGAAGATGCTGAGATAGCGGAAATGGCCAACATGGAAATTCCAGATCTCGAAGCCACTATTGAAAAACTGTCTGAGAAAGTTCAATACGCACTCCTCCCCCGTGACGAGGCAGAGGACCGAGACGCACTGCTGGAGATTCGTTCTGGAGCAGGTGGCGACGAGGCAGCAATTTTTGCTGGTGAAATGATGCGAATGTATCAGCGCTACGCCGAGCAGCGCAGTTGGAAATACGAGCACCTCGATTCCACACCATCAGAGGCAGGCGGATTTTCAAAAATCGTCATCAAAATCACCGGTGAAGAAGTCTTTCGTTTCATGAAATACGAGTCAGGCGTTCATCGTGTTCAGCGCGTCCCCGCCACCGAGACCCAAGGCCGCATTCACACCTCAACGTGCACAGTAGCCGTCATGCCTGAGGCCGAGGACGTTGACGTACAACTCAAAATGGAAGAGCTCGAAATCAAAGCCACCCGATCAGGCGGCCCCGGTGGACAGCACGTCAACACCACCGACTCGGCTGTGCAAATCACACACTTGCCAACTGGCATCCAAGTTAAATGTCAGGACGGCCGCTCCCAGACCCAGAACAAGGAAAAGGCACTCGAAATTATTCGCGCCAAGCTCTTTGAGGCAAAACAACGCGAACAGGCCGAGCAATACTCAGCTCAACGTCGCTCCCTCATCGGCTCAGGTGACCGATCCGAAAAAATTCGCACCTACAATTTCCCCCAATCACGCATCACCGATCACCGCATTGGTTTTACTACCCACAACATGGACGGGATTTTTGATGGCGACCTCTTCGAAGTCACTGAAGCATTACAAAAAGAAGAGATGGCACAAAAGCTGGAGGAAGCAGGCATGCAATAACAACGCAACCATGGAAGTATAACGGATCAACAATAAAACAAATCAACAAATCAAGATATGTAGATTTGTTCTTGTTTTCCCCTGCTTTGTCATTAAGTTACGGCCAGTAACCTTTCTACACTTTACCCATGCCACGCCCTGACGCTACTGCCGACCTCACTACTGCCATTAAAAAACGCATCCTCATGCTCGATGGTGCCATGGGAACCACCATTCGTGGCTATGGCCTCACTGAGGAAGATGCCCGGGGCGAGCGCTTCAAGGATACGGACAAAGACATCCTCAACAATGGTGACATTCTCAGCCTGACACGCCCCGATGTAATCAGCGACATTCACCGCCGTTTTCTCGAGGCTGGTTCAGACATCGTTGAGACCAACTCTTTCTCCGCGACCTCCATCGCCCAGTCAGAGTTCTTTGTCGAAGACCCCCGTGAATCAGGCAAAGGGCGCAAAGATCCCGCGTTCTACCAAAAGGTCATGGATGACCCTTTCCTCAAGGATCTTGCTCATGAGCTCAACCTAGAATCAGCTAAACTAGCTCGCGCTGCCTGTGATGAAGTTACAGCAGCGACTGGTATTCAGCGTTACGTTGCTGGCGCGATCGGGCCAATGACCGTCGGGCTCAACAATGCAGCCGTCGACCCAGATGACCCAGGTTTCCGCACCGTAACTTTCGACCAAGTATACGACGACTACAAACGACAGATCCGTGCACTTGTCGAAGGTGGCGTTGACATCCTCATGGTCGAAACCATTTTCGATGCGCTCAACTCGAAAGCCGCACTAGTCGCCTGCCAGGATGTTTTTGAAGAGGATAACTTCACTCTGCCTATCATCATTTCTGCTGCCGTCGGGCGAGGAGGTGAAACCATGATCTCAGCACAGAAAGTTGAAGCGTTCTGGAATGCGGTAGCTCATGTCAAGCCGCTCGCAGTGGGCCTCAACTGCTCACTCGGCCCCGATGAAATGCGCCCGTTCATTGCTGAGCTGTCTCGCTGTTGCGAAACCTTCGTTTCTTGCTACCCCAACGCTGGCATGCCGGATCCACTCTCCCCTACAGGATTCCCATTCCTGCCAGAAGACATGTATGACAAACTCCGTGACTTCTCTGAGTCTGGCTTCATCAACCTCGCCGGCGGCTGCTGTGGAAACACCCCCGAGCACATTGAAGCTATCGCCCGAGCCGTTAAAGACGTTACGCCACGAGAGTGCCCCACCATCGAGCCTTTGATGCGCCTATCAGGCACCGAACCATACAATCACTCTGCTGATAAAAACTTTCTGATGATTGGAGAACGCACCAATGTTGCAGGTTCTCCCGTGTTCAGAAAAATGATCCAACAGGGCCGCCTTGAGGACGCCCTCGCTGTCGCACGCCAACAGGTCGAAAACGGAGCACCTGTCATCGACATCTGCTTTGATGATGGTCTGATCGATGGTGTTGAGATGATGACTCGCTTCCTCAACCTCGTTCAGTCTGAACCTGACATCACCAAGGTGCCCATCACTGTAGATTCTTCAAAATGGGAAATTCTTCACGCTGGCCTCAAGTGCCTACAAGGCAAAGGTATCGTCAATTCGATCTCTTTGAAGGAGGGAGAGGAAGCCTTTAAATCAAACGCCAGAACCATCATGAAATTTGGCGCGGCTGCAGTGGTCATGGCCTTCGACGAAAACGGGCAAGCTGCAACCTACGAGGAAAAAATCCGCATCTGCGAACGAGCTTACCGCATCCTAGTCGATGACGTTGGATTTAACCCGCAGGACATCATTTTCGACCCTAACATACTTACCGTTGCTACCGGTATTGAAGAACACAACAACTACGCAGTCGACTTCTTCAATGCGACTAAATGGATTAAGGAAAACCTTCCTGGTGCAAAAATATCGGGCGGAGTTTCAAACGTATCGTTCTCGTTCCGTGGTAACAACCCAGTGCGTGAAGCGATGCACGCAGCCTTTCTCTACCACGCCACACGAGCAGGCATGGATATGGGCATTGTCAACGCCGGCATGCTAGAGGTCTACGATGAAATCAAACCCGAGCTACTCAAACACGTAGAGGATGTTCTGCTCAACCGCGACCCTGATGCCACCGAGCGACTGCTTGATTTTGCTGAGCAATTTAAAGGCATCAAGAAGAAGGCCAAAGAAGAGGATTTAGAGTGGCGTGAGCAGTCGGTTGAGAAGCGACTCGAGCACGCCCTACTTAGAGGCATCGATACTTTCATTGTTGAGGATACCGAAGAAGCGCGCATCAAATACAAAGTGCCACTCAAGGTTATTGAAGGTCCACTTATGGACGGAATGGGCGTCGTCGGCGACCTTTTCGGAGCTGGCAAAATGTTTCTTCCCCAAGTGGTCAAATCGGCACGCGTCATGAAAAAATCGGTAGCTCATCTCGAGCCATTCATGGAGGAAGAAAAGCTTGAAAAAGTGACTCAAATAGCTGCCGACCTCATGGCTAAGGACGGTGCTCTCGAGAAGGTGCATGCCATCGCTCAAGCAGAAAAATCAATGACAGCAGGTCGTATCCTGATGGCAACCGTGAAGGGCGACGTTCACGATATTGGCAAAAATATTGTTGGAGTGGTTCTAGCTTGTAATGGCTTCGAGGTCATTGATCTCGGCGTCATGGTTTCATGTGAGAAGATCCTGGAAGTAGCAGCAACCAAGCAAGTCGATGTCATTGGCCTATCTGGCCTCATCACACCATCACTTGACGAAATGATTACCGTAGCCAAGGAAATGGAACGTCGCGAGCTCAACACACCAGTATTGATCGGCGGGGCGACCACCAGCCCAGCCCACACCGCTGTAAAAATTGCCCCCCATTACTCAGGCCCAATCATTCACGTACTCGACGCCTCACGCTCTGTCCCCGTCACCACCTCGCTACTCAGCGATGAAGGCAGTGACACGTTCATCAGCAAAAACGAAGATCGTCACGAAAAGCTGCGCGCCAATTTCAACAAGAAGGACAAGGCCACCATCAGCCTCGCTAAGGCAAGAGCTAACAAAAAGAAAATTGATTGGAGCTCTTACCACCCTCCTGTCCCAGAATTCACGGGCACTCGCATCATCAAAAACCAGTCACTACGTGAACTAGTCGACTACATTGACTGGACGCCTTTCTTCCACAGTTGGGAACTCAGAGGGGTGTGGGACCGAGAGACTAAAACCCTCAAGACCAGAAATGCTGAGGCTGCCAAAGTTGCCGACAAACTCTACCACGATGCTCAAGAAATTCTCGAAAGTATTGTAGAAAGCAAGCGCTTCACCGCAAAAGGCATATACGGATTTTATCCCGCTCAGTCCGATGGCGATGACATCATTCTCCCAGAGCATAATGCCACCTTCCACACGCTGCGCCAGCAGACAGAAAAATCATCGGGCAAACCCAACTTCGCACTAAGTGACTTTATTTCTGATACTCATCCAGACCACCTTGGTGCCTTTGTAGTGAGTATTCATGGTGCAGATGAATGGGCTGCTGAGCTTCGTGATGCACACGAGTTGGATTCAGCGATCATGGTTCAAGCTATCGCTGACCGCCTCGCTGAAGCCTTTGCCGAGCTACTCCACCACCGAGCACGAGTCGCGTGGAGCTATGAACGACCCAATGAGTTCAACCACAACGAGCTTATTCATGAGAAATATCAGGGTATACGCCCGGCCCCCGGCTACCCAGCACAACCCGACCACACCGAAAAGCGTACCCTTTTCCAACTCCTTGATGCCACTGCTGCAACTGGAACAGAACTTACCGAGTCTTGTGCCATGCACCCCGGAGCTGCGGTCTGCGGCCTGATCTTATCACACCCAGAAAGTCACTATTTCGCCATCAGTGAACTTCAGAAAGACCAGATAGAGGATTACGCCCAGCGCAAAGAATGGAGCCTCGAAGAGGCCGAGAAATGGCTCTCTCCGTGGATTGGCTACTAACTTCTCTCACTAGCAAACAGCGATCAGTCTACTAGCCAATAATACAAGAGGAGTGCGAACTACACATAAGGCAGTGCCTCACCACGGCTCTTAATAGCATCACTGTTATCCAACAATTCTTGGATGGGATCCCAACGAGCAGACATCAGGGCCTCTCGAGCAGAGGCCGGCATGGTCACCTTAATTGTCGTCTCTCCATAACTTGCTGTCATCGACTCAAGGTCGATACTCACCTCAAGCTGTGGGTTTGCTTCTACGGCAGCTCCAAGAGCTTTGATCTCATCGGCCGTTGCACAAACACATGGCATTCCAAGCCCAGTTGAGTTACCGAAGAAAATCTCAGCGAAACTCTCGGCAATCACCGCGTTAAAACCAGCACGTCGAATTGCTTGCGGCGCGTGCTCACGAGAAGAACCACAACCAAAGTTGGGCCCCGAAAGCATGATACTTGCACCTTGGAATTTCGGGTCGTCTAGCGCGTGGTTAAGGGTGTTACCCTCAGGATCTGTGCGGACATCACGAAACAAACCTTCAGCAAGGTCGTCAAAGGTTACACATCGTAGGTAGCGCGCTGGTATGATGCGATCAGTATCGATATCTGCACCCGGGATATAGACTCCGGTGCCAGAAACTTGAGTAATAGATGAAATGGACATGGTCTTAAAAATTGAATTTGTAGTAGCGTATTGGCAAATTAGTTAACGGAGAATACCTCACGCGCATCGGCAATCTCGCCCTCGATAGCGGCAGCAGCAACCATCAGCGGACTCATCAAAACGGTACGACCTGTGGGGCTTCCTTGGCGGCCTTTGAAGTTTCTGTTCGACGATGAAGCACAAAGCTGATCACCCTGAAGCTTGTCAGGGTTCATCGCCAAGCACATCGAACAGCCTGCTTCACGCCATTCAAAGCCAGCATCAATAAAGATCTGGTCGAGACCTTCTTTTTTACAAATCACAGCAGTGATCTGTGAACCTGGGACAGCGAGAGCTTTTACACCCTCAGCAACCTTACGACCTTTGAGATACTTAGCCACTTCACGGAAATCGGAGAGACGCCCATTGGTGCATGATCCGATGAAGGCAACGTCGACATGCGTTCCTTTGACGGGAGCACCAGCAGGGAGCTTCATGTATTCAAGAGCCTCATCAATACTGGCACGCTCAACCTCATTTTTTGCTTCGGCAGGATCGGGGATAGACTCGGAAATCGCAATACCTTGATCTGGAGAAATGCCCCAAGTAACCGTAGGCTCTATGTCTCCAGCATTAATATTAACGACATCATCATACTCCGCATCTGCGTCAGACGCATAGGCCTGCCAACCGTTCACAGCATCATCCCACTCAGTATCCTTAGGAGAGTATGGACGATTTTTGAGGAAATTGAAGGTAGTTTCATCAGGGTTGACATATCCACAACGGGCGCCGCCCTCGATTGACATGTTACAAACCGTCATGCGCTCTTCCATGGTAAAGCCGTCAAAAATACTTCCTCCATACTCGTAGGCATAGCCAATGCCGCCATTGGCACCCAGCAGTCTGATAATGTGCAGTGCGACGTCTTTGGCATAGACACCCGGGCTCAGCTCACCATCCACATTGATGCGACGTACTTTGAGCTTTTCCATGGCAATGGTTTGAGTTGCCAACACATCACGCACTTGAGTCGTTCCGATACCAAAAGCAATCGCACCGAAAGCTCCGTGAGTAGCAGTGTGCGAGTCTCCACATGCGATCGTCGTTCCTGGTTGAGTTATACCCTGCTCAGGTCCCACAACGTGAACAATGCCCTGCATACCTGATGCTAGGTCAAAGTAAGTGATGCCAAATTCATCTGCGTTTTTGCGCAGCTCAGTGATCATTGCATCAGCCAGGGGATCCGCAAAAGGGCGCTGCTGGTTATCTGTTGGCACGATGTGATCGACCGTGGCAAAGGTGCGCTTAGGGTACTTAACCTTTAAGTCCAAATCCCGAAGCATGCCAAACGCCTGCGGGCTCGTCACCTCGTGAATCAGGTGTGTACCGATGAATAATTGAGTACGACCATCTTGGAGAGTTCCGACGGTGTGCTCGTCCCATACCTTTTGATATAAGTTTTTTGCCATGATTCTTGATTTGCTGAGGGGGGTTCATAGCGCATCTGAAACGAAACGCAAACATGGATTGCTCTGCTCCGTCATAAAATAACGAGGGTATAAAATACGACCAAAAGCACCCACCAACGGCACTTGAGCCCTTCATTCATCCTAGAAGACACCTCGTCTGAGCCAAGGCGGAGCATGCAAGTGCTTAAAGCAAACGCCATTTTCAAATCCGATCTATGTCTCCTCGGCAACAAAATGAGGCAATGGCTTCACGAGACTGGCGGGCAGAGGGAACTTACGATCCTGGATTCCTGGGGCAATCTCAGCTGAGCTTTCATAGCCCATCCGCATCATTTCATACTTTGCATCCATGTTATCAATGTAGTGCAAAGCCATAGCTTCAGGGGTGCGCGGCAGTGTTGGCGACCCCCACTCGTGGGTGCCATGGTGGCTCGCTATCAAATGAAGCAAATGCAGATGAATATCCGCTGTAGCAGGCTCGAGCTCTGCCCAGCTCTCGGCACACGGCTGATCCATTACATCGCGCCAGAGCTTGTTCACCGCTTCTATTCCAAGCGGAATATGCCCGAGCATCTCACCATGCATGGTAAATGGTTGGCTGAAACCAACTTCCGGATAATTATTTTCCCACATCTTGCCGCAATCATGAAAAAGCACACCAGCTACCAGTAAGTCTCGATTCAGCGTGGTGTATACGGAACACATCGCCTCGGCAGCCCTCATCATCTGAGCAACGTGCTCGACCAAGCCTCCCCGGCGAGCATGATGATTTTTCCGAGCCGCTGCAGACCTCCTAAAACGATCACTATATTGTGCCACAAATTCAGCACACACTCGCTCCAATCTAGGGTCCGAAATCTCACTGAGCATGCGCTCGATATCAGCCCAATCCTTATCTTGGCGCGCCTTTGTCTCCGGATCACCGGCCAGAAACTCAGCCCCCTCGGTCTCAGTGAGTAAACGCATATCCCACTTGCCCGAATCAACTCCATATTGGTTCTGCGTCCAATCACCGCTGAAGCGTAACAGTGTGCCATCAGCAATCTCTTCCAAGGCACGAAACTGAGGCAAATTATCCCAAACCTTCAGCTTCATCTCACCCGTTCCATCAACCAAGTAAATTTCAAGGAACGGCTTACCCCCTTTGGTCTCACGCTCAACCCTGCGCTCAAGCTGAGCATCAAAACTAGCCGAGGCTGGAATATTGCCAGTGTTTTGTCTCAGTGAGGAAATGGTAAGATGCTTCACGGCTTCACGCTAAACTCTCCTATCAGCGACTCAAGCACTAATGGCCAGACATAAGACGGCTGACGAGCAAACTCAGACCCTCAAACTCAGAGGGGTAAATCGTAGCTGCGGCCATCGGCACCCTCATACCAGCGCACATAAGCGAGGTTGACGGTAGCAAAGCCACCTGGTGTCGGATAGTTACCGGTGAAATACCAGTCTCCACATGGACCTTTGATACAGGCACGCAGATTTTCTATCGTCTGGTAAACTACTTCGACGTCTCCACTCCAATCAATATCCTCAGGACTGACCATTCGGCTAATCTCAGCCGAGATTTGATTGTCTGAGAAGTCCTCGTAGATCCGTTTAACCTGATTGATGCGCTCATCACTCGGCTTTTTCAATTCAGCCTTACATGCTTGATACACCTGCTCGAGCAGGTTGTTTTTGCCACTTCGCTTGATGAGATTTATCGCTGCCTGGAAGGCAATGAACTTGCCCAGCTCAGACATATCAATTCCGTAACAATCAGGATAACGAATCTGGGGAGCTGTTGAGCAGATCACTATCTTACGAGGATTAGTCCTTGCTAGAATTTTCAGAATCGACTCCTTCAAGGTAGTGCCCCGCACGATAGAATCATCAAGCGCCACCAGAGCATCACCTTCTTTTACTAAATCATACGTGATGTCGTAGACATGCGAAACCAGCTGGGCACGGCCTTTTTCCTGAGAAATGAAGGTCCGCATCTTGATATCTTTGTGCACCGCCTTCTCTCCGCGTGGCCAATTACGCATGATGAGCCCATCCAAAAGCTCTTCGGTAAGCTCTCCTTTTTGGGATGCTTCCAGAATTTCGGCACGCACCTGCTGCCGGCGGAACAAGCGTAAGCCGTCCAAAAATCCGTAGTAAGCCGTTTCCGCTGTATTGGGAATGAAAGCAAAAACCGTCTTATCAAAATCTTCACCAATCGACTTATAAACTTGGTCAACCAATGCCGCACCCATTGCCTTGCGCTCACGGTAAATGGATGGATCGTTACCTCGGGAAAAATAAATACGCTCGAAAGAACATGGGCTCTTAGGACGCTCATCGTGGAAACTCTGTGTGCTTTGGCTACCATCACGACGCACAATCGTCACCGTGCCGGGCTCCATCTCTCTGACCTTCTCTTTATTAGATTCGAAGACAGTCATCAGTGGCACTCGCTCAGAAGCAAAAGCAATCACTTCGTCATCTTCGTATACATGACATGGGCGTATCCCACGAGGGTCACGCATCACAAACATATCTCCATTGCCTACCACGCCACTGATGGCATAACCACCATCCCATGGGTCAGCTGACTCTCTGATAATCGAAGGCAGGTCAATCTGGTCAGAGATCAAGCCTGGAATTTTCCGACCATCAACACCTTCATCTCTGAGTTTGTGATAGAGGTCAGTATGATGCTCATCAAGATGGAAGCCAATCTCCTCTAATACCGTTTGAGTGTCAGTGCCAAACACTGGGTGCTGACCACGATCCATGAGCTTGCTATTGAGCTCACCCGTATTGGTCATGTTAAAGTTCCCCATCACCATTAAAGTGCGGGTCGGCCAGTTTGAACGGCGCAGGTAAGGGTGGCATGATCCCGAATCAAACTCACCTGATGTGCCATAGCGTAGGTGCCCAATAAGCACTTCGCCACCAAAATCAAATTGCTGCTTCACCGACTCTGGATTCTCGGGATCAAGTATCCCCTTGCGAGCCAGCTTGTTGAAGTTTTTCAGCTCCTTACGAAATACCGAAGCCATCGAGTCACGTGCTGCATCACGCCTGCGAAATACATAGGGCTGACCAAGAGGCATGTTTAGCTTCACACAACCAATGCCAATACCGTCTTGGCCACGGTTGTGCTGTTTCTCCATCAGGAGAAAGAGCTTATTCACCCCCCAAAGTGCCGTGCCATACTTGTCCTTGTAGTAGGACAGTGGTTTTTTAAGCCGGACTACCGCAATACCACACTCGTGTTTGATAGGGTCGCTCATGAAATAATCCGTATTCGGTTAGCAATGAACTCGCTTAGCTTTCCATGCTTACCCTGACACCATGGGTGTCAGTGATGGTGCCTATCTTCACTCCCCCTGGGCCAGCAGACAAGATCTGCTCTGCCTCGTCTGGTGAAACAATCACTACCCAGCCAAAGCCCATATTGAATGTGTGGAACTTATCCTCGGCATCGACATAATCGAAAACCTTCTCCATGGCTGCATTATTCCAACGAGGAATCACCACATCAGCTCCATGATTGGGTAATAAACGCTCAAGGTTCTCCGGAAGTCCACCACCGGTGATGTGTGCCATCGCCCGCGGCTTCACACCAGCGGTTTTGATGTCTGCAACCACATCATGATAAAGACGAGTCGGAGCAAGCAGGCTGACGATTTCCTCTTTGGTAAAGGCTTCACCGTGCTTCTCAAGAACACGTCGTATGAGGCTCCAACCGTTGGCATGCGGCCCGTCGGAATGGTAGCCGATAAGAACGTCACCAGTGGCAATCTGAGTAGGATCAATGAGCTCAGGCTTTTCACAGCAGCCAATACAAAATCCAGAAAGTTCAATAACATCCTCAGGCACGATCCCGGGCATTTCCGCTGTTTCACCACCTGCTAGAATACAACCGCAGTCTTCCAAGTAGTCGCACATGCCCGCGATCAAGCGTGTGATCAGTGGCTTATCTAGGGCTGAAATACCGATGTAATCCAAGAACATCAATGGATCACCTCCAGTAGTGAGAATGTCATTCACACTCATTGCTACGAGGTCCTTACCTGCAGCCTCTAGCTGATCGTGCTCGAGTAGAAGTTCTAATTTGGTGCCAACACCATCACAGCCTGTGACAATAACGGGCTGCTTGTAATCAGTAAGATCAAAAGCTGCTGCAAATAATCCAAAAGCACCGTAGAGCTGCCGTTGGTTCTGAGTCCTGCGAACATGGGTGCCGATGTCGCCGACGAGGGCGGCAGCTTCTCTGGTGTCCACACCTGATTCCTTATAGGTAAGTTTTCCCGACATAAGTGGATGGCCAATGGCCAATGGCTAATGAAGACGCTTTGTAGCAGTATAGTGGAGAGTGGCAATGGTTTATTTCAGCTTCTCATCGAGAACGACTTTTTTGACTAGCCGACATCCATCACCAACACCTTTTCCCACCAGTCCTTGAAGGCATCCACGAACACATCGTGCTCCGGATCTTGCTGATAAACATTATGATCATCAATGGTTTCGAAACTCATTGAGAGTGCATAATCAAAACTCTTGTCCGTGACTGGGCGTTCTGGCGTTTCTGCTGACTGGCCCCAAATCCCCCCTGCGACTTCCTTGATGTTGTACAAATCAGCTAAACCTTTCTCAAATAAATCGCGGTCAGCAGTATTCTTTCTCTCCTCCTTCAGCCAAAAATAAACATGATGTTCCATAGCTCATATCTTTCACCTCAGTGAAGCGTCTGCCAAGCACGAACACTGTTAAATGACATCCGTATATGGATCATAGTGCACCGGATGATCATCGTCATCTTCCGCTATATCGGGCAAGCCCTCACCTGACTGAACGATTTTTTTCTCCGCACGGGAGGGAAACCTCGCCAGCGCGACATGAAATAAAGCATCACCCTCATCAACTTGACCCACATTAGTGCGCCCGATGAGAATACCCGTCTGGCTGGAGACGACTTCCTCTTCGTAGTCGCCGAACGGATCGGCCACAAAACCCAACACATCGCCCTTCTTCACCGCTTTACCAAGAGCAATTAGGGCGGTGAAAATACCCCCAACCTGCGCTCGCTCCCAGTGCCCTTTTTCACATACCACTGCATGCTTGGCACTTTTTTTTGCTGCAGCTGGTCGCTTGGGCAACATGCCCATATGCCTCATCACTGCCTGCACGCCCCTTTTACCAAATCGTATGGATGCCGTATCCAGCCTGAGTGCCTCACCGCTCTCGTATAGAATCACGGGGATTCCTGCCTCGTTGCAGGCCGCCCGAAAAGTCCCTGGTTGAGTTTCTGTGGTAAGCGTGACCGGTGAGCCAAAAGCCTGAGCCACCTCCAAAGATGCACGATCCTCCGCAGTAACACGGACCTGAGGGAGATTGGCCCGATTTACTGCTCCAGTGTGCAAATCCACAACCGCATCACAAAGTGGCAGCAATTCACTGGTCAAAACATGCGCCAAGCGCCCCCCAAGCGAACCCTTCGGTGATCCCGGAAACAAGCGGTTCAAATCCCGCCGATCCGGCAAGTATCTCGACCTATTTGAAAAAGCTGGAACATTGACAATGGGCACCGCAATCAGCGTCCCTTTAAACCTCTTTCTTAAACTAGGTGAGTTGACTAAACGTCGAATAATTTCTGCCCCATTGATCTCATCACCGTGGATGCAGCCTGTGACCATCAGTGTCGGCCCCGCCGTCTTCCCTCTAATCACCCAGGCACGCATTGTGACCGGCTCATGCGTGGTCAAGACTCCCACAGGGAGACTGATTAGCTTACGCTCCCCTGGCTTAATTATCTGTCCCTGAATTTCGAGTTCCGTCATCGACATGCGAAGTGTGTTCCAATCATCTGACCGTGTCGAAAACAATCACACCCCGACCCAGAATTTACCAAAAGCGATCACTAAGGGCATCGTCAGCAAACTTGCAATCGTCGTTGCCACTACCGCCGTGATCGCAATATCCGTGCGTCCTCCATAGTGGCGAGAAAGCACGATCGGAAACATCCCAGACGGCAAAGCTGCCTGAATCACCAGCACTTGCTTAAGTTCGATACTCAACGGCAAATACTTGGCGCACACGAGCATCAGCACGGGAATGAGCGCGAGGCGAGCTAGCACGGCACCAGCACCAAGCTTCCAATCAAACTTCATCTTGCCGATCAAATCATACATCGCTGTGCCGACGAGCAACAAACTCAAAGGTACTGCACAAACTCCCACCTTCGAAAAAAGATCAAGTATCGTGCCGGGCACATACTTCTCGCTGCCCGTCTGCATCATCACAATACCTGCAATGACTGCCAGAATAGGCCCCTTCAAAAACACCCTCCACGATGGCCTTGCCATGCCGGACAACAGCATCAGCAACACCGTCCACACCGCAAACTCAACCCCGAGATTGTGAGTAAACAAAATAGCCATAACGTCATCATTACCAGGATATAGATAAGCCACCAAAGGGATCGCAATGAACCCGTAATTTTGCAGTCCTGCCGACACCGCAAAGGTCCTGCGACCACTGCCGATCTTTAAGCCAATCAGCGGAGCCAACAAATAAGACAACAATGCTCCAATAACGATAAATCCAAAACCAGCACCTGCCGACGACCACAACACCACAGGGTCGCGCAGCACCTCCGCAACAAGCATCTTATCAAGAATAAGACAGGGGTAAAATACATACACAGCCAGCAGCATCAGAACCCTGTCCATTTTAGGCCGCAACACGCCACACCGCCGCAACAAGCCTCCCAGCAGCACCACCAGATAAACCGGAATGGCAGCTTGCAGAACCATGAGACTCTCGTGCATGGACAAATCCTAGACACAGCCAAGCCTGAGACTCAACCTTATCTCTAATAGATGACATGGCTCCTCCAACATAGAACTTGCTCTATGCGAGGGTTTTTTTAGCATTTAGCCCAAGTGATTGACTCCCACCATCATTTCTGGAAATACAAACCCGCTGACTTCCCATGGGTCACCGAGGACATGAGTGTCTTGCAACAAGACTACAGAATCGACGAGCTTGAACACGAGCTTGAGTTCAGCGGTATTGATCAGGTCATCTCCGTGCAGTCACGCCGCAGCGATCGTGAAAATCACTTCCTCCTAGAGCAGGCAAAAAAATCTGATAACCTCGTTGCTGGCATTGTTGGCTGGGCCCCACTTGATCGTGATGAAATTAGAGTATTTCTCGATCAATACCTCCACGAGCCCATGCTCAAAGGTGTTCGAGAAATCATCACTGGAAGCCCCGAAGAAAAATTCCTCAATAACCCAGACTTCGATCAGGGAATGGCAGAACTTATCCGGCACAACCTCGCCTTTGACCTCTTAGTATCTGAGCAGCAATTACCAGCAGCTATTGCCTTTGCCGATCGGCATCCCAATCAGCGCATGGTTCTCAACCACTGCGGATGCCCTCAAATTGACGCCCAGCCGTCCTCGGCATCTTGGGCCCATTCCATTCGTGAGCTTGCTCGCCGACCGCATGTCTACTGCAAAATATCTGGGATGAGCAGCCAACTTCCTGCCGACACCGGCAGGGCAATCCACGGCCAAATCCTCCGCCCCTATTTTGACACTGTCTGCAACGCCTTTGGCCCGGAAAGAATGATGTATGGATCAGATTGGCCGATTTGTGAACTTACCACCACGTATCCCGCCTGGCTCAACACCATCGACGACCTCATCTACTCTCTCAGCGAAAGCGAGAAACACGCGATCCACCAGGATACAGCCATCAGATTCTATCAACTCTGATTTCTCCCACTCATATTCGCGCTCAACAGCGAACAACATTTTTAGACGCCGATTAAGCGTGTTGAGCAATCGCAACAGCGAGCACATCATCATAGGGCAAGCGACCCAACATGCCCCAATCTCTGTGTCCATACAGTCGAAACCTCATCATCGCAGGGCTGTATATGCCACAAAGAAAGCGCGCCAACCTCTCTGGGCTCGATAGCGCAGGACGCTTTTCACCCACCAATGACTGAACACGCTCCAGCTCTTCCAGACTGAGCTCCACCGGTTCAGACACCGGAAGCTTTCTGGAGATCGATTGCCCTCGGCAAGCACTACATTGGCCACAGCGCTCCCCTAACACCTCACCAAAATAACCAACCAGCGAAGCTGCGAGGCACCGACGAGATACTGCCATTTTAAAAACCGCATCAATACGATTAAGGTCATGAGTGCTGTGCTTCTCAAATGCGGCCATCATTTCACCAACAAGATCAGCTAGGTTCGCCGGTTCCCTCTTAACACGGTAATGAATGAGGCTGTGGCTGAGCTTCAATCTCACCTCACCACCCGCTTCGAGCTCACGCAATACCTTGATCAAGCGATTCATTTTTGCGACATCAGCATCGGCAAGCTCAAGCAAGCTGACCCTTTGCTTTGTGTCCATCAAATCCGCCAGCAAGGCACGCGTCTTTTTCGGGAAACCGCTCAATATTCTCTGGCGAGCAGCAGCATCCCAACGTAACGGCACGACATGACACCATAACCATGAACCCCCATCGGGAACAATCCACCCATCAGTCTCGAGCCGGGCAAGGAGAACATCCAGCAGCTCCATGGGAACGTCATTTAAAGTACTCAAGTTGTAACGTGACAATATCGCTCGCTTACCTTGAGAAAAAAGATTTTGCAGAATCGACTCTGTCGCCTTACGCCCAGGTTGTTTGGCAGTCACCAAGCTCCTGAGCGCTTGATGGTCATCACCATTAATGATCATTTGGCAGTGGCTTAATTGGCCATCGCGCCCCGCCCTTCCACTCTCCTGAATCCATCCCTCTGGAGACTTTGGTGGATGGTAGTGGATCACACTACGCACATCGGGCATATCGACGCCCATTCCAAAAGCAATCGTTGCGCAGATCACAGGGAACCGGTGACTCAAAAATCCATCTTGAACTTCTGCACGAGCATCTGCCGGCATACCAGCGTGGTAAGCACGTGCATTGATACCGTGTTGGGACAACATCGCCGCCAACTCTTCGACATCACCTCGACGTGTTGCATAAACAATGGCCGGCACCCTGCCTTCCATTTGAATGGCCGCCAATAAGGCTCTTTGTTTATCCTCATCGGGGCAGACCTCGACTTCAAAAACTAGATTCTCCCTAAAGAAGGACGTCTGCACGTGATCTTTTTTAAGAATTTTAAATGCCTTGCGAATACTCCTCGCCGTCTCCTTCGATGCTGTCGCGGTCAGTGTCAATATGACCTTTGGCCTTAACGAACGCACCAGCTTAGGCAGCCTAATGTAAGACGGCCTGAAACTGTGGCCCCATTCCGAAATACAATGAGCCTCATCGACAGCAACGAGAGCAACCCCACACTGCTTCAGCAGTTGTTGCATAGTCGAATCCGCCAAGCGCTCAGGCGACAAATAGAGCAACTTCAGCTCTCCCGACTCAATACTCATCAGTGTCTGATCAAACTCTTCAGCCGTGGTGGTCGAATCAACCCGGGCACAAGGCACCCCTTTCTTCGCTAAACTTTCTACCTGATCTCGCATCAGCGCAATCAGGGGGGAAACAACAATACTTAACCCCTCCATGCACATTGCGGGGAGCTGATAGCAGAGTGATTTACCACCACCAGTTGGCAGCACAGCAAGCGTATTGCGCAAGTCCATGACACGCTCGATCACTTCAGCTTGACCCGGCCTGAGTGATTCGTGACCGAAGTAATCCTTCAGCACCTCATCTGTCTGCAGCTCGCTCACCTTGTAATCTAGTCAATCATTTCTCCTGCTAGCACGATAGCATGAATCATCGAACTAGCATCTGCTAGACCCTTCCCTGCGATACCGTAAGCGGTGCCATGGTCTGGGCTGGTACGTGGCTTCGGTAGACCCAAGGTAACGTTCACTCCCGTGTCAAAATCGAGCAACTTCAGCGGAATCAAACCCTGATCGTGATACATACAAAGAACAGCATCATACTGACCATCTACCGCAGGACGAAAGATAGTATCAGCAGGATGAGGACCGCTATAAACAGCCCCATCATCAGCTTGTTGTAATTTAGCAACAGCAGGCCCAACGATATCTATATCTTCCGATCCGAAGGCTCCATTTTCACCCGCATGAGGATTAAGACCGCAGACAGCAATCCGCGGTGATCGAATGCCACGTTGACGGCAGAAACCTGCCAGCAACTGCCCCACACGCACAATTTCTTGCGCCCGGAGCATGCCAGGCACCTCAGCAAGCGACACGTGAATAGTGACCAGCGCAACCGTAAGGTTCTTACCCGTGAGGCACATCGCATGACTATCACAGCCCAGACGATCGGCAAAAAACTCAGTCTGACCTGGGAAATCAAACCCAAGCTCATGCAAGCCCTCCTTGCCCACTGGAGCCGTCACCACCGCATCGATCTGCCCGTTTTTCAACATCTCAGCCGCCTCCTCCAGCGCATCCAGTGCAGCCTTAGCAGTTCCCTTATTTGGTTGCCCGGGCACAGCATCTATTTCCTCACCAATCATCTTATAGTTGAACGCGGAGCTCAGCTGACCCGATGCCAATGCTGCTGCCGCCACCTCAGGACCAATACCTGCTTGATCGCCTCGTGTGATGCCAATTGTCGCCTTACCCTGCTCACTCATGATGTTGCCGCATCATTCTATGAGATAGTGATAAGATCAACGAGAATAAGAGAAGGGTTGCAAGTCTGAGGGTGACGCGCCTATAATTTAATTATCAATCATGGCCACTCAAGGCACCAACCCACCAAAACCCAAAGCCTCCCTAGTCAAAAAAGACTATGCGGGCATCATGCCCAAAAAAGGCTGGCCACGGAGAAACTACCACTTCCTTCGCCACCGCTTGCTACCTCAGGTTTTTCAAAAACGCAATGGCTCTAGCCGAGAGCCTATTCCCCACCCACCCAAAGCTGGGAAAATTCGCATCACCTGGATTGGACATGCATCATTTCTCGTTCAGTTCCCGGATCACTCAGTCATCATAGATCCCAACTGGGCAAATTGGCACGGAGTCGTCAAACGGCAAAGAGCCCCCGGCCTAGGACTTGAGCTAATGCCGCTGGTAGATCTGGTGATGGTAACCCATGCACACTTCGACCACCTGCACAAAAAGAGCCTCAAAATCCTCGAATCTCACGAGGGCATCGTAGTGCCGACTGGCAGCGGTGAGCTCGTCAAAAAACTCGGCTTTCATAGCGTTCATGAAATGTCTGTATGGGACGAACTCACTTTTGATGACCTTACCGTGACGCACACACCAAGCCATCACTGGGGCGCACGCTACCTTCATGATACTCACCGAGATTACGGCGGCTACATGGTCTCCTCGGGAGTCTGTAAAGTCTTTCACTGTGGTGACAGCGCTTATTTTGACGGCTTTAAAGAAATTGGCAAACATCACACGCCCGATGTCGCCCTCATGCCCATTGGTGCTTACGACGCTCCGAGCGGTCGGGACGTGCATATGAACCCAGAAGAAGCCGTACAAGCCTTTATCGAGATGGAAGCGGGCATCCTCATTCCCATGCATTACGGCACCTTCCCACTGGGTAACGAACCTTACCACGAACCTATCGAACGCTTGGTATCTGAAGCCGAGCGCCTTGGCGTAGCCGATCGCGTACTCGTGCTTGAGGAGGGTGTCGGCGTGGAAGTAGAATGCTTAGCTGAAACCAAGAGCTAGGATGATTCTGCGTCCAGGAAGATGATCTGCCATACCCACATTCGATTCCATTCCAACAATTACCGTCTTGCAGTTTTATTTTATTTAAGTAATCTTAAACACCTTCCCTTCCAAGCCCGTCGCCCGGGCTCATGTTTGGCATGAGATCACGCAGACAACCAATCGCCAGCCGAGAGAGGCGGACACGCACCCGCAATAGCAGGCGCAGTGGCCGCCCAACGTTGCGGCAAGCATTCAACGATGCTAACCTACGCGCCAAGCAGCGTGCAAATAGGCGCATGGGCAGACGTCACGGCTTGACCTCCATGCAAGCTGCTATCGCCGGGACTGCTGACCATGGTATCATTCACCTGAACATCGGCCAACGAATGCTCCGATGGTTAATAGCACTGATGCTATTACCTTTTTGCGCTATCACCACGCGCGCTTTATTAAATGTTGGCGCTTCACAGGATCAGGGTACCTTTTGGAGAAGTTTGGTAACCTCTGAGCACTTCCTCTATTTTGGCATTGGATGCGTATTGATGATGGGCTGGTTTTTTACAGGTCTACTTGAGCGCCTATTTCTTTACTTTTATGTTCTTGGCCACGAACTGACCCACGCTTTGTTCGTCTATGCATGCGGTGGCAAAGTAGGAGGTATTCATGTGACCGCCGATGGTGGATACGTGATGACGAATAAGAGCAACGCCCTGATTGCTCTCTCCCCATACTTCGTGCCCTTCTGGTCAGTGGTCATCTTGGGGATCTCAACCGTGATCGGATTATTTTATCAAATCCCTCATCATGATCATGCTCTCTACTTCCTAGTAGGCTTCAGCTGGTCCTTTCACCTGTTATGGACACTATGGATGATTCCCAGAGATCAACCTGACCTCAAAGAAAACGGAGTCTTCTTTTCGCTGGTTGTCATCTACCTCGCCAACGTGATCGTCATCTCCATTCTGTTGTGCCTTGCATCGGAGGATTTATCGTGGGGTCATTGGTCCAATGAGTTTTATAACTCCTGGGATTACCTCATAAATTTTATGCGGAAACTTGATATTTCAGGTATCTAAATCGCTAATATTAGAGGAATGTCAAAA
>JAQXBQ010000146.1 GCA_029252325.1 Akkermansiaceae bacterium
ACCAGCATCGCTGTTAGTGAAGAAAAATATGCTCGGTGGAGTAAACGGGTCAACATCGGGATCATTAAGCACCCATGAAGCATCACTGCTGGCAACTGTATTATAATTGCTACCCGCGGTCGCGGTGGCAGAGTCAAAGATGCGAACACCGAGCCTCGCCGAGTAAGATCCAGATCCCCCATTGGTTCCGGGCAATACATCAGACGCGGTGTCATACTCGACAGTGAAGTCGAGATCCCCACTCGAAAAGCCTATCGTGGTTGATTTGAGCGGGTTGAATGAATCAATACCTGAGATGGGAGTGAATGCCGCCCAGTCAGCGAGAGTATAGGAACCAGGATCGGTGACAGCACTTACGCCACTAAAATAGCCAAGCTGAACGATGGATCCTCCAGCGAGTGCAGTGCCGCCGTTGTCCTGCATTTCTGCAAGTGAACTGACTCCAATGTTGATGGTAGCTGCAGGGAGTGAGGTTGAGATCAAAGCACTACTGGCCATCAGTATGCTTGTGTATTTTTTAAGCTTCATATCGTGAGGGGTAAAATGGATAAGGTGTGTGTTTGTTTGAATGGTTTTATGTTGGGGCTAGCGGTAGCTTGCAACTGTGTGCTTACTCCGTGGGCACTATTACTAGGCTGCGTGACTCTTTGCCTTCGGCACAGGCCATGCCTGCGCCAAGGCCCTGCTTCTGGAGGTATACTCCTTTTATCTGGAACTCAATGCCCTGCTGGCTGATGACTCCTTTGATCAAGCCATTCTTGCGCTTTAGTTTCACTGCCACGCTCTGGGATAGAGCATCAAGGCCGGAGCCTGCACCCAGATAAGCGTCCAGCTCGATTGGGTTTGCTCCCAGCTCGGCGACTGCCAGGCTGCGCCGGTAGCGTGATCCCACTAGATTGCGTTGCAGATCAAAACCATTCTCACCGGGCCTATACCAGTTGACGTTGCCATCACAGTCACTGACTTCAGCAATATCGCGGAAGCTGATCAAGCCTCCCAGCAATCCTGTGCTTTTATACAGGTTGGCATAGAGCGGCATTTCACCGTCAGTGGTGACGTAGCATGCGGCCATCCACTTGCTACCGTCTCCGAGCAGTCCCTTAACTTTAGCTCTGCCACGAGTATGCAGCCACATGCTTGCGTAGCCGTGACCCTGAGCTTGGCTGGACTCACTTTCCTTGCCAGGTATGAGTAGGGTATAGCGTCCTGCCACGGCACGGGTGTTTCCGGCTTTGACCACAACTACGGTGGCGATCTCTTCGCCCTTCTGGACGGTCCCCTCTATTTTATATGAGCCGCTGCTGGTCTGGACCAGTTGCAGTTCTACGCTGGCGGCAGGACCGCTTTCCGGGGTGATCACTTTGGAATAGCGGCCACTCTTGCTGAACTTGCCCTTGAGCATGTAGTTGGTAGCACCGAAGCTCATACGCGCAGAAAAACCTCGTCTCTTTCTTAGCACAATACCTTGGAAACGGCCCAAGATCATGCTGCCGTCCTCCGAGCTCAAAAAACCACCGTACGTAGCTCCTCTTGATGCTCTTCTAAAGCGCACTGCTTCCGCTAAGGGAGAGTTTGCGGGATCGTTTGTGCTAACAATGCCAGTGAGCGGAAATTCATCCTCCGCATCAGGTGTGCCGTCGTTGTCGTCGTCGGTGTCGGCATTGTTGCCGATGCCGTCACCGTCGGTATCGGTGGTTTCGGTGGGATCGAGCGGGAAGTCGTCCTCAGTGTCAGGTGTGCCGTCGTTGTCGTCATCGGTGTCGCTACTGTCGGGGATGTTATCTCCATCAGTATCAGTCACGGTTCTACCGGCATGGGCAGCTCCATATTCCCAGGAGATGCCGCTGTCCGTAGCGCTCAGAACCAATGGGCTTGGCGGGGTGGCTTTGATGGCGCTCGAAGCACCGGGAGCGACCATGACCCATGCGTCTCTGCTGCCGGCCACTGTGTTGTAGCCACTGCCACTGGTGCTGGTGGCTGAATCAAAAATACGGATACCCAATCTGACACTTCCCGATGCTGGTAGCACGTGGGTGTCCGTGTCGAAGTGAAGGCTCAAGGCAAAGGCTCCCGCCGCGTCCTCGAAGTCGTTGATGGCGGATGCCAGGTCGCTGTTGGGCGAATCAATACCTGAGATGGGGGTGAAGCTCTCCCATTCAGAAGCGCTGTAGGAAGCAGGATCAGTGGAGCTACTCACTCCATCAAAGTAGCCGAGCTGGACAATCGACCCTGTGCTGAGTGCGCTACCACTGGCATTATGCATCGGCGCAAAGCTGGTGACTCCAATGCTATACGGTGCTGCTGAGAGCGGACCTGAAAAAGCGCAGAGACCGCAGGCAGCGATGAGGGTGATGAGAAAATAATGGAAGATTGTTTTCATGGAAATATTGGGAGGGGATTTATGCTATACTGCAGGTAAAATCTGTAGGGGACTCTAAGGCGTATAGGGGACTCTAGGGCGTATAGGGGTTGGGGTGAGTAACTCCTGCGCTGTCAGCAGCAACGGCTGCGTCACGGACTATAAAGATGGCGGACTCGGGATTGATGTCCGTGCCGTTGGCATCGGTGCCCGGGTCGGTGCTTAATCTCCAATGGGTGCTGTAGTAGTAGGTATCCCAGCTGGATCCGTTCCAGAGGTAGATTCTGTCGTTGGCGTTCCAATTGGCGTCATCGTGGATACCCGATGTGCCCAGTGTGGTGCCGATTGGGAAGCGGTTGCTGATAAAGGAGGTGCCGGTGATGGTGGACACCTGGTCCAGCACGGGTACGGCTCCACTGTGGGTGATCACGAGGTCGGTGGCGGCTCCACGGATGATATACATGCCTAGATTGGGCATCAGCACGGTATCGTTTCGGTTCGGGCTAATATCACCCACCTTTCGCCAGTAACTGAAATAGACATAGGAATCCCAACCGCCCCCGTTCCAGAGGTAAACGCGGTCCGAGGCTTCAAAGGGCGCGCTGATGCTGGCGAAGAAGTTTCCAAGGGTGACGGCTTTACAGATCCGGTAGGTGGGAGTGGCCGGGTAGCGGGCGGTCAGGTCGTGGCCAGTTTCGAGGGTGAGCACACCCGTGGTTTCATCCATCGCGGTAATGAGGTGCGCCTCCTC
>JAQXBQ010000148.1 GCA_029252325.1 Akkermansiaceae bacterium
CTCGTTCGCCATTATCACCCATGAAAGCCTCTCCGAGCACCTCACTCATTAAGCAAAATCCCGGTATTAGGGTTGCTTTGAAGGGGTTTGTGGCTCGTGCAGTGCATGCGCTGCAGGCCAGAAAAATCTTACCCTTGAGTTCACTTCAGCGTTTGGAGAAATCAAGGAGAGGGCAACTGCGCGGGCCCGGCTTGCTGAGGGGTATTGAATCATTAGGTATAAGGGCACGCGCGAACCGTATTAAGGTGTCGGCTATTCCAAGCGAGGGGCCGTTGATTGTGACCGGAAACCACCCTATTTTTGGAGATGGGCTAGCGCTGCTCAGTTTGATGCTGGGCGCACGGAAGTACAGCGACGTCAAGATCGTCGCGATAAGTCATGTGGTAGATCACCCAGAGCTGAAGCCTTATGTCATTGAGATCAATGAGCAGTGCAATAGGCAGATTGTCAGCGATATGGTTAAACACATCAAAGGTGGTGGAGTCCTGATAATATTCCCTGAAGACATGCTTCATGGGCGTCGTTTCGGAAGGCGTCGTGCTGCTCCGGCGTGGAAGCGAGGGGTCGGTACAATAGCTAAGCGCAGCGGGGCGCCGATCCTACCCTTCTACATTGCAAACATGCCAAGCCGCTTGCTCCCGTGGTCAATCTTACCGAAAATCCCTAAATTATTAACCTGGGCGCTGGATCGTGAGTTGGTGGATACGGAGATGGATGTTCGTATTGGCGACTTACTGCAGCAGGAGATCATTGCCCAGTTGGGCGATTCACGAAATATCACTGCGAAATTACGCGATAAAGTATATGATCTTGCCGGAGATCCGGCTGGTACATTTATGCCCTAGCGCTAACAGAGGTGCCATCTAGTGAAAGGCTGTCTTGTGCGCTTGTATTTGCCTCGTGCTCATCCGTGAAGCAGGCAGTGATATAAAGATTTCTGGGGAGCAAGAGAGCTTTAGTGTGATGTCATGAGCAAGCATTTACACTTGCTAGTAGTAGGAGAGCAATAATAGAGAGGGCGGTTTTGCTGGATGATGAGTAGTTTCTGACCAGGATCGAGCCGCTGTATTCAAAGGTGAATTACTGTGGCACCGAGCAGGTGCCGCAGAGGTTTGGTGCCGACCCCAGCGGTGTAGGGGGGGCGAAGTGTTTGTCAGGATGTCAACTAGAGGGCGGCGCCTCGAGAGAGGGGGGTGGATCGGTTGAGATGGAACTTAAGCGCAAAAATACGGGAAAGGTGCCGGCCAGAGGTGGGGAGTTGAGTTTTGGTGAAGTGCCAGATCGCTCAAAAGTCGGCATTTGCGGCATCTTTTGACTTGAGTTTGAAAAATAATCGAAAAAAAACGAAATACGTCTTGCCAGATGGGGGTGCATTTGTATATTCGCCGCCCCCCGTCCCAGCCTGCGAATCAAATCTAAGGCGAAGACAACAACCAGAAAGCTGCGGGAAGGCAGTTAAACTATCGGGTAGCTCCGGATAAGAGGCGGTTTACGAGGTCACTTAATATACCTCGTGCCTCTTGGGCGCATCTCCGTGGTTTAAACGTTTCCACTGGCTGAACACACAAACATTCAGTCACAACTTTCGATAAGCGAAACACGTAATACAATTTCTCAACGAACCCTCTAACTACCCTTGATTCAAGTAATCAACTCTCAATCAAACATAAACACGCAGGAATATGCCTACCATTAACCAGCTCGTCCGCAAAGGACGCAAGACACCAGTGACCAAGTCCAAGTCACGTGCCCTCAACAGCTGTCCGCAACGTCGCGGCGTCTGTCTCCAGGTCATGACTCGTACGCCCAAGAAGCCTAACTCAGCTCTCCGTAAGGTGGCCAAAGTTCGCCTTACCAACGGTCAGGAAGTGATCGCCTACATTGGAGGTGAAGGTCACAACCTTCAGGAACACTCAATCGTCCTAGTTCGTGGTGGTCGTGTAAAAGACCTTCCGGGTGTTCGTTACCACATCGTCCGTGGCGCACTTGACACACTCGGTGTTGATAAGCGTGCTCAAGCTCGTTCCAAGTATGGAACTAAGCGTCCTAAGAAGTAATTTTATTTTCAATCTATAACTCTATAATACAATGGCTCGCCGTAAAAAAGTTTACAACCGCCCAGAAACACGTGATCCACGCTACGATAGCCCCGTAGTTGGAAAGCTCATCAGCAAGGTTATGCGTGACGGTAAACGCTCACTATCTGAGCGCATCGTTTATGCTGCTATCGACAAAGCAAATGACGGCACTGATACTGTTGACCCTCTTGAGGTTGTCACACGTGCTCTCGAAAATGCTAAGCCGCGCGTTGAGGTGAAAAGCCGCCGTGTTGGTGGTGCAACTTACCAAGTGCCACTCGAAGTCGATACTGGCCGTTCTGAGTCTCTCGCTATGCGTTGGCTCGTCAACTTTGCTCGTTCCAAGAAAGGCACTCCAATGCACGTGGCTCTTGCCAATGAGATCAAGGATGCTGCCAACAATCAAGGCAACGCTGTTCGCAAGCGCGACGACATGCACAAAATGGCGCAGGCTAACCGTGCTTTTGCTCACTTCCGTTGGTAATCAAATCAGCTGCAACAATCGTTGCGGTGTTCAATTTCCCGTTTTTACGAGCAGATAACAAACTTCCTCACTACCATGTCTGAGAATCCTAATAATCCAAACCGCCCATACCCTCTGGAGCGGACACGGAATATTGGGATCGCAGCGCACATTGATGCGGGTAAGACGACTCTGACTGAGCGTGTTTTGTTTTACACTGGTATGATTCACCGCATCGGTGAGGTGCACGATGGTGCTACCGTAACCGATCACATGGAGCAAGAGCGGGAGCGTGGTATCACAATCACGTCAGCCGCCGTTACTTGTGAGTGGATACAGAACCCGAATGACGGTGTTGCGAAATTGTTCGAAGGACAGAAACAGAGGATTAACATCATTGATACTCCGGGTCACGTTGATTTCACAGCAGAAGTCGAACGCTCTCTTCGTGTTCTTGATGGTGCTATCGTGGTCTTTTGTGGAGTAGCTGGTGTTCAGCCCCAAACTGAAACAGTATGGCGACAGGCAGACAAATACAAAGTTCCCCGTATTGTGTTCGTCAACAAAATGGACCGCACAGGTGCTAATTTTGAAAATGTTTATCAGGATGTAAAAGAAAAGTTTGGTGTGCAAGCTGTGCGCATCCTTATTCCCATTGGCGCTGAAGAGAATCTCCAGGGACAGATTGATGTGCTGAACATGAAGGCTGTCATCTACAAAGATGATGACGCGATGGGCTCAACATTCGAGATCCAAGATCTTGATGGCGACTTGCTCGCCGAGGCCGAGGCTGCTCGCGAAGAGCTAGCGTCGATTCTCTGTGATTGCGACGATGAGCTCGGTGAGAAATTTTTGATGGAGGAGGAAATCACCACCGAGGATCTTAAGCGGGCGTTACGACGCGCTACCATTTCCAATCAGGTTGTTCCTGTTGCTGGCGGCTCAGCTTTCAAAAACAAAGGAGTTCAGTTCCTTGTGGATGCTGTTGTTGATTATCTTCCGAGCCCACTAGATATTCCTGCAGCTCAAGGGCAGTCTCCAGACGACGAGGCACTTGAGGTTTTAGCAGAGACAAACGATAATGAACAGTTCTGCTCATTGGCATTCAAATTGTGGGCAGACAAGTATGTCGGTAAGTTGGTCTTCTTCCGTGTTTACTCTGGCATGGTTTCCAAAGGAGACATGGTTTACAATCCGCGCACTAGCAAGAAGGAGCGCATTGGTCGTTTGATCAAGATGCATGCTGATAAGCACGAAGACATCGAAACTTGCTATGCAGGTGACATTGCGGCCATCGTAGGACTTAAAAATGTCCAAACAGGAGATACCCTATGCCAAGAGAAGTTTGAGATTATGCTTGAGCCTCCTCTTTTTCCAGAGCCTGTCATCTCAATGGCTGTTGAACCCAGAACAGTTGCCGATCAAGATAAGATGGCGCTTGCTTTAACGAGACTCTCTGATGAGGACCCTACCTTTGTTGTCAAAACAGACGAAGACACAGGGCAAACAATTATTTCTGGCATGGGTGAGCTCCACTTGGAGGTCATCGTCGACCGCATGAAGCGTGAATTCAAAGTTGAGTGTCGTGTCGGCAAACCGCAAATTGCTTATCGTGAAACGATCACGAGTGCAGCGCCCGGTGAGGGTAAGCTTGTGAAACAGTCTGGTGGTCGTGGTCAATATGGTCATGTCGTTCTTGATGTTGCCCCCGAGGAGAAAGGCAAGGGCCTAACTATTGATAACAAGGTGGTTGGAGGATCTATTCCCAAAGAGTTTGTTAATTCCGTTCTCACGGGTGTGCGCACAGCGATGTCAAACGGCATTATCGCTGGTTATCCAGTGGTTGATGTGCACGTCAACATTACCGACGGCTCTTATCATGAAGTTGATTCTAACGAAAACGCGTTCAAGATGGCCGCGATCCTCGGGATGCGTGATGCTTTTAAAAACGCAAGCCCCATTCTTCTTGAGCCAGTCATGGAGGTCGAGGTAACAACTCCTGAGGATTACCAAGGCGATATCATGGGTGACTTGAACCGCCGCCGCGGTCAAATCCAAGAAATAGAAAACAAACCGACTCACGCTGTCCTCAGGGCCCTTGTCCCGCTAGCTGAAATGTTCGGCTACTCCACAGCTATCAGAACTTTATCTAGCGGACGTGCTGACTACACCATGAGGCCTAGCAGCTTCGAGCAGGTGCCGCAGGCTATCGTTGACGATCTAACTAACGAATATGCTTACGCTAGCTAATTACTTATCTCAAACAACAAATCAACTCTCAACACTCTAACTAACATCCGATATGCAACAGCAGAAAATCAGAATTCGCCTCCGCGCTTATGATCACCGCGCCATTGACAAGTCCGCAATGGAAATTGTCGAAACAGCCAAACGCACCGGTGCCAAAGTAGCTGGTCCTATTCCATTGCCCACCCGCATTGAGAAATTCAGCGTCAACCGTTCTGTAAACCAGAACAAGAAGTCAGCTGAACAATTCGAAATCCGCACACACAAGCGCATGCTCGACATCGTCGATCCAACAGCGCGCACTGTAGACGAGCTCAAAAAGCTCAACCTTCCAGCCGGTGTAGACATTGCGATCAAGATCTGACCTTCAGTGTTACACTACCACTAATCACCAATTTAAATTACAAATCTTACCAATACCATGGCATTAGGACTACTAGGAAAAAAAGTCGGCATGACCCGCGTATTTGACGCAGAGGCAGGCACATCTATACCCGTCACTGTTGTTGACGTTTCAGGCAATGAGTTTCTTCAGGTCAAAACCTCCGAAACAGACGGTTACTCCGCTGTTCAGGTTGGATATGACGATCAGCGTGAATTTCGCTTCAATCTCCCCAAGCGTGGCCACTTTAACAAGTATGGCACCTCTCCTAAGAAGCTCGTTAAGGAGTTCCGTTTTGAGAGTGACGCAGATATTCCGAACACAGAGGAACCTCACCCAGGTGCTGAACTGTTCGAGGGCGGTCAGTGGATTGACGTTATCGGCACTACTAAAGGAAAAGGCTTCCAAGGTGTTGTGAAACGCTACAATTTCTCCGGTCAGCCTGATTCACACGGTCACATGATGCACCGTCGCCCCGGTGGTGTTGGAGCTGGAACATGGCCCGGTCGTATCTGGAAAAATAAGAAGATGCCTGGTCGTCATGGTGTGTATAGCCGCACTGTCCAAAACCTCAAAGTCGTTCAGGTTCGCCCTGAAGATAACGTCATTCTCGTCTCTGGTGCTGTTCCAGGTCACAAGGGTGCTTATGTTGTCATTCGCCCCGCAGTCAAAAAGACAGCGCCATCCGCTAGCTAATGAAGCCATCGGCAGTTTCACTGTCGAACATCAACGGATTAACTGAAATAACTATCAACTGATAACTAATCATGTCAAAAACACTCTCTATCAAAGATGCACAAGCTGCAAACATCCAAGTGGTCGAAGGCCGCAAGGGCGATCAGGCTGTGCATGATCTCGTAACCGCATATCGCGCCAACCGACGTAGTGGCACAGCGTGCACTAAGACTCGTGGCGAAGTAAAAGGTTCCAACAAGAAACTCTGGAAGCAAAAAGGCACTGGTCGTGCACGTGCTGGCACCAACAAGAACCCCGTTTGGCGTGGTGGTGGTATCGTATTCGGACCTCGCCCGCGCTCTTATGCAAAGACGGTCAACAAAAGTACACGTAAGCTCGCATTGCGCAAAGTGCTGGGTGATCTCATCACAGCGGAGCGTGCAATCTCAGTGCCAAGTTTTGCTGTCGAAGACGGTAAGACCAAGTCTTTTGCCGCAGCTATTAAAGGAATCACAGAAGCTCGTAACGTGCTTGTGATTGCTGAGAAGTTTGACGATAAAACATACCTCGCTGGTCGTAACGTTCAGAATGTTTTGCTGATCACTGCAGCAGAAATGAACATTGAGCAGCTTCTCCTCGCAGACTCAGTCGTTATCGTCGAAGACGCATACGAAACTCTAGCACGCCGCACAGCCTAAATCATTTAATCAAAAATCGTATCCATGAAAGATATTTATCAGGTCATCGACACCGTTCTCATTAGTGAGAAAGCCACTCTTCTTCAGGAAGAAAACAACGAGTATGTATTTAAGGTTGATCGCAATGCGAACAAGCTTGAAGTCAAGCGTGCCATTGAGCAGCTTTTTGGAAAGAAGGTAGCTACAGTCCGCACTCTCAACTGTCGTGGCAAAAGCAAACGCAATCGCCGCGCTGATGCAGGCCGCACAGCACACTGGAAAAAAGCCATTGTCCGTCTCAAGGATGGAGAAACACTTGACCTCGTCTAATTTAGATCACGCCCGTTTATTAACTATTTCCGCTGAAAAACGATAACATCGAACCCAATAGCGTATTATGCCTCTTAAAAAATTCAAACCAGTAACTCCTTCAAACCGCTACAAAGAGTGGCCCACTTTCGAGGAGATTACTCAAACTACACCAGAAAAAAGCCTGACTCGTCCCCTCAAAAAGAGTGGCGGACGTAACAACCAGGGTCGTATCACTTGTCGCCATAAAGGTGGCGGTCACAAGCGTAAGTATCGTCTCGTTGACTTCAAGCGCAACAAAGCAGACATTCCTGCAATTGTTCAGAGTATCGAGTATGATCCTAACCGGACTTGTCGCATTGCCCTGATTAAGTATGAGGACGGTGTTCTCAGTTACATCTTAGCTCCTGTGGGTCTCAGCGTTGGTGATTCCGTTATCTCAAGCGCTACTGCAGCACCTAAGCCAGGTAACGCAATGCAGCTCAAGCACGTGCCTCTTGGAACGGCTATTCACAACATCGAAATGACACCAGGAACTGGTGGTAAGATCGCTCGTTCTGCTGGTCAACAAGCTGTTCTCTCCAACCGCGAGGAAGGTGGACATGCTCTTGTCAAGATGCCTTCTGGTGAGATTCGTAAATTTAACCAGAACTGCTACTGCACGATTGGCCAGGTAGGTAATCGTGACCACATGAATGAAGTTTCAGCCAAAGCTGGCCGAAGCCGCTGGAAGGGTATCCGACCTACTGTTCGTGGTATGTGCATGAACCCTGTCGATCACCCCAACGGTGGTGGTGAAGGTAAGTCTAAGTCAGGTGGTGGTCGCCAACACCTGAAATCACCTTGGGGCCACACCAAGGGTCAAAAAACTCGTAAGAAATACAAACCGTCCAACAAGTTTATTGTTGCACGCCGTAAGAAGTAAAAACTTTAACTGATAACTAATATGCCAAGATCACTCAAAAAAGGTGCTTTCGTTGACCAAAAGCTGCTCGCAAAAATTGACGCAGCTGAAGCTAGCAAAGATAAGAAGCCCATCAAGACCTGGAGTCGTAAGTCTGTTATTACTCCTGACTTTGTCGGCCACACATTTCACGTTCATAATGGAAAGTCATTCATCACTGTCTACGTGAACGAGAACATGGTGGGCCACAAGCTCGGTGAATTCTCACCAACTCGCATCTTTAAAGCTCACGGAGGCATCGGTAAGCGCTAATTCCTCGAATTCTGCAAAATACTTTTTCACAGACTCATGATTCCAGCCAATCACATCACCTCAGCTATCACCGGAGTTCTACTCCTAGGTGCTGTTTGTGCATGTCATGGGCAATCATCAGTTGGTGGTGAGAGCAACAGTGCAGATTTCGAGCTTCGCCAACTTCGCCTCAAGCTTAACAATGTGCAGCAGCAGAATCACACATTAGCGCGTGATCTTGCAGCATCAAAAATGCGAGAAGCAGAATTAAGTAGGGGACTTAACGATCTTCGACTTCGTTTTGCGGCTCTTGGTGACAATCTGTTAAACGGGGGGCAGGATGCTGTCCTGGAAGCCGTTAAGAATGCAGAAGTCATTGATAAGCAATACCGAGCAACCGAAAAAGCGGCCATAGATTTAATGGCAGACATGCGTGAATATCTCCGCACTGCTGTTGCTTCGGACCCTGATTCACGTGCTCGCATAGAATCTTCTATACGAGAGCTTGACGTAGCCCTCGGATTAAGGCAGAACCCGCGCCCTCAGCTTACTCAAGGAAACTTGCAGTATGCAAAGATTATTAGCATTGACGCGGAAAGCGGTTTGCTAGTTGTCAATGCAGGCGAAGATCAGTCCGTTCGACGCGGGATGACTTTTACCATCACGCGAGGCAAACAAACAGTTGCCGAGGCGATAGTCACTGATGTTCGTAAGGATTTCAGTGGTTTGCTGCCAACACAATTGGATGCATCACATGAGGTCATTAGATCTGGCGACATCGCATCCGTTAAAATTTCACAACGATAACCAAACACTTTTACCAATAATATACCGATGGAAGTTAAATCCACATACAAATACGCCCGCATCTCGCCTAAGAAGGCACGTGACGTTGCTCGTGCTATACAAGGCATGCCAGTTTCTGACGCTCTTGATGCTCTCGCATACACCCCCCGCAAAGCAGCACAGCTTGTCGGCAAAACTCTCAAAAGTGCCGTAGCAAATGCTGAGAACAATCATGAGCTCATCGCTGATGAGTTGACCGTGAAGGAAGCCACCGTGGGTGACGGACCGACATTTAAGCGTTTCAAGCCGCGTGCACGTGGTTCAGCTAGTGCAATCCGGAAACGTACAAGTCACCTCTACATCGTGCTCACTGACGAGGAAGAAATTCCCGAGCCACGCGAGCGGTCATCAAAGCCTAAGAAGCGCAACCAAGTTTCTAAGCCAAAGAAGAAAGCTGCGGCTAAAAAAGAGAAAAAGGAGGAAGCTCCTGAAGAGGTAGTCGAAGCGACAGAAGCACCAGAGGAGGTAGCGGAGGTTAAAGCCGAAGCAGCAACTGAAGAAGCCGCTCCTACTGAGGAGAGCAAAGGCGAAGACAAATAATCAAATTTAAAAAAACAAAATCATGGGCCAGAAAATCAATCCGATCTCATTCCGTCTCGCAGTCTCTAAAGACTGGCGTTCTAAGTGGTATGCCACTGGAAAAGAATACACCGACAATCTTCACGAAGACCTGAAGATTAGAAAGTATATTAAGAATCGCCTGCACATGTCAGGAATTTCTAAGGTTATCATCGAACGTGCATGGAACAGTGTTCGTGTCACGCTATCTACAGCTCGTCCTGGCCTCGTTATTGGTCGCAAAGGATCTGAAATTGAGAGAATGACTAATGAGATTTCTCAATTGTGCGGCGGTTGCCAGGTCAAGATTGACATTATTGAGATCCGCAAGCCTGAGCTTGATGCTCAATTGGTAGCAGAGAATGTTGCCGTTCAGCTTGAGCGTCGTATTGCTTTCCGTCGTGCAATGAAACGCGCTATCCAAACCGGTATGGAGTTCGGTGCTGAAGGCATTCGTGTCCGCTGTGCAGGTCGCTTGGGTGGTGCTGATATTGCTCGTGCAGAATCCTATCGTGAGGGCACAGTGCCTCTTCAAACACTACGTGTTCCCATTGATTATGGTTTTGCAGAAGCTGCTACCGTATACGGAATCATTGGCATCAAGTGCTGGATCAATAAGAAGGAAGAAAAATTAGAACAAGGTGGAGGCGGTGGACGCCCCCGTGGTGGTCAGCGCCGAGAGCGTAACGACCGCAACAAAGCCCATTAAGGCTCACCTACAACGCTTAATACACATATAAACCATTTAAATAGGAGGATAAGATCATGCCATTAATGCCCAAAAGAGTAAAATTCCGCAAGACTCAGCGCGGAAACCGTGGTGGTAACGCCCAACGCGGAAATACCGTAAGCTTCGGAGATTTCGGCCTGCAGTGCCTAGGTCGCGGATGGATGACCAACCGTCAAATCGAAGCATGTCGTGTAGCCATCAACCGTAAATTAAAGCGTAAGGGAAAAGTCTGGATTCGTGTCTTTCCTCACAAGTCCATTACAGGCCGCCCGCCAGAAACTCGTATGGGTAAAGGTAAGGGTGCTGTTGAGGCTTGGGTAGCGGTTATCCGTCCTGGAACAATGCTCTTCGAAGTCGCCGGTGTTTCCGAAACAGCTGCTAAGGAAGCCCTTCGTTTGGCCTCCTACAAGCTTGGTGTTCCAACACGCTTTGTTGTCCGTGGAAAGCACGGCTAAAGATTAAAAAACTAGATTAAACACAAACAATTTCAAGTTATGGCCCAGACCAATATCACAGAAATCCGCGAGCTCACCACCGAAGAGCTCATCAGCCGTCTGCGTGACCTCAAGCAGGAGTCACTCAACCTCCGCTTGCAGCAAGCAACGGGACAGCTGGAAAACACAGCACGCCGCAAGCTCGTTCGTCGCGAAGTTGCACGTGTGCAAACTACACTCTCAGAGCGTCGCCTCCAGAGTTAACAGCTAATTATCGAATCATTTAACATTATCAATCATGAGCGAATCTGAAACCAAAACACAAGGTCTCCGCAAGACCCGCGTCGGTATTGTAATCTCTACATCTATGGATAAGACCATCGTTGTTGAATACATTAACCGCGTGCCTCACCCACGCTTCAAAAAGATCATTAAGCGATCCAAGAAGTTTTACGCCCACGATGAAAATGGTGAGGCCGCAGTAGGTGATAAAGTAAGCATCATTGAAACAAAGCCAATCTCCAAGAAGAAGTGCTGGAAGCTGCAAGAAGTTCTTACTCACTAATTTATCGGTATGTTACCTCACGGTAACTTCGACAATTACTCATTACTAATTACCAACAAATCATTTTACTGCCATGATCCAAATGGAATCCAAAGTTCAAATCGCCGATAACACCGGTGCACGTGTTGCCAAGATGATTGGCGTCATTGGCAAGCGCACCAAGGTGGCTCGAGTCGGCGATGTTATTACCGCTCACGTCAGGGAAGCTATCCCGACCGCCAGCATCAAAAAAGGCGAGGTTGTCAAAGCTGTAGTCGTACGTTCCGCATATCCTGTGCGCCGTGCTGACGGCTCTGTGCTTCGTTTTGATAGCAACGCAATCGTCATTATTGACAAAGACGGCAACCCCAAAGGTACTCGTATCTTCGGTCCTGTTGCTCGTGAACTGCGCGACAAGCGCTACATGAAAATCGTATCTCTGGCACCAGAGGTTCTCTAATTAAACTATTAACTCTATTTACAATGCGTATCAAAACACACGTAAAAAAAGGTGACGAAGTCGAAGTTGTCGCAGGCAACCACAAGGGCAAGCGTGGCACAATACTCGAAGTTAACGCCGCCAAAGGCCAGGTCGTTGTCGAAGGTGCCCGCGTCATGAAAAAAGCCATTCGCAAGTCTGAGCAAAATCCCGATGGCGGTATCATTGAACAAGATGGTCCCATCGCTATCTCAAACGTTAAAAAAATATCTTAACTCAATTTTTGATGCTCATAACAGGACATCAACCAATACCCCAGCGCTTAAGCGATCAAACAATAAGCTGACCCGCAAATTATGAAACCTACATTACAAACCTACTATCAAGACAAGGTTGTCTCTGCTCTTAAAGAAGCGCAAGGCTACACAAATCCGCATCAAGTCCCAGAACTTGAAAAAATCGTGGTGACGACTCACGTTGGATCTGCATCCGACCGCAAGCAAGCCGTTGAAGACGCGATTGAAGATATCTGCAAGATCACTGGGCAAAAGCCAAGTATCTCATATGCACGCAAGAGTGTTGCTAACTTCAAGGTTCGTGAGGGCGAAGCAGTTGGTGCTCGTGTCACACTTCGTGGTAACCACATGTGGGAGTTTTTAGACCGTTTTATCAATATTACGGCTCCCAATATTCGTGACTTCCGCGGAATCACTCCTAAAAGTTTTGATGGTCGTGGCAATTATGCTCTCGGCATCGACGATCAGTCCATCTTCCCTGAGATTGAGCTCGATAAAATCAAGCGTCAGCTTGGATTTGATCTCATTTTCGTAACTTCTGCAAACACAGATGATGAGGGCCGTGCGCTTCTCAAGGCACTCGGCATGCCATTCCGTGAACCTAAGAAAGCCGACGACGCTGCCTAATCATTACGTAGCAATCCAAATTTAAACATTTTATAGAATTACAAGCACTATGGCAGTTTTAAGTGACCCAATCTCTGACTTTCTCACCCGTCTGAAAAACGCTTCTCGCGCAGGCAATGAGACATTCAACGCTCCTCATTCCAAAATGAAGGAGGCAATCGCAAAAATTCTCCAAGACGAAGGATATATCTGGAACTACGAAGTAGATTCCACTGGTAAGTTTCCTGAGCTCAAGGTGAAGGTGAAATATGCTGACAATGGAAACCCCATTCTCACAGATCTTAAGCGTGTATCCAAGCCTGGAATACGACGCTACGTTGGTGCAGGAGAAATCCCGCGTGTCCTCAATGGCCTGGGTATATCTATCGTGTCTACCTCCAAGGGGGTTAAGACCGGTTCTACTGCTCGGAGAGAGAAGCTAGGAGGCGAAATCCTCGCGTTCGTCTGGTAGATCACTATTCGTAAACATACAACTTAGGAACAAAACACTATGTCACGTATTGGATTAAAAAATATCGATCTTCCTGAAAAGGTGAGTGTCAAATCTGACAGCAATGGTCTCGTCACCGTTGAGGGACCGAAAGGAAAGCTCGAGTGGACAATGCCAGCAGGTATTACACTTGAAGAAGCCGATGGTGCAGTCACCGTTAAGCGTGCATCTGAGCATCGCAGCCAGAGAGCACTTCATGGAACTTCCCGCAGCCTGATCAGCAATATGATCGAAGGCGTTAATAATGGCTTCACTAAGCAGCTTGAAATTCAGGGTGTTGGTTTTAGGGCCGCAGTCAAGGGCAAGAACCTTGATCTCAGTCTTGGCAAAAGCCACCCGATTTTGCACCCGATTCCTGAAGGTGTGAAAGTTACTGTTGATCAGAATACCAACATCAAGGTGGAAGGTATCGATAAGCAGGTTGTTGGTCAGTTTGCAGCTGAAGTTCGTCGTTATTACCCACCAGAGCCGTTCAAAGGCAAGGGCGTGCGTTATGTGGGTGAGCGAGTTCGCCGTAAAGCTGGTAAGAGCGTTCAGTAAGCACTAACAATCGAATAATTACTTAAGTATCAATTTATTTTAGAACAATGAGCACTCTCAACCGTAAAAAAGTCCGCCAACGGATTCACCGCCGCATTCGCAAAAAAGTGTCAGGCGACGCTGCATGCCCTCGTTTGGCTGTCAGCTACTCTAATCAGCATATTTATGCCCAGGTTATCGATGATGTCGAAGGAGTCACATTATGTGCTGCTTCCAGCCTCGATAAGGGTCTAGAAAATGCTGCATCTAACCAAGCTACAGCAGAAAAAGTAGGTGAGCTTGTCGCTACTCGCGCCAAGGAAGCCAACATTTCTAAGGTGGTATTCGATCGTGGTGGTCATCTCTACCACGGAAAAATCAAGGCGCTCGCCGATGCCGCGCGTGAGGCAGGACTTCAATTCTAAACCATTCAAAAACCATGGCTGATAATCAAAACGAAAATAGCACACCAGCTGAGGCGGCAAACGCACCAGCACCTGTAGCAGCGGATGCTGCACCAGTATCTGCGGCACCCGCTCCTAGTCAGGAGAATACTGCTGAACAACCTTCCAGGGAAGCTGGTGAAAACCGCCGCGGTGGACCGGGTGGTGGACGTGGACGTGGACGTGGTCGCCCACCGAGACAAGCACCACCAAAACCTATGACAGATGACGGCAAGGAACTAACTGAAAAAGTTGTGTTCATTAACCGTTGTGCTACCGCTACTAAAGGTGGACGTCGCTTTAGCTTCTCTGCCCTGATGGTTTCAGGTGACAAGGAAGGTCGTGTTGGAGTTGGCTTCGGAAAAGCTCAAGAAGTATCAGAATGTATCCGCAAGGGTAGTGATGATGCTAAGCGTTCATTGGTTCGCATGAAGATCGTCGATGGAACGATTCCTCACGAAGTTCAAGCAGAGCACGGTGGCGGAGTAGTTCTACTCAAACCTGCATGCCCCGGAACCGGTATTATTGCTGGTGGTGGTGTTCGTGCTGTTTGTGAGGCTGTAGGCATCACTGACGTTCTTGGTAAGTCACTTGGCTCCAACAATCACTCCAACGTGGTCAAGGCTACGATGAAGGCCCTTTCTCAGTTGCGCACACGTGAGGAGATCCTCGCTAGCCGTGGCAAAAAGGTCAAGGAGTCGCTGTAATTAGCCGCTATTATTAACTTTAAAACTAAACATCTAAAGATATGAATTTGCACAATCTCAAACCACGTCCGGGTGCTAAGCATCGGGTAAAACGTCTAGGCTGCGGCGAAAGCTCTGGTCTAGGTAAGACCTCAGGTCGAGGCCATAAGGGTCAGAAGTCTCGCTCAGGCGGTGGCGTTCGTCCAGGTTTCGAAGGTGGCCAGATGCCACTGCACCGTCGCTTGCCTAAGCGAGGATTTAACAACACCCGCTTTCAAGACAAAATCGCTGTCGTCAACGTCGCTTCACTCAGTGAACGCTTCGAGGACGGTGACACCGTTAACATGGAGACCCTCAAGGCTGCACGTCTTGTCAAGGGCACTTATGATGGGGTCAAGATCTTGGGTAATGGAGACTTAGCCAAGAAGCTTACTGTTGAAGGCTGCAAAGTCAGTGCAACAGCGAAAGAGAAAATCGAAAAGGCTGGCGGCTCTGTTACTGAAACACAGAAGGCAGACCAGTAAGCTTTGCTCTTCATTCCTTAAATAATACATTTATGAGGAGGAGGTGCTTATGCACTTCCTCTTTGTGCATGTTGTCTTTCGAGATATATGCATGCCATCTGCCACAGGCAGAATCCGACAATCGAAAATAAATAAACTGATCACAGTAATCTCATGATTTCAGCATTCGCTAGCACATGGAAAGTCCCCGAACTTCGGGAGCGTATTCTCTTCACCTTAGCCATCGTCGTTATCGTCCGTTTGGGCGTGCATGTCACTCTTCCGGGGGTTGATGCTAGCGTCATTGCCGAGTATTTGGCGGACAAACAAAAAAGTGGTGGCGACAGTGGTCCTGGTGCTGCAGTTGGTGCAATGCTCGGATTTTTCTCTGGTGGTGGTCTCCAGAAAATGGGTGTGTTTGCGTTGGGCATTATGCCTTACATCTCGGCATCTATCATGATGCAGCTCATGACTGCGGTCGTGCCAAAGCTCTCTAAGCTTGCACGTGAAGACGGTGGACGCGAAAAAATCAATCAGTATACCCGTGTTATTACTATCATCATTGCACTGGTTCAGGGCTACTTGCTCGCTATTAGCTTGAAAAACCCAGGCAATATTCCAGGCCTTCAAGGTATATCCAAGTTTGGTGAGGTTGTGCCTGACCACGGTTTTGTTTTCATCGCCATGACTGTTCTGACGATTGTAACGGGAACCTTATTGCTGATGTGGCTTGGTGACCAGATTACAGAACGTGGTTTGGGTAACGGTATTTCGCTTATCATTACTGTGAACATTATCTCGGCTCTCCCTGGTGCCTTAGTGATCACTTGGCAGACTCTTGTTTCAGGTGCAGACGCAGGCGTTGGAGCTGCTGCTTTCCTGGTGTTCTTGGTAGCATTCCTCGTATTTGTCATTGCTGCTGTGATTGCTATTACGCAAGCCCAGCGTCGTATTGCAGTTCAGTATGCAAAGCGTGTGATGGGTCGCAAACAGCTGGGTGGGCAGACACAGTATCTTCCCCTCAAAGTGAACTATGCCGGTGTCATGCCGATTATTTTTGCTACTGCTATCTTGTCATTGCCGGCATTTGTTCTCTCTTCTGCTTTTCCTACCGCTCAGTGGTCTCAGAGCATTCAGAATGCGTTGGCGGGCGGTGGTCTTACCTACTACCTCGTAGCTGGTGTGATGATATTTTTCTTCTCTTACTTTTGGGTGGCAACGATGTTTCAGCCGAGTGAGATTTCTGAAAATCTGAAACGTAGTGGTGGTTATATTCCAGGTGTGCGACCCGGCAAACCAACAGCAGAGTTTTTAGACTTCACAATGACGCGCCTCACATTTGCTGGTGCTATCTTCCTCACGATTATATTTATTCTCCCATGGATCGTATCTCAAATGCCCCGTGGTATTATTGGTAAAGAGCTACCATTTCTAGTGACTTCCTTCTTTGGCGGAACAAGTCTGCTGATCTTGGTAGGTGTATTACTTGATATGATGCGTCAGGTTGAGACCCATTTACTACAACGTCACTATGATGGCTTTTTGCGCAAAGGTAAAATTAAGGGTCGCTACGATCGCCTCAAGAATACCGGCGAGAGAGCTTCGGGTGGAACTATTATTTACTTATGGGTCTTTATTGCGGTGCTCATTGTAGCTGCTGTTTCCTATTGGATTTACCAAGGTTGATTGACCTTTACCTATTATTTTTTAAGGCCCAGGGTAGCTTTATGCGCCCTGGGTTTTTTGTCTTATCATCGAGGTCATTCAGTAGGTTTATTACCTTATTTTATATCACTACGATCCAATGAGCACTCTGCAAAATGACCTATTATTTGAAGAAATCCTTGCGGCTCGGGAGCGCGTATATGCTCTAGGTGATGCGACCCCACTGCAGCCATTAGACGTGCCTGGGTCACGTTGTGATGTGTGGGTTAAGCGCGAGGATCTAGGACCCATTAAAGCCTATAAGTGGCGCGGTGCTTATAATGCAATGGCAGCGCTTAGTAATGAACAACGAGATAAAGGCATTGTGACTGCCTCAGCCGGCAATCATGCCCAGGGCGTAGCTCTGGCGGCAAAAACGCTCAATTGTAAGGCTGTTATTTATATGCCTCGCGCTACGCCTGAGGTTAAGCGTGGAGAAGTGCGGCGTATAGGCGCAGAAATGGTAGAAATTAGGTTAGTCGGAGATACTTACGATGAGGCAGGAGAGGCTGCACGTGTTTTTTGCGAGGAATGTGGAGGTGTATACATACACCCTTATGATGATCTAATGGTAATGGGAGGGCAGGGGACGCTGGCGGATGAAGTAGTGATGAGTGGCTGTGGGCCATTTGATCGAGTTTATGTGGCTATCGGAGGTGGAGGTTTAGCCGCAGCAATGAGCTGCTGGCTGAAAAAATATTGGCCTAAGGTTAAGATCTATGGTGTCGAGGGCATTGATCAAGCCTCTATGACCGCTGCAATAGAGGCGGGTCATCCAGTCAGCCTTGATTATGTTGACGTGTTTTGTGACGGCACAGCTGTGCGCAAAGCTGGGGCAAATACATATGCGTATTGCTCCCGGCTAATCGACGGTATGGTGGCGGTTACCAATGATGATGTTTGCCACTCGATACGAACTCTCTGGGAAAGTGCTCGTATCATACCAGAACCAAGTGGAGCTATGGCTTTGGCCGGATTTCAGAAGCATTGTGATGAAGGGAAGGCTGAGGCTGGAGAGAAGGTTTTGTGTATTGTCAGCGGCGCAAATATGGATTTTGCCCAATTGGGTGCTATCGCCCATCGCGCAGGAATAGGAGCCAAGCATCGCCGATTTCTACGAGTGCCCATTCCTGAAGGAAAGGGCACTTTAGTAGAATTCCTTAGCCAACTTCCTAAGGAAATTAGCATTATTGATTTACAATATGGAATGATTGATTCCGATGTGCAGTATCCAGTTTTGGGTTTAATAGGCTCAGGTCAAGAATACGATGATTTAGACGAAGTTATAAATCAGCGTGGTGTCTCTGCGCGTGATGTATCTAGAGATGAGGATGTGGATTATCGCATTATCAATTATGCGGCAGAACGTTTTTCCTGCCCTCTATTCGTCAATATTGAGTTTCCAGAAAGAGCTGGATCGCTACTGCAGTTCATGGAAGAGGTGAAAGATTTAGCGAGTCTTTGCTATTTTAATTATGCCTACTCAGGAGAACGTGTAGGACGTGCTCTTGTTGGTATGGAATTTGAAACAGAAAAAGCGCGACGGTATTGCCTGGATCAAATCATGTCTATGCCTTCAAGCGATGGCGGTTCTATTCGTGCTGTTCGTGAGGTGAGTGATGAGACATTCCTACGCTTAACTGGGAAAAAGCGAGCTTCGCCAAATGGCTGAATGTTTATTCCCTTCATTTAGGGCTTGCTTGCTGTCACTCCAGACGTTAATCCCCCTTCACATCAATCACTTCCTATGGGTAAGCAACATAACAAAATCATCAAGCGTAGCCGCCGCAAGCAATACTTGAAGCGTAAGAAAGATCAGGTGAAAGCCACCATCGCACAAAAGAAATCTGCGCCAGCGAAGAAGACTGCCAAGAAAGCAGTCAAGAAGGCAGCAGTCAAAAAGGTAGCCAAGAAAGCAGCAAAGAAAACAACTGCCAAAAAAGCAGCCAAGAAGACGGCTAAGAAAGCAGCGAAAAAAGCGGCGCCCAAAAAAGACGATAAGTAATCTCTGTTATTCCTCTCCAGACGAGGGGGTCAAAATTTTGAAGCTGGTTGCGCACGCGTAGCCAGCTTTTTTGTGCACACACCAAGTGGGCAAGCTATGTAATGGATCTTTATCCTATTGCGGATTACCTTCCTGACCTGTTCCAGCCTGCAACTTCATCTTTTACGAATTCAACAGAGGCTCCGTGTCTTGGCACGTAATGCACTTTAGGCTGAAAGCCGATGCCGCCATAGTTTCTTCGACAGCCATAGCGTCCATAGTTATAGCGATAATATGGTGACACACCATAACTGTATACAGGAACCATTGTGTTGTAGTGCCAGCGCTCAAAATTTTCGCCGTGTTGAATCCCTGAGGTTTTATGATCGGGGTTACCCATTGCAAGAAAGACTGCCGGTTTGCTCATGCCTTGAGAAATTTTGCCCGCGCGCACTAATTTTTGCTCATTGCTGGAAAGCTTCTGAAATAATTGTGGATTACGCTCAATGCGCTTTTCTGGGGTGCTGCCGCAGCTTGCAAGTAACACAGAAACAGGAACAAGAAGGCAAATGAAAAAACGTATCATACGCCAACCTAGAGTTAAATTGAGGAGCTTGTAAATGAGCATTCTATAAAAAAATCAAAAAAGATGAAGAAACATGCTTGCCAAATCAATACAACAACAGACAAAATTGCTCAGGTCACAACGGCCAAATTGAGATACTACTATATTCTATGTCTGAAGAAATCATTCCCGCCGACGAACTAGATGAAGCCCTTAAGCGCTGTCCCGAATGGGAAGCAGAGGGCGAAGCTATTACCCGTACCATCGAATTTGAAGAATACATGGAGGGGATCGATTTTGTGAACGATCTAGCTGAGATCGTTAATGAGGCTCAGCACTTTCCAGAAATCGACATCCGTGACCTGACAGTAACTATTCGCCTCAAAACTGAAGATGTTGGCGGGGTTACTGAGATTGATGTCGAGCTTGCTTCTCGTATCGATAATTTGGTCGATTGATATCGTTTGGAACTACCAACTCATTTAGCCAACCGGGAGTCTCATTGTTGAGACTGCCGGTTTTTTATTTGATAGCTGCCCTTGAGTGGACGGGGAATACATTATCAACGCGGCAGCAAGATCTGATCGTTATCCATGCCTGTTATTTTTTTTAGGCTGGAAACAAAGCGCCACATGATCACCATTAAAATTAAGAGCATAGGTAGTCCGATGACAGCAAATCCCCAGCCAGTTAATTGAGCAACACCGTCATTAAAATCTTCTTGTGAACCTGTATTATCAGCAAGAAAGTGAAGTGCTAAAAAGTAGTTCATCACCATGCTAAGGAAAAAGGAACCTGCCAGCAGTGCGGTGCCTGAAAAAATAAGCTTTTTGTATTCAGCTTCTGCAGATTTTTCGGCAATGGATTTCTCTATGGATGGAATATCGAAAAAATCAGGATTGTAGAGGAACACTCTGATTAAAGGAGTTTTGGTCCAATGTGATGCGAAGATAGTTAGCCCGAATACAAAGGGTATGGCAGCTTCTTTCAAAGCAAACCATTGCGGGGCAGCGGCATCTACTGTGCCATTGTCCTTATAGGCCATGATAGCAATTCCACCTGTCAGCAGGATGCTTACGATACCTAGGATAGAAAAGAAGTTTGGCTTCTTGGTTTTGATAAGGTGGTGAACTCCGTAGATGAGAGGCAGCGACACAGCAACAAGCATCCCAGCCACAGGTCCAACGTGCCAGAACTTGTCTCCATTTTTCCCCAAGAAGCTTAGCGCAACGATGGGAATGAGGACATTCCACATAATATTGGATAGTGGGTGGTCTTGTTGTTTGTTCGTCATGTTGATTGTTGCTTTGTGTTTAATCCATTAGTGATCTGTAATATGAAACAACGGCCACACCCTGCATGAGCGAGTATGGCCGTTGTGTGGGTAAGCGTTAAGGGATTAAACTTTACCGTAAATGGAGTTGCCGGTGGATAGGAGGTCGTCGCAGCATTCCTTGAGGCGGTCACAAAGGCTTTGCTCAGCTTTCTTCAGGTAGCCACGCGGATCGTAGGTTTTCTTGTTGCCTACTTCGCCGTCTATTTTGAGCACACCCTCAATGTTTTCACAGACATGCTTAACGATAGGTCGCGTGAAGGCATACTGCGTGTCGGTATCAATATTCATTTTGATCACACCGTAATCGAGAGTTTCACGAATATCAGAGAGCTCAGAACCAGAACCGCCATGAAAGACCAAGTCCATCTCAGCCTCTTTGCCGTATTTGTCCATCACGGCATTTTGTCCGTCTCGTAAAATGGTAGGCTGGAGTTTTACTGATCCTGGCTTGTAGGCGCCATGCACGTTGCCAAAGGTGGCTGCGAACATGAAACGACCAATGCCGTTGAGAGTCTCGTATACCTGAACCATATCTGCGGTTGTCGTGTAAAGTTTCTCTGCGGGCAGACCTGAAGTATCGTGACCATCTTCTTCACCTCCTACACATCCAGCTTCGATCTCGAGGATAATATCGAGTTCAGCACACTCTTTGAGTAGTCCTTTGGAAATGGTGAGGTTCTCGTCTAGTTCGACAACGGAGCCATCGAACATGTGAGAGTTGAACAGGGGGCCTTTACCTTCGGCAATTCGCTTGCGAGAAGCATCAAGAAGCGGCCGGAGAAAGCCATCGACTTTTTCTGGGTGACAGTGATCAGTGTGGAGAGCGACTAATACATCGTATTTCTCAGCGAGGAGGTGAGTGGCTTCAGCAAGAACAATAGCGCCAAAGGCGTCATCGGCTACAGCTGTGCCTGAGGCAAAACCTCCACCCCCGGTGGATACTTGGATAATACCATCAGACCCGGACTCTGAAAATGCTTTCAGAGCACCATTAATAGTGGTGATAGATGTGACGTTAATGGCAGGGTATGCATAGCCCCCATTTTGGGCGGCATCTAGCATGGCGGCGTATTCTTTAGGAGTAGCGACTGGCATGGGCTTGAAGTATCACAGACTTATTTCTGATGCAAGCTAAGCGTCGTTGATACAGCCCTATAAATCATCCATTGCATCAACGCAAAAGCGAGTCCATGTCTCTAGCCTGTCGTAAAGTGGGCCACGGAGATCCTCGAGCGAGGAAAGTGTGAGGTTTGCAATGGCGTCTTCGTTTGCACGAACATCATCTGACTCTAAATCGATCATATGAACGACACCTAAGTGGACTTTGCCGACCTCGTTGCTGTCGTCATTGAGTAAGGCAACAATCTTATTGCTGTGGTCGCCTTTGATGATGAGCTCCTCATCTATTTCGCGCTCTACACCAGCAAGGTATGTTTTCTCACCCAGATGATCCTCCCGTTGGTCGACGGGGTTGATGTGACCACCCACGCCGATCGAGACTTGGGCATGCAGACGGGACTCGCCTCCTGATTTGCCTCGGGTGTAATGTAGGTAGCGATCACCTTGTTCGTCGCTGACTCTGAAAATACAGTAGGGGATGAGCTGCTTGTGTGAAGGATCATCCTCGGCGGCAGCTCGATCCAAAAATAAATTATTTTCAGGGTTTAGTAGGGAAGGTAAATAGCGCTGGGTGTCGGTATTGATCCCTTGGAAGTCACCGAGATTGTCGAAAAGCTCGCGGGTGACAACGAGGATTTGCTCGCCTTGATAATCTTTCATGATAATGGTCGTTATTTAATGCTTGGGTAATTGGGATCGAACGTAAGAGATGATGTGCTGATCGTCATCATCTGATGCCCAGACGTGACGTAGAAAGTCAGCGGGGTGAATGTTGCCGTGGTCCCGAAGAAATTTGCGGTCGCCGCCACATCCGAACATGATGTCAGGATCGAGTTCGCCACGAAGTTTGGCCCTAGCTTTCGTCAGAATACGCGGTAAATAGTGAATGCCGTCTAGGGTGTCGCCGAAGGTAGGTAGATCACCGGTGCCAATTTCATGTTGGCTGAGTATTCCATCTTGATTAGTCAGGAAATAATCGCGTCTGACAGCAGCGATGAGAAGCGCGGCTGATTCACTGGGGGCACCATCATCAGCTAAATCCTCTACAAAATCGAACAACTCACGTGGCTTGTAGCCGATCGTTCGAAGAAATGATAGATCCTTTGGCTCAAAGTATGTTGTGTAGTCTTTTTTGCCAGCTTGATAGAGATCGATGCAGTGGCGAAATAACAACAGGAATTGTTCATCCCAGTTCATGATGCTTTGACTCTAGTTGGCTCGCCCTGAATAGCTGCCGTCTGTGCTGTTAATCTTAAGCTTGTCGCCCGGCTTTACAAACAGTGGCACATGCACAACGAGGCCTGTTTCAAGGGTCGCTGGCTTGGTTGGGTTGTTTGCTGTATCTCCTTTGATGCCATCTGACGATTCAGTGACTACGAGCTCGACTACGGCAGGAACATCTACGGTGACTGGGTTGCCTTCGATGAAAAGAATCTCGGCCATCATGCCTTCGGTCAGGTAGTCCTTGTTGTTGCCGATGAGCTCCTTGTCCAGTGTCACGGTTTCGTAGGTGCTCATGTCCATGAAGTGATAACCACTCGGGTCGGAGTATGAGAACTCAAGTTTTTGTCTGTCCGTCTCTACGATCTCAACCTTGTCACTTGAGGCGAAGCGAATTGATTTTGTTTTGCCGGTTTGAAAGGAGCGGATCGTTGCCGCGATCAGCGCGTTGCCTTTGCCTGGCGTGCGGTGGTCAAGATTCAGCACGATTCCTGTTTCACCTTCATACTTGATGCATTGGCCGCGTTTGACGTTGGTTGCTACGATGGATGCCATGGGACTGTTAAATTTAGATTTTTGGGTTGGTGATAGGGTCTGAGAAAGGAGTTGGCAGTGTGCTCAGAGATCTGCAACTTGCAAGGTTGAAGTGCTGTGAATCTTGTCGCTTTTATGGCCAGAGAATGACCCTTGTCGGGGCTTCGATACTGCTGCGCAATTCGTCGTAGCGTGAAGGAGTATGAAGTCTGACCCTCATTTCGATTGGCTCACTAGAATTTGGCAAGGGAGCTATAATGGGGGCTTCAAAGGTGAGGGTAGTTTTGTTTAAGGCTATTTTGAGCGATTGTGGCTCGGTCAGTGTCAGACCTGCTAGTGGAGGCTTACCAAATGTTAAATATTTATTTTCTCTATTGGTCAAGTTGACCTCAATAAGCTCGTCGATTCTGTGATACAAGCAAGGGAATGAAATAATCGCACCAGACTCATTATGGATGGTGAATTGGAATCGAAGTAGATGGGGGGCGTTATCCCGCGCGATAATGGTTTCCCCCTTTACTTCAAGTGACACATGTTCTAAGTCGACTCGAGCTCCGAGTGGTGTGTGTTTTATAGGTGGCGGATCTGTTTGTCGGTTGCCGCAGGAAGCGCATAACAACAAGTAAGCAGCGAGATAACAAAGGTGTCGTCTCATGGAATCAGGCATTAAATGAGCTTCAAACGTGCAAAGTCTTGTGTGTCTATGAGGCCGATAGGTTTTCGGTCGCTATCCAATACCACGATATCATCAATGCGATGTGCACCAATGGTGGTGATCGCCTCGGCGGCCAAAGAATCAGAGAATAGTGTGACTGGGTCGGTAGTCATGAAATGGCTTACTGGTAAGTTTCCGATTTCGTTATTTTCCTGATAAGATCTGGCAAAGTCACCATGAGTGAAGATTCCTGCCATTGAGCCATCATCATGGGTGATAATACATGCACCGCTCCGGGCATGGCTCATGCATGATAGGGCATCTTGAATGGTGTTGGTAGGTTTGATGACCGCTATTGATTCACCACTACGCATGATATCGCTGACTTTCGTTAATAAGGCTCTACCGAGTGAGCCGCCAGGGTGGAATTTTGAGAAGTCTTCTTCAGTGAAGCCTCTTGACTCGAGCAGAACCATCGCCAAGGCATCTCCCATAACCAACATTGCGGTTGAGGAGGATGTAGGCGCCAAATTAAGTGGGCATGCTTCACGCTCGACTTCCGTGAGTAAGGTGGCATCGCTCTGCTGATCAAGGGTAGAGCCCCCTTTGCCGGTAATGCTGATGATATTAACCTCAAATCGCTTGATGAATGGGAGGATGTCCAAGAGCTCCGAAGTTTCTCCAGAATAAGAGAGTGCAATAATGGCATCGCCGTCTGAAATGATGCCAAGGTCACCATGTAGCGCATTTTGCGAATTCAAGACGACAGCAGTAGAGCCCGTTGAGTTGAGTGTAGCTGCTATTTTATGACCAATATTTCCAGATTTGCCAATGCCTACGACGACAATCTTGCCTCTGTTTTCAAGGCAGTGCCTCAGCATGGATACGGCCTCGGAGAAGGATCCATTCAATGAGGCAGAAACTTTTTGCAGTTCTTGAATTTCCATCTCAAAGATCCGACGACCCCGATCCTCGTAATTTACATCGTTCACGGCTCTAGCTTTAGACAAATGGGGCCTTCTCTGAAAGATCAAAAGTGAATCGAATGAGGAAGTGAAATATTTTACATGATTTTTCTTGCCATAAAGGCAAATTCTGGCAATTTCCCGCCGCGCTTAGCGCACCACTAATGCGACCCGTTCGTCTAGTGGTTAGGACTCCGCCCTTTCACGGCGGCAACACGGGTTCGAGTCCCGTACGGGTTGCCATTTCACCCCAGCTCTCTTTATGAGGGTTGGGGTG
>JAQXBQ010000149.1 GCA_029252325.1 Akkermansiaceae bacterium
TCATCCCCTCTGCGCGTTATAATGCTCATGTCCTTTCCATAGCATAAGCAAGTAATGAAGGGCTATCAAATTACTTGCTCCTCTATAGAATAGATCTAGCATCTCGAACTGTCATCACACGCACTCAAGCCTGTCATGCCCCTACATCGATCACCCTACCCGGCCAAATAGAAACAATGTCTCAGAATACGATCAAACTAGCCTGCCTAAACGGTGAGGCCGAGATATTCCACAGCATCCAAGGCGAGGGAATTAACATGGGCGTCCCTTCTATTTTTGTCAGAGCCTCACTCTGTAACCTGCACTGCGTATGGTGTGACACTGACTACACATGGAATTGGGAAAACACACCGTGGAAGCACGAAAAGGATTCAGACTCGAATTACCAAAAATTCAAAAAAGAAGATTACCTCATCGAGCTAGATACCCTTGAAGTGGCTGAAAAAATAGCTTCCTTACCCTGTCGCCACATCATCATTACTGGTGGTGAGCCGCTTCTTCAGGATGCCGCTTGGCAATCTGTCATTAAGCACCTACTAAACAAAAAACCTGACTATCACTTCGAAATGGAAACCAATGGCACACTCGCACCAAGCACAAAACTAGATGCCATGATTCAACAATATAATGTATCACCTAAGTTGGCCAATTCAGGGAATACTTCCAACTTACGCATCAACGATCAGTCTTTAGCTCATTTTGTTGGATCTAAAAAAGCTTGGTTCAAATTTGTCATCTCCTCAGAAGCCGATCTAGCTGAGGTAAATCAGCTCATCATGGATCACCACCTACCTGAGGGCCGAGTCCTTTTAATGCCAGAGGGAAGAGATGACGCCACCCTCATGGATCGGCGCACTTGGCTTGCCGAAATATGCCGTGATCAAGGATTCCGCTTTAGCGACCGGCTTCATATTCAGCTCTGGGGTAGTAAGCGCGGGGTTTGATTTTTTTCAATGAATAGATGCAACTAATCACAACCCCAGGGGTTTAAACCACATAATGTCTCCCATGTCATCAGAACATAAAGATAAAGCAAGGTCAGCAGACGAGCGCCAAGACCCTTTATGGCAGCTACTGGAAAGCGCAACCGACAAAGAGCCCAGCGCTTTTTTTGCACGCAACACAGTCAGAGAAGCAAGGCTGCAAATTGATGCCTCACCCACCCTAGGCAATCGCTTCAGATCCCTGTTCGCACAACAACAAATAGGCAAAGCCGTATGCTTAGGCTTAGTAGTTATCACCGCTTTTTTAGTTTGGCCGAGCAAGGAATCAACGAGTAGTGATTCAGCCAAGCCTTCATATACTACAAATCAACATCCGGAAAGCTCTGCCACAGCGACGCTTAATGATCTTATTATCGAGGAAAGCCTCAGTGCTGCTGCCGATGACCCTTCGATATACACTCGTGACGAAATCGTCGCCATGATCGGCTTTTAATTACGATAGCATTACCAGTATTTTACTCTACATACTTCCGCAAAAAAAGACCTCCGCCCAAAAAAGCGAAGGCCTATAATGTGAATAGTAATCTACGTATAATACTCTATCGACTAGCAGCCGTAGACAGCCTCCTCGCAGAGAGTTTCCTCGATACGAAGCAACTGATTATACTTAGCGATTCTGTCTGAGCGGCTCATTGAGCCCGTCTTGATTTGGCCAGCATTGGTCGCCACAGCAATGTGAGCAATAGTGCTGTCCTCAGTTTCACCAGAACGGTGAGAAATGACTGAGTTGTAGCCATTAACTTTACCAAGCTCAATGGCATCAAGAGTTTCAGTGAGCGTGCCGATTTGGTTCACCTTGATGAGAATAGAATTGGCCACACCTAGATCGATGCCCTTTTGTAGGAAATCAACATTGGTAACAAAAAGGTCGTCACCGACAAGCTGGACTTTATCACCGATCTTATCAGTAAGAACCTTCCATCCGTCCCAGTCGTTTTCGTCGCATCCGTCCTCGATAGAATCGATTGGATACTTCTCACAAAGCTCTGCGAGATAAGCTGCCTGCTCTTCTGAGTTGCGCTTGGCTCCACTCTCACCTTCGAACTTCGTATAATCGTATACACCATTTTCGAAAAATTCAGAGGATGCACAGTCCAAGGCAAACGTGATGTCTTCACCCACCTTGTAACCGGCTTTTTCAACTGCCTGAGAAACAGTATCAAGTGCATCTTCCGTACCTTCGAACTTAGGAGCAAAACCACCTTCGTCACCTACTGCCGTGCTGAGACCACGATCGTGGAGAACTTTCTTTAGGTTGTGGAATACTTCAGCCCCCATGCGGATAGCTTCTTTAAAGCTAGGAGCACCTACAGGGCGAATCATGAACTCCTGAAATGCGATCGGAGCATCAGAGTGAGATCCGCCATTGATGATATTCATCATAGGTACAGGCAATGTTTTTGAATTTGGACCACCCAGATACTTGTATAGTGGCAGACCTGAAGCTGCTGCTGCCGCACGAGCTGATGCAAGTGAAACACCGAGAATTGCATTAGCACCAAGGTTCTTTTTATTAGGTGTCCCATCAAGTTGAATCATCGTTTTATCGATAAAGGTCTGGTCAGTAGCATCCTGGCCAAGCAGGGCTGGTGCAATCTGCTCATTGACGTTAGCTACTGCCTGGAGCACTCCTTTGCCCAGGTAACGCTGCGGATCTTCATCACGAAGTTCACACGCTTCGTGCTCTCCTGTAGAAGCCCCAGATGGAACTGCGGCACGGCCAAAGCCGCCACCTGCAAGGTGCACATCTACTTCTACAGTGGGATTTCCACGAGAATCAATGATCTCGCGGCCGATAATGTTGGTAATTGTCGTATCTGACATATTCAATATTTGTTTATGGATTGTTTGGAAATTCTAGCAGTATGAGCCAATGCTCTTGATAGTAAGGAAACGATTTTTCTCAGTTTCCATATCACGCACCTCGAGTCGGTCCCCTTCTTTCGCTCCAACCAATGTAATTCCAATATCAGAAAGGTAAGACACTATGTTGTCCTCGGGAATAGAGTCCCATGCGCCAAGAATTGTGTAGGATACCGCCTTGCCGGCATCATCCTCAAGGTTAACCACAGTGCCTATGTTGACTTGTGATGTATCAGCATTTTTAAAATTAGTTGCCTGAACGTGTATCAACTCTTTTTCAAGCTGAGACTTTCGGCGCATCAAAACAGCCTGCATTTGCTTTGCAGCTTTAAATTCGAAGTTTTCCCTGAGGTCGCCGTAAGACCGCGCGACCGCGATTTCCTTGGTGTTCTCCGGGATTTTAACTTTGATAACCTCATCCAGATCCTTTTTGCGTTTCTCGATGCTTTCGTGCGAGGAGATAACGCCCTCAACCTTTTTCTCAAACTCGCCTGTTACCAGATCTTGGGTCGCAGGACATGCCTTGATCACCCGCGCCATTAGTGACTTGCGGTCAAGATCAGTGAAAACTGGGCTGTTATATAACTTGCGACCAAACTGCCTGGCCTCAGCCTCTTCCGCCTCAGTCAACAAATCCGCAATAAGCGTCTTATCATTCATCAATAAAGTTCGCAGTCTTGCGCTCTTACTTGGCCCGTCAGAAACATGATCTCGGTCTAAAAGGTTGAGAATTGAATTGCCGGTTTCGAAAGAAAACACAACTGCGGCTGATTTCTCACGCTCACGACAAATCCAAATCAGGGCATCTGGACCTAGGCTACGATTGGCAATCGCTTTCCTCAGGTGGTCTTCAAATTGCTCGTCTGCCCCACTCTCTTGTAAGTATTTAGCAATTTCACTGACTCCACGAGATCCGACGGAATCGAAGACCGCAAGAAGTTTTTCAGCCCAAGCATCTCCGAACGCATCCGGGAAGCTCTGGAAAATACTACGTTGTGTGGCTGCAGATCGGCCTTTCAAATTTTCAACCAAACGCTCTTCCTCTGTTGTCAGAACATCAGCGAGGCGCAAATCACTGTCAGCTAAGTCAATACTGTCAAACTGATCAATGATCTCATCACGAGCTACGAGAAACTCAAGGACCAGAGTTAGGTGAAGTTTACGTCCCTTTGAACAAAAGCTGTTGATATCCTCAATCAAGGTGACTAACGGAGCATCGTCTTCTTTAAATACAGAAAGATTTTTGCGGATATTTTCAAGCGCTTTAACCTTCGCCTTGGGATCACGAGTATCAGTAAAATCAGCAATCAACATTGCAGCTGGGCTTGCTGACTCCGCACGTAATACAAGTGGATCT
>JAQXBQ010000166.1 GCA_029252325.1 Akkermansiaceae bacterium
AGAATCTACCAGTTAGAAGCTATTCACATATAAAAATTTCATCCAGCTACTCATTATGAAAGATCATGTTAGGGTTGAGCCTATTGCGTTGATGCCGACATCGGCAGGATGTGCTGTATTCCTAGGAGATGGCGAGAAAGCTATCGTATTCTATGTTGAGCCGGCGATAGGAGCTTCCATCAATGCTGTGATGTCTGGGGTGAAACCTCCCAGGCCACTGACACATGATTTGTTTTCACAGATGCTGGATGCTTTTGGCGCCAGGGTGGACAAAGCGGTGATTGTGAAAGTTGATGGAGAAATTTTCTACGCACGCTTGTTCATTACTGCTGAAAACGAGATCATGGAGCGTAAGGTGGTAGAAATTGATGCTCGTCCAAGTGATTGCTTGGCACTGGCCGTCAGGCAGGGAGCTTCGATTTACGTCCGGCAGCATGTGTGGGACGAGCTTCGTGATATGTCTGAAGTTCTCGCAGAACTAAAGCAGAAGGGCGGCGATATGACTGGTTATTCGGCTGACGATCCTTTTGATTTGGGGGAAGGACTTGATGAGGGCGACGACTGATCGTCAAAATGGCGTCGCGTATATTCGAGTGCTTGCTCTCGAGAACTGATCGACCCTTCCAGCTGCTCCGTCTGAATGAGAGTCAGAATATCGCTGAACTCTGGACCGGGGCGCATGCCCATGGCTATCAGGTCTTTGCCGTTGATGAGCGGTGGCGGAATGAGCGGTTCAGCGGCAAACTCCTGTTCTTTTGATCTCAGAAAGTCGTAGTTCTCGGTAAAGCCATTACTGCTTGCGCAGTCGACACGGTGGAGCTCCATCTCTTGCTCAAAGGTAGGTCGCGCCATGAAGCGCTTAACCTTAGCTGTGCGCATATTTTGCACATTCATGAAGTTCATGTGGTTAGCTACCATGGCACAAACATCTTCAGTAGTTTGTTTGGAGTATTTAAGCCGCTGTAATATCTCCTCTGCCATTTCAGTGCCGACTCGATCATGACCATTGAAGCGAATGCGGTCGGCATCTTGATCATAGCTGTAGGTGGGCGGCTTGCCTATATCATGAAGTAATACGGCTAACGCGAGCTCCTTTGGGGGGTCGCCAGTGAGCATATCGAGCATGATGCGGGTGTGGGTAAAGACATCGCCTTCTGGGTGCCATTGTGGCGGCTGTTCACAGCCAATTAGAGCATAGATTTCAGGTATAATGTGCCGCATCAGCCCGCTCTCGGTAAGCAGTTCAAGTCCATGGGCTCGATGAGCTGAGGTGATGATCAGGTTAAACTCATCACGAACTCGCTCAGCACTGATTTGGGCCAGAAGGTCGGCGTGCTGGCAAATCGCCGTCCAGGTTGATGGCTCAATGGTAAATTCCAAGGTGGTAGCAAAGCGAATCGCCCGCATCAGTCGTAGCGCATCTTCTTGAAAGCGTTCACTGGGGTTGCCAATCGCGCGTAATCGTTTCGCTTTGATGTCTCGCTTGCCCTGAACGTAATCGATAATGTCATCGTTACTTGGGTCCTGGAAGAGCCCGTTAGCGGTGAAGTCACGCCTTGCTGCATCGTCTTCTGGGGTGCTGAAGGTGACTTGATCAGGATGCCTGCCGTCATGGTAACAACCATCGTGGCGAAATGTGGCAATTTCGAATGAGTAGCCATTTGTTTGAACGAGAATCACCCCAAAGTGAGCACCTATCGCATTGGAGTGCGGGAAAATCGCCTGAACTTCGTCTGGAGTAGCGGAGGTGGCGATATCATAGTCTTTTGGCTCGGTGCCAAGGAGGATATCTCGTACGCAGCCGCCTGCATAATAGGCGGTGTGACCACCCTCGCACAGGCGAGTGATGGTTGCATGGGCAGCTGCTTTTAGGTCGGGCACGCACCTATTTAGGCAGAAGCTTAGTTATTTTGCAGTTTAATTATCAGGCTTCTTCACCCTTCAAATAGGCTTGCAAGCCATAGTAGTGCAAGGTAAATGGCTCTCCCCGCCAGCGATGTCGATGCGCGGAATCCTGTTTGATCCCGTAATGAAACTATCCAGCTTGTTAAGTTGTAAACAAGTCATCCTCGATTTGGAGGGTGAAGTATGCTCTGACGCACTGGCCCATATGGTGGACCATCTGATTGCGCGTGGTTGTCTTAGTGCTAGTCTGCGCGACGAGATTCTTGAGTTGCTCAAGGAACGCGAAGGCCAAGTCAGTACGGGTATTGGCTCTGGCGTTGCTATTCCGCATGCTTTTTCAGATTCGGTGGACCATGTGGTAGCTGCATTCGGGCGATCCAGTGAAGGTGTTGATTTTGAGGCGATTGATAATTCCCCTGTGAATTTGGTGATGCTTCTTATTGTGCCTGAAACACAGCACAATATGCATCTGCAAACGTTGGCTGCTATTGCTAAAATGTTTAACAATTGTTCAATTCGACAGCAGCTGAATGATGCAGATACGATAGAGCAAGTTTTGGATATTTTTGATTCCGATTCATCAAGTGTTCGTGCAGGAGGTGAAAACTAGTATGCTAGCAAAACAGATTTTTATACTATGATGATAAAAGAATTAGAAGAGGCAATGTCTCGGGCACTCGAAACTGCGGGTGTTGAATTGCCGGATGGGTTCGAGGTGCAAGTCGAGTCTGCTGCGGATTTGCGATTTGGAGATTATCAAAGTAATGCAGCGATGGTTTTGGCGAAACGTCTGAAGACCAATCCTCGTGATTTTGCGGCGAAGCTCATTGAGGCGATAGATTTAGGAGATTTAGCAGTGGCTGATATTGCAGGGCCTGGGTTCATTAATTTCAGGGTGAGCCATTCTGCATGGAGCAAGAGGATGTCATCTTTACTTGGTGATGATCGTCTTGGCGTAGAATTAGCCAGCCCAGCGCAAACTATAGTGGTAGATTTTTCTGCGCCGAATGTCGCTAAACCGATGCACGTGGGCCATATTCGTTCCACTATTATCGGAGACAGCTTGTCTCGCATCGCTCGGTTTCTCGGGCATGAGGTCATTACTGATAATCATATCGGTGATTGGGGGACTCAGTTCGGCATGATCATCCATGGTTGGAAAACTGTGTTAAACGATGCTGATCTCGAAGCTGATCCAGTTGCCGAGTTGTTGCGTGTATACCGAACGGTCAATGCACTCTGTGGTGAAGATGATGCGGTGCGTGAAACGTGTAAGCTGGAACTTGTTAAGCTACAGGGTGGAGACGAGGAAAACCTTCAAATTTGGGAGAAATGTGTGGCTCTATCTAAACAAGGCCTGCAGGGAATATATGACCGGCTTGAAGTGTCTTTTGATTATTGGCATGGAGAAAGTTTTTACAATGAACGCCTCGCGCCACTCGTTGATGAGATGTTGCAAAGTGGTGTAGCTCGCGAGAGTGAGGGTGCCATCTGTGTATTTTTTGATGGTGATGCTAAGTTGGATGAAAAACCTGCCATTGTGCGCAAGGCGGATGGGGGTTTCTTATATGCAACAACGGACTTGGCTACCATCGACTTCCGGGTGCAGCAATGGAATGCAGATCAAATATGGTATGTGGTAGGGGCACCTCAGCAGCTACACTTTCAGCAAATCTTTGAGGCTACTCGTAAGCGTGGCCAAAACCCAAGTATGCATCATATTGCATTTGGTTCGATCCTTGGGGAGGATCGTAAACTGATGAAGACGAGAAGTGGTGATAATGTACAACTCGTAGATGTTCTCGACGAGGCTGTCGAACGTGCTGATCGAGTAATCAGAGAGAAAAATCCAGATATGGACTCGGCTCAGAGAGCTGAGGTTGCCTCTATTGTTGGTATTGGCTCGGTGAAGTTTGCTGAGCTTTCCCAGCATCGTATGACGGACTATGTGTTTAGTTGGGACAGAATGCTTGCGCTGCAGGGTGATACTGCCCCTTATCTGCAGTATAGCTATGTCAGAGTGCGCTCTATTTTTCGCAAGCTAGGAGGTCAGGCCAATATCGATTCATCCGCTCTCGCGGTCGAGGCCGATGCCGAGGTGCATTTGGCCCGCATGTTGGTGCGCTTTGGCGAAACAGTGCCGATATTACTTGATGATTTTAGGCCAAACCTGTTGGCCAATTATCTACTGGAGCTGGCAAAGGCATTCCATTCGTTTTTTGAGGCGTGTCCTGTGCTGAAGTCTGAAGGTGATACCCAAAACACGCGTCTAGCCTTGTGTGAGCTCACCAGCCGGGTGCTTGAAAAGGGGCTTGGGTTGCTCGGTATTGAAGTTCCCGAGCGCATGTAAGCTCAGTCGCCTTCTTTTACTGAGGATTTGAGGCTTTTTTGTTTCCCGCGAGATTTCACTGTTTTTCGCAAAGCTGTTTTTTTGTTAGGTCGTGGCTGCGTAGAAGTTTGATACAGCGGTGCGGAGTCAGACTTGGGTCGGCTTAACGTGTTGCGTGTTGTGGACTTTTGGGATTCTCTCTCACGGCCAAATGTTCGTTTTGATAATCGTTTTTGCAACGATGATTTCTTGGGTGATGATTTCTTGGATGAAAGCTTGGTTTTGTTGGTTGTGACTGGGATGGCAGCATGGCCACTGCTGTTGGGTTGGCTTTTCTTGGACTGCGTCTTCGAGCGATCATGGTGACTTCTGCTGCGGTCTTCTTTTTTGTCATGATCGCGATGTTTATAGGAGCGTTGGTGGCTTTTATAGCGATCTGAGTGATGCCTGGATGGTGTTGAGCAGGTGACATAGCGGCTTCCGCTTTTGCGATACCATGTGTTACCATGTGTGTAATAACGGTGTCCGCCGATGTAGGTGGTTTGGCATCCATAAGGTAGGCGTGATATACCATGATAGCGATGAGACCGACCTATGTTGCCGTGGTATCCGTATGGGCGAGAGCATGTGATATAGTGGCTGCCGCTGCGGCGATACCATCTACTACCATAATGATAATATGGAGTGCCGCTGACATGAATGGTGCTGTAGCCATGAGGAAGGGTTGCAAATGTGGCACTGCTTGAGTAACTGGTTCCGGTATTATAATAATTGGGGTCTACGCATGAGCTCAGGGATATGATGCACAAGCTAGCCAATATGATCAGAGGGAATGGATGTTTCATAATGGGGTAGGACGTTTCGTATTTGATATTATTCAATTTTTTCTCGCTGAGAGCCATCATCTTTCAACGAGCTGAGCTGGCTTTACACAGCTCATTGTTATTTTTGCACTGAGTAGGAGATGCTGGTACTTGCAATTCTGCTACAATATGGCGCAATAGGAGTTGTGAACACGGAACAATGGATTGCGGCCGATCAAGCGCATTGTTGGCATCCTTTTACTCGCCAAGAAGATTGGGTAAAGGGGGAGCCTGCTGAGCCGTTGGTGCTCGTAGATGGTGATGGTTCATGGCTGACTGATTCAGAGGGGAGAAAGTATATTGACGGTAATGCCTCTATTTGGACCAACATACATGGCCACAAACATCCATTGATTAATGAGGCGATGGTGGAACAGATCAACAAGGTTGCCCATACCAGCTACCTTGGGTTTGCAAATCCTCGAGCGAGTGAGTTAGCTTCGCGCTTATCAGCGTTGTTTCCCCCAAAGACATTGGAGCGCGTCTTTTTCTCGGATGATGGATCTACGGCTGTTGAGTGTGCGTTAAAGATGGAGATTCAGTATCGAATTCAAGTCGGTCAAGCTGAGCGTGTTCATTTTCTGGCATTTGATTTGTCTTATCATGGTGACACCTTAGGGGCTGCATCACTTGGTGGTGTGGGCGAGTTTTTCGAGCCATTTAGAAAGTTTGGTTTCCCGGTAAAGCATCTGAGCGGACTCGAAGAACTTGATGCTCTTGATGAGCAAACGATCAAAAAAACAGCGGCTGTTATTATTGAGCCTCTAGTTCAAGGGGTGAATCAAATTCGGCCTTGGCCAAAGGGCATGCTTGCTAAGCTCAGAGAGTGGTGCGATCAACATGACGTGCATCTTATTCTCGATGAGGTGATGACTGGGTTTGGGCGAACGGGGAAGATGTTTGCCTGTCAACACGAGGACGTTATTCCTGATTATCTATGTTTAGCCAAGGGCCTGACTGGTGGTTACATGCCATTGGCTGCAACAATGGTTCGTGCTGAGATTTACAAGGCCTTTTTGGGCGGTGCAGATAAGGCTTTCTATTATGGACATAGCTATACAGCGAATCAGCTAGGTTGCGCGGCTGGGCTCGCTAGCTTGCAGGTTTTTGAAAAGGAGCGTACGCTTGATCATCTGCCGGAAAAAATTGAATGCTTAGCAGGTGAGCTCAAAAAAATGGCTGAGAATGAACCGCTCATTTACGAGGTGAGGCAGTGTGGGCTTATCGCGGGCATTGAGCTTCGCAGAAGTAATGGCCAAGTATTTGACGGTAAGTTGAGGGTAGGTGAAAAGGTGTCTGTAATGGCTCGTGATTATCAGGTTTTGACGAGGCCGATCGTGGATACCTTGGTAGTGATGCCCCCGCTGTCTATTTCGACGGATGAGATCAAAATACTATGCGGTGGGCTCGCAGCTGCGATTAAGGATTATAGGAGCACACTTGATGCCTAGCGAATGTGATAAAAGATGATGAAACGGATAGCGATTGTTGGATCAGGTGCAGTCGGTGGGTATTATGGGGCTCGTCTTTCCGAGGCGGGCTTGGATGTTCATTTCTTGTTGAGGTCGGATTATGACCATGTGCTAAATTATGGCTGGAGTGTTAAGAGTGCCGATGGTGATTTTGAGCTACCCTCGGTGAGGTGTGCTCAAACAAGTGAGGAAATCGGGCCTGTTGATTTGGTGATTATTGCGTGGAAAACGACCTCCAATAGCCATTATGAGAGCGTGGTTACTCCACTTCTCAGTGCGAAGACAGAGATTTTGAGTTTGCAGAATGGATTGGGCAATACCGAGGAATTAGCGCGTTTATTTGGGGAGTGGAGGGTGTTCGGAGGTCTTTGTTTTGTATGCATTAATCGCACATCACCTGGTCATTTGTGTCACAGTGCGGCTGGCATGATGAAGGTAGGTGCTGTCCAATCAGATGATCCTAGCGCTGCAGCGAGGCTAGGGCATATTGTCGGGATGCTATGTAGAGCTGGTATTGATGCACGTGCAGTGGCTAATCTCGAGAGAGCGCAATGGATGAAGCTGGTATGGAATATTCCTTTTAATGGTCTAGCGATTGCCGAGCGCGGGCTCGATACGGAGAAGCTCATGGCTCAACCTGGTATGGAATCGCGTATTCGTAAAATTATGTGCGAAGTGCAGGCAGCTGCAGCGGCTCTCGGTCACGAGATCAGAGATGATTTTCTTGATCAGCAAATAGCGGTAACTAAGCCCATGAAGGCGTATCGACCCTCTAGCATGATTGATTACCTTGAAGGACGTGAGGTTGAGGTCGATGCAATATGGAGACAACCCTTATTCAAGGCTCGTCAATCGGGTGTGCCGACGCCGGAAATGGAGCGTTTACTCAGCGAAATAGAGCTCGCTCTAGCG
>JAQXBQ010000175.1 GCA_029252325.1 Akkermansiaceae bacterium
GAGCAGAGATTTTCATGTTAGGGTTGATAAATGAAAATCTAACTATAATGGTGGTCCTAAGACAATAAATATGAAATACGGATTTATTTATTGTTAGTTTTTGTAAATTACTGCGCGGAATCCGAATAATTCAACAGAATAGCTCACTCCTAGAGCGCAACGAGCACCTTACCTTCCGCGAGCACGCTAATGCTGCAGGGTAGGGTGGATGGGGTGGATTAGGCCAGAGTAGCGGGCCGAGGGCGTAAGTTATTAGCCCAGTAACTACTCAAAAAAAGTAGTGTGAGGCTCCCTCCACACAAGGAAGCCCCACACCAATATTTAAATCCAAAAGGACCCAAATACAATACATGTTCTGACTGAGCAAACAGCGTGCCAGTATCGGCAGGCGGTGTGCCATTTTGAGTAAACCACTGATTAAGCTCAGGGATTGCCCCGTGCATTGGGCCCACAGGGCCGCTAACCAGACTAGCCACTCAGAGCAAATCTGGGCATCCGGGCATCCGGGCATCCGGGCCCTTGGCAGAGATCCTCTCTAGCTCGCTGCAGACTTCGTCTTTTCCCAGCGTGCTAGGCGCTCCCTTGCAGCGTCTTGCAGCGGGTCCTCATCACCCAGCATGAATTTCATGCACTTGAGCATCACTCGGGTAGCTGGCTGGATCATCCATGCGGGGAGAGTTCGTATGCCAATCATCTCCTGGTGTCTCTCCGATAGTGTCAGGTAGGCCGCTTGAAAGAGTAGCTTGTAGACCAATCGGGCAGGGCCAGGCAGCGGTGCATCATAGATCCATTGGATGACTTCTTTGGTGTCTTCCGATACCGTGAGCTCACTCTCAAATCTCTCTAGAGTGTCGATGAGCTCGCTCTCATTCACAGGGCCCTCCTTCAGGCCCAGAGGCTTCACTGATTCGAGCCAAAGCTTTACATAAGCATCAGGGCCGCCGGGAATGGGAACCGATGAATATGCTTGGTGGCACTTGAGAAAGGAGTCGGTAAAAGCGATGTGAACCCAGAGCAAGAGGTCTTGATGGTAGGCGCTGTAGGACTTCGACTCAGCTCGAGCGTCAGTGTATTTCCCCTTCACCTTCTTGTGCATCGCCTTGATGCGCTCTGACTCCTTCAGCAGGTGCTCCTTAGATGCGAAAGTCGTCACCGTAAGCCACTGAATCGTGCCCGCCAATCGACCCAGAGGATCGTCTTTATATCGTGAGTGATCCTTGACCCCCGCCAGACTGCCCGGGTGTAACGCCTGCACCAAGAGAGCGCGCACCCCGCCAGCCATCGTCGCCAAGTCAGCATGGATGACCCAAGGTGCGTCATCAGGCATGAAGAAACCAGGGCCTTCTCCCTCAGCTACGGCTCCCAGCCAAGGCACTTGCCCTGTCTCATTGTTGCACAGCAATGCCCTAAAGCGTTTTGCGAATAATTTCTGGAAGCTTGCCATAACGCCGCCTAATCAACCATCTTTCTGATAAGATGCAAAAAAAATATCAGACTTTGCCCGAATAAAGCCAGCGATTCAGAGTAATAGTATACTCACATCAAAGTGCCAGTAGGTCGCCGAGAGAGGGGTGTGTGAGACCCCCTACACACAAGAGGGAGCCCCACACGGTATTCCAACCCCATAGGGGTTCAGAAATTTTTTGGGTGGCCTAAGCTTGAGCCTAGGCCGATGCCAGTAGCTTACGGGCCTTGCTGATCGTGGTCTTACTGAGCTTTCCGCTCACTAGGCGTGAGCTTTCGAGTAGCTCCTTGAGCTCAGCGAGTGTGTCTGACGCAGCCTTCAAGGTCTTGCGTTGTCCTCCATACTTTTTGTCGCCGAAGTATTTGGTGAAAGTTGTTCCTGTCTTTGAAATACATAGACGCCATCCTTGGAAAGCTGTAGCATCGTATGTGAAGCGTGTGAGATTCTTGCGTGACTTCATATGCGCTTAATTAATCTGCTAGCTAACGAAAACCAAGGCTAAACTTAACAGAACCCACAAAATATGGGGCCTAGATAGTGATGCTAGATAGTGATGCTAGATAGTGATGCTAGATAGTGGGGTGATGGGGGGATATATGTCTGAGCCACGACCGGGGCAGTCAGTCATCGCGTTTATGACCATGCGCAGAGTCGACAGACCAGTGATTCGCCATCAGCATATCAACAGATGGAGCTACTCAATACCTATGAAGACCAAGATGAGGCAGAGGCCGCGGAGAAGGTAATCGCCGGCAAGAAGCGCCTAGCGAGTGACCGGGACGATAATGAAATCATCTACCGCCTATTCGGGGATCCCACATGGGGGAACTTCTACCAACTAGGCATGTATGAGCTGCCACAGCTCAAAGAGCTCGTTGACCACAAGAAGGCTGGTAAGCCCTATGATGAGGCGAAGCACCAGAGCATCCTGCAAAGCCTCCAGTTCCTGGAATCAAGCTATAGCCTGAAGATTCCAGAGCGCTGGAGATGAGAGCCCAACGATAGCTGGGCAGGGAGTCAAAAGCCTCCATCAGTACCTCCCTCAGTAAGCAAAGCTAGCTAGCCATGCAAATAAGTGCCAGCAAAGGAAGTTCAGAGAGAGGAGGCCGAGTAGATAGAAAAATGAGGGCATGTCATTGTCTTAGCAGAATTGGTGCCAATGTTAGAGGAGTGTAGTGTGACGATTAGGACACTACTCCAGAGGCCTCGTGATGAGAGCTCGGAGATAGGGGTAGGGTAGCTTGCCTCTGCGTAATTAGTAACTTAATCAGTAACTAGATCGCTAATATTTGAGTGTGCTAGCATTCACAAGCTAATTAACTCCAATGATCTACGTAACAAATATTAGCCCGGCCCCTTTTTACGTGATTGAAAATAAATCTGAATATTTAGCATCGTTGCAACGACTAAGTATACGTATGAAGCGTAAATCGATCATCACAGCCTTGTCCTTCGTCATCAGTGTAACAGCATTGCTGGCAGACCAGTCCATCGTCACCGAAAAGGAGGACCACTACGGCAGGAAGAAGTCAGTCACCAAAGATTGCAGCGGCAGTAAAACAGGGGAGATCATTACCGAGAAACCTGATTATTACGGCAGGAAAAAAAGCGTCTACAAAGATAGCCGAGGAAGAACCACAGGCACGGCTGAAACAAGTAAACCCGACTACTACGGCAGAAAGAAAAGCGTCTACAAAGATAGCCGTGGAAGAACCATAGGCACCGCTGAAATAAGCAAACCCGACTACTACGGCAGGGTGAAGACAGTATATAAAGACAGCCGTGGCAGAGTGATCGGCTCATCGGAAAGCCAGAAGCCAGATTACTACGGTAGGCAAACTACCACGTTCAAGGACAAGGCTGGGCGCACCACGGGCAAGGCCCAGACAAACAAACCAGACTACTACGGTAGGAAGAAAACCAAGGTGCAGGGCAAAACCCCGCTGGATGGATTGAGATAGGGGCTATTGTTGAGCCTTCAGCAGCTCCTCGAATTCCTCTGCAGCCACTGTTTTGACACTACCATCGTTTCTGAGGTAAGCCATTTTTCCGTCGATGGGTTTTGGCGTATGCATGAGTATCACATTTGCTGGAGAAGCAGTGCGGAAGCCAGGGTAGTAAATGAGCTTGGTTTTCTTGTCGTCAATCTTGCAGCTGCTTAGCTCGTCCAATTCATTAGGATCGATATGAGAGTTTGTTTTATGCAGAACTTCCAAGTCGTCAGGATATTTGCCGTCGTCCAGAGCATACTCATAAAGGAGGAGGAACATTTGCTTGAGGTTCATGACTGTGGCATCGTCCAAATCAGCAACCTTCTCGCCGTTCACGTAGTTGGTCTTGTTTATTACGTTGCCGTTCTCATTCCACTCAGTGGACAGCCCGTGCTCCTCGCCGTTCTTGTAGTTGGTTTTCGACCACTTCTTTCCGTTTTTATCGTAATCAAACAATACGCCATTTCCGTCCCTTACATTAGAGAGCGGACACTTTGAACCATCGGGCAACCATACTGTTGAAGTCATGAGCTTGCCATCCTGAAAGTTGGCTTCGCCCTTCTTCTGCCCGTTCCCATACCACCTGGTCTCGAGTCCGTGTTGGTCGCCGTCCTTAAAGTTGACTTCATGCCACTTCTGCCCGTTCTTATGCCAGTATATCTCGAGCCCGTGTTGGTCGCCGTCCTTAAAGTTGACTTCATGCCACTTCTGCCCGTTCTTACGCCAGTTTATCTCGAGCCCGTGTTGGTTGGCGTTCTTGTAGTTTTGTTCGTCCCTCTTCTGCCCATTCGCATACCACCTAGTCGTCCGCCCGTGTAGCTGGCCGTCCTTGAGGTTGGCTTCCAACATCTTCTGCCCGTTTGGCCAGTGTTCGGTCTTTGTTTCAGCCTGACAAACGCCTACAAGCAACAGGGCGAAAACAAAGATGAGGGAGGTAAATATATTCACATAGTACAGTCTGAACTATCAGCCAGCCAACGGCAATATATTGTTTATCCTCATTTCTTAGGTGTGAATAAAGCATGAGAGACTGGCTCACACACATGAGGAATTCAGCAACTTCTTTGCCTTGCTGATCGAAGTCATGCTGAGTTGCTCATTCATCAGCCTTAATTTATCAAATAGCTCCTCATGATCA